>PAQX01000001.1:0-10010 GCA_002709835.1 Deltaproteobacteria bacterium
TAAGCGGTGCCGCATTAATCGAGACAATCTCCCAAGTATCCTCGTCTTCTGGTAGTTCATTATCCGATGTCTCTGCTAGGACAGAGGAAGCATACACTACGACCTCTACACGCCTCGCAGAGAGCTTTTCGCCGCCTACCTTAGCCAGAGTCTTACGAGGGGCTTCGCCCTCTCTACGGGGCAAATAAGCGGCTTCTAGAGCATCCCCAGTTTCCAGCTTGCAAACTCCCGAATAGAAGTTCTCTGGGGGAACACTAATAAGCACTACGCCTTGCCGATACCCGGGCTTGCAATTATGCCAGTTTGAAACTACAATATCGAGCAGTTCCTCGTTTGTACCCTCGAAATGACTATAGCCGCTGTTGGCGGTTTGTCTCTCCGCAAAAGAATTAATTGTTAGTACGGTGTTCTCCTCGGAGTATCCGTCCGCTTGAGCACAGCCGCTGCCATCAAAAATTACAATTGGTTGTCTGTTCATGCATCACCTTGGTTGTTTTTCATTACAGCTAGTTGGGCAAACCAATCGTCCAATCTATGCTGCAAAATTTCCTTGTTATTATTTTTCTCTGCCCAATTCTTCATGTCCGACTCTTTTACTTCCTCCAACATGAACCACAGGCTCTCATTTTCGTCTTTGAGTTCTTTTATAATTGTCGCCTGTTGCAACATTATATCTTTAATCTGCTCAATCATCTTTTTTAGTCTTAAATCGACGTTTTCCATTTCTGTCAAAATTGTGTCAACTTCTCTAATCTGAATATTCTTCTTCATCTGGAACCTCCTGCACCCTCAATACGATTTTTAAATCTGCGGGGTGTTCAACATAACTCTCGCCACTGGTCCAAACTACCTTGATTAAAAACTCTGGCTCCTTGAACGCTGGATCTCTCCACATGTTCTCTAGCATCTCAATTCGTTCCGCTGGATATGTCTCTGGATTCTGTTCAACATCCCTTAGCGCATAGTACATTTTTAATTCTTCTAAAAACCCCTTTGCGTACTCTGGGTTGTCATCCTCCTCAAGCTCTGTCCACACTTCTTTAAAATTTATGATGCCCACCACAACTCCCACGGTCTTTGAATACATGGCAAACGGCAGGTGGTCTGAATATTCTACTAAGTCTCCTACGTTAAATTTCGTTTTTGGCTTTTCCACATACGACCCTCTACCAATTATAAATAGTGGGTCGTGTGATTAAGCCTATTCCTCGTGCTTGGCGGTAAACTTATTCATGAAAATTCCGTTAGGCAACCCACCCGAAACCATACCACCATGCTTTGCGATAATGTACGTCACGAACTGGGTTGGGACGTATGCATAAACCGTGTCCGTAGGCTGCGTGGGATCTTCACAGTACGGCATGATGCACTCCTCCCTCTCCGAAGGATAACCGATCTCAACTTCGGAATAGGGACCATAATCGTCACGGGGCGTACAGTACATACCGTCACCCGCTTGAACTGACATACGAAAACCGTCTGCACATACAACTTGCTTATTCCTTTTCTTAAACATTTCTCTCTCCAAGTTAAATCATGCTAACATAGTACCACAAAGAAATGGCTAATGCAAGCGAAAAGAGCATAAATCCTAAATTATTTTTTTGCGGCATTTTTAAATCTCATTTTTTCTCGGCGTGATCGAGCGTGTACTGGGGCAAGGTCCATGCCAGTCCTACCCCGGTGGGACTTAGGTTCCGACGGGAGGCGGGTGGTGGTGGGGGTACTCCCCCTACCCCTTACCCTATCACACTGTCACTGTGTTGTCAAGTATATATTAGAACTTTGTTGTCATCTCCAAGTGCTTACACTTCTTACGGAAGATGTAGCCTTTGCAATTGCATACCTTCTTACCTGACTCTCGTAAGGTGACGAGGTATGGTGTACCAGCTATGAACTCTCTGTTCACTATCCTGTCAAAGACAGGCGCAGGTTTGTTAGCCATGCGCTTACGCAACGCACGGTTGTGGCAGTCAACACAACCATTGAAGTCGTGCTCTGCTTTACCACCGCAGGCACCGCAGTAACGGTAGTGATAACCTTCATCGTTATCTACCCACTGTCCTTTACGTTGCCACTTAATCCATTCTGTCATATCTCTATCTCCTTTGGGGAAGGTTAACTATCTCTCTCTCACTCACAACATGCCCATCCGACTTGGCACCTACGGGAATTTCTCCTCCCACGCCGCTCTCCTACTCCAATGTCCTGCCCTCCTCAAGCTTACATATATATTATACTCGCTGGGCTACTGGAAGTCAAGTACTTTATTAATTATTTTTATTATGATCCTCCGAAGGATCTTCTTCTACATCAACGGGTGGCAGGTAGTTCACGTTGGCAACAATAAATATAATTGGTGCACACAGTATCATGGCGCATAGTATTAAGTTACCTACTACTTCTATATCCACAATAGCACTCCTTACTGTTAAAAGAAAAAAGCACGGGCAATCCCTAACCCGTGTCTAACTGGACAACTGCGTCCTTGCTTATGCCATTCCCCGACAGCTTGAACGTTCAAAAGGCTGTCTCCACCGAACATCTTGATACCTACCTGTTACCAGAACTGGATATATCAGGATGTCCTCATTCACTAACTATTATAACATTTTATTTATTACCCTCGATTAATCCTCAATGGCAACCACACGCTCATTGGTTTGGAAGTAAGGATGCTTGGCGTAGTACGCCGTGGTCATCCACATTCGCTGACACTTGGAAGCGATAGGCTTCGGAGCACACATGTCCGTGAGGATGATGTGCCCATCAAAGGGTCGCTCGTTGACGTACTTGGTGGGAGCATCAAAGCAGGTTCCACCGTACATCACTCGCTCACGCTTGCGATTCTCGCCCTTCTTCCAAACATAAATCTTATCTTCTCCAACCTCACTGTCGAACGGAATCACCGTGAACTCTGCAAGCTTGGCAAGCTTGTTAAGCTCGGCGAAGAACTGGGCAAGCATACCGTCATCAACACTACCAGACTGGTCAATGCTGATTGCAATCTTGGCAGTTCGATTCGTCTTGCGACCCGGGTGAACATAGGCGTACCGTCGGTTAATCCGCTTGATGGTACTGCTCTTGTTAGCCTTCTGGCTGGTCTTGATGAAGTATCGAAGAACCTTCTTCCAGTCAATCTTAGCCGTCAAGCGATCCATGATTTCCTGACGGACACCAGCAGACACGCTACCCCAACCATTACTCTTGCTGGCTTCTTCAGCAGCAGACTTGACAGCTTCCTTCAGACGCTGCTTGGCAATCTCATTGGCAGTGTTGTCACCCTCTTGCCAACCACTGTGGTCATCCCAAGGCTGGGGCTCACCATTACCTTGACCCTGACCTTCCCCTTCTTGGGGCTCGCCATTACCTTCGCCGCCTTGACCCTCGCCATCCTGCGGCTCACCTTGACCACCTTGGTTCTCACCTTCCCCCTGACCATTGTCACCATCAGGAAGGTTTTCAAAATACCATTCAGCCGACTTGCCCACAGGCATATCAGCGAAGTGACCCTCGCCCGGAATCAAAGCACCTTCGGGCAACTCACCAATGAGGTGAGAGTTGATTGAAAGGTCAGTAGCGAAGTTCCACTTCTTAGACATGCCAGCCTCTGGCAAACGACCAGTGACATGCTCAAAGATCAAGTGGTAGAACTCGTGCTTGAGAACACCCGCACGCTCAACGTCGGTCATCTTCTCAAAGAACTCTGGATTGTAAACCATCTCGAAGCGACCCTCATCGGTCACTCGGACACCAGCGGTAGGAACCGCTGTGGTGGCTTTCTTATCAATCTTACGAGACAGAGCAGCAAAGAAAGGCTCTTGCATTAGAAGCCGAGCAGTATGTTTGTTCAAATCAAATGTCATTAGTAACCTCTCTCAACCAACTCACATATACAATATAGCAGCTATCGCACCAGAAGTCAAGCATTATTTTAGTTATTTTGAAGAAAAATGAGGGCAGGGCAGAGGTCACAATGACATGCCCGTTCCTCGGTCCTTCCCCAAGGACAACTAGCTGACGGCATTACCCGTCAAAAGCTCAACAATGTGACCACTCACAGCCACGCCATCTACTTGGCACTGGTGGAGGGCAACGGTATTGTCAATGTGACCATTACCGAGCACGGTCCAAAGCTTCATAGCCACTTCACTAGGAAGGGTCAGGAAGTAGGCAGCAAGATTATTAATTTGCTCACCCGTCAAAGCTTCCTTGAAGACTTCGGTGCTCTCCATCTTTTCAACCAGAGCACAGTGGTCATTGATGCCGAACTCGGCGGTCAGTTCAACCTGACCCTCATCAATGATGTTAGCGACAGACACCTGACGCTCGTACTTCTCGGCGAAGTCACGGAAAGAAACAGCAGCTTCAAAGCCGACGAAGGCACAACCAAGCTCGTAGATAACAGCAGCGTTACCCTTGCGATTCTCATCGGTCAGGAACTGCCCATTCTCAAGACACTCATTCAAGCGGTCCCAAGAACGACGACTGGGGTAAACCTTGTTAGGCTCGAAGTCACCAGTGTGCTCAAGGTGGTCACGATTCTGGTTAATGAAGTCCCAGATGATTTCGTGAACGTTGGGCTTTGCCCAATCGAGCCAGTCTTCAACCGTAGGCTCAACATCGAACACGGTCCAACGGTCAAGTTCCGCTGGGTCCATCTCACCAACCTGATATTGCTCGCCATGCTCACCACCGTTAACAGCAGCGAAGATGAGAGTATCAGGGTGAAGAACGTGACCGTTCAGCTTACGAGAGTCAGTCAACTCAAAGATGCCCTGACGGACCTCAATCGTAGCACGGTCAACTTCGTCCAAGAACAGGACGACAGGCTTGTTACAAGCCTCAATGTACCAGTCAGGAGGACAGAAGGCAGTGACGTTTCCGTCGGTCTTAGGAAGACCAACCAAGTCACCCTCGGTCATCTGTGAAGCACGACGCTCCACAACTGGCAAGCCAAGCTTGGCAGCAGTCTGGTAAACGACGCAAGACTTACCAACACCGTGGCGACCACGAAGCAGGATGGGTTTGCGAACTGCCGCCACATGGGGCGCAACAGCAACAAATGTTTTAAAATCAACAGCCATTTTCTATCTCCTTTGGGGAAGGGAATCAATCTCTCTCAACCAACTCACATATATAATATACACGCTAGTGAACCAAAAGTCAAGCATTTTCTTCAAAAAGATCCACTTTTTTTCACTTTTTATGACCACCGATTCTCATGGAAATTCGGGGACATACGCTCCTTGAAGACTTCTCCAAGGTTTACATCCTCACATTCAAGGACTTCATTACCCACACCATTGACAGGCACAGGACCAACAAGCTCAAACTCGGACCACCGACCCTGCTCAACTTCAGCATGGGCTTCGAGGTTAGGATAACCAACCGTTCGGGTTGCATCCCAAGAGTTCCCCGGCGTCAGACGCTTGAGGTAGATAGGCTCACCACCGTTGGTACGCAAACCCTCATGATTAACTAGCTGCCAATTGATATTGTCAACCATAAACAACTGGGGCTCACCGTAGCGTTCAATCTTGACGAGGGCACCAACACCCAGCCCAATCTCTTGGAACCGACGGTTAACAACCTGTCGAGCCTTGCGAGCATTTTCCATCCAAGCAGCCTTGGCTTCCTTTAGCTCTGGGCAGGTACGAGTGTTGTGACCAGTCTTGCCACAGTACTTACAGCGCCGAGTGCCACCACGACGCTTCTTCTTCATTTCTTCAGCAACGTCGCCGTTGAGCCACTTGCCCGTGCGCTTGGCGTACTCTCTATGCCAATAGCCTTCACGAGCCTCGCCGTTATCAACTTCGGCTTGGGCACGCAAACGGTAATGTTCTGTTTTCTGTGGACACGTCCGAGAGTTGTGTCCTTTATTACCGCAGTAGCGACAGTAAACTGTTCCGCTCCAACTCATTATCTTTCTCCTTGGGGAAGGTTCATCATCAATCTCTCAATACATATATATTATACACGCTGGGCGGCTGAAAGTCAAGCACTTTCTTCATCCAATGCGGACATTATTTGACCGCCATAGCATGGGCAACATGACCAGCAAAATGAGCCACCTCGGGGCGACGGTTCGCTCCGTCGAAGAAAGCAACCACGACCACCAGAACCAGCAAAGCTTTTTTCAAAGTATCTCTCTCCCAAGCACATATACATTAGACCATAGTCGGAAGCAGATGTCAAGTAAATAATGCATGGGGGATCACTTTTTTCTTGGCATGGTCCTTGCTATATGCATAAAGCGTGCCAAAACAAAAAACTTGACAGTGTGATAGTTAGATGGTAAGGACACACCCCAATTTTCCCCTATTTCCCCAACTCAATAATAAACTTTCCACTTTCCCCCACTTAATCCCACTGTTACCCCACCGTTTACCACAGTATTAAACATTGTGCCGGTGCTGTCCGGCATATTAGTACTACTAGAGTAAGGTAATTAATAAACTTATTAAATGTAATATACCACATGTCCAGTCAACTTATTTATTACGTTTACCCCTACCTCTACTACCACCACCACTAACAGATGATACTACCTCTAGGTCTTCAGCCCAATAGGATTCAGGTTCCCATGCCATAGATAGCCTAGTCTCTGGTGTGCCTATGTTCATCCACTTCACCCAGATTGTTTCATAGGTTTGGTTCTTACACGCTGGGAACTGTATAGCCTTAGAGTTTACTGTCTCTATCTTTACTACTATCCCTAACCAGTAATCGTGTGGTGGGTGTACTCTCTTTACTAAGTCTCCTACTTGGAATAACATATTTATTTTTATTATCCTCGCTAATCTTTCTTTGGAAGCCACAGAATATCATACGGGCTGTGACCTCTTAGAACTTCTAAATTGTCCCACTTGATAACGAACTGGTGGGCATCACCTCCGACCACAACACCTTCTTGATCTTTCAAGAGGGGATGCTTGCCGTCATACCTGACACGCTCACCGTGAAACATATTGAAGTCGCTCATCTTAAGCTCCACTCGGGGCAACCCGCCCCGCAGGTATTTTATCGCACACTATGAAACAAATGTCAAGTCTTTTTTACTGTTGAAACCAATAAAAGATTATTATTTAATGCCAACACTGGCTCTCCACCATCCACGAACTTTATTATGCTCGTGTCGCAGACACCTTCTTTTACCACCAAGGCGACCCGGCCGCTGTCTCGACAATATGGCTTAAGCTCTACTAACTCACCGACAAATACTTTCATTTCCAGTTGTTGCTCCTGATTACGACCTGCATTTCTTCTTCATCTACAAAAAATGGGTGAACTCGACCTTTCACCCACACTTCCCATTCGGTGTCTTTGCTGTAGCAGCCCTGATCGCAACAGCCCACAACCTCTGCTTTCCTCTTACGAACGAGTAAGCCGAGTTCGCCCCTGTACTGGGGGTAGTAACACTCATCAAACTTTACTAAATCACCTGCTTTCATTTTAACCTCTTTGTCACAGCTTGTGGCATTAGGGTTAGCTTTTTGAACATCGGACGTGGCAACCACTCTGGCTGGATAGCGAACACGACCCTTACCTGCATGTCACTAGCCTCAAGTACCACCATCGGTGTCTTATACTTTGCAGCCCACTTGGTCATCCAACCTTCGTGTCTTGACACATAGTTTTTCTTTACTCTTACGATATCTCCAACTTCTAACATATTAACACCCACACTTTTCGGCGAAGCCGATTTCAAAGTACCAAATCGCAACAGTGGCAAGAACCACAGTGGCTGTGTAGCCTCCGACGCAAAGCAATCCGAAGCGAGTCATTTCCTTTTGAAGTTTAATAATCTTTTCTTGGTGAGTCATTATAATCTCCCTGTAACATCAGCAGCAATAGTTTTAGCGATTGTCCCATCAGGATGAAGGACGGTAAGGTGTTGGACAGGAAACAAGCGCCCCCTGTCTGGGTGCTTTTTGTAGTGACCCTTCCGAACATCAAGAACAAGAAGCGGAGTCTTGGCTTTGGCGACGGCAATCTTGTCGTCGGTGTGATACCCACGGAGAGCACCAATTTTGTAACGAACTAAATCTCCAACCTTAAACATTTTGATCTCCGTGGGAGGGGAAGTCTCTCTCCCTTACACTATAATATAGCCGTTTGAGATCCCGAGTCAAGAACTTTATTAAAAAAACATGAAATTTTTTTCTCACTCGCTTTTTTCTGGATCGCCCTCGCCGCTTATTTTCTCTAGCGTGTGGTTGCCCACCCAAACAACATACCCATGCGGCTTCTGCCACAACACCCTTACCTCACGATACGGATTGGGGATGGAAGCCGAACAATGCCGTGACGGTTCCGACACATACTGCTCAAGCACAATGCCTGCGCCGTGGTCTGGAATGCCTGCAAGATGCTGAACCAAATCTCCTGCTTGAAGTTCCATTAGCCGATGACCTTTCCGTGACGCTTGAATAGTGTGGCAGTGACAGTTCTAATTTTATTTCGTTCTTGAAAGTAAATACGAATAAGATAGTTTGGGTTGTCAACAAGAGCATGACGAGCTTCAACAACAACGCCAGTTTCTTCAACCCAGACAAAGCCCTCCATCGTGGTTAGAGGGATGGCACGACGGTATCGAACCAGATCTCCAACATTAACAAGTGCCATGACTAAAAACCTTTCTTAAAACGGAATCGGATCTTCTACGATCTCAATGTCCTCACCGACAAAAAGCCAAACATCTTCCGACCACCCTCTTGGACGGGCTGGCACACGAAGCGGAGCACCGCCAGCGACGATCTCCTCCTCACGCAGAGGGATGTAATAGCAAGTCCCTCGCTGGATAGTGTGGGTGCCATCGGCAACTGGAATCACAATGTCTCGGATAATACGGATGCGTGTCATAACTTTAAAACCTCTCTTAATTAAAATGCCTGAATAGCAACATCAAACGGAACTGGTGCTTCTAGTGCCTCATAATCATCTGGATCAAGAGCAATAACACCAGCAGCATCATTTGCTAAATCACAAGGAACAAAAAGAGCAGCACCAACAAGATCATCTGTGGTCACAAGACGAACAGCACCAGCACGAATACGAACAACACCACCAAAA
This sequence comes from Deltaproteobacteria bacterium, assembly GCA_002709835.1. Classification (GTDB taxonomy): domain Bacteria; phylum Myxococcota_A; class UBA9160; order UBA9160; family UBA4427; genus UBA4427. The sequence goes on from PAQX01000001.1 coordinate 9,076, forward strand.
TCAACATCACGAAGAACACGAATAAAACGAGTATCTCTATCTGCGAACATTTTTCTTTTTCCACCGGGCGGGACACNATNGCCCCAACCACTTTTATATTGTAGCAGNGAGAGGGTGGAAGTCAAGGCTTTAAAGTTTTATTTCAAATAAAAAAGCGCACCACGCAGCCCACTCTGGGGCTGGTGATGCTAGAAGGTTTTTAGTTACAGCACTTGCACTTGCAGTCTTTACAACACTCGCACTTGCAACCACACCCATTTGAATAAGACATGATGAAGCCCTCCTATCATTAACTAGGTGTCGGATACTTAAGTTTTAAAATATCCGACCTTCGTGTCCATTTATAATCAGGAGATTCTGGGTCTGCGAGATCTTTTTTAATCTCCTCGATCCTCATGTCTCCAGCAGAGCAGTCACAATAAACCCTGACGACTCTTGTGCAGTACATTTGAACATAACCAAAGCCATCGCAGTGTGGGCATCTCTTATTTGTACAAGACAACGTATTCGCCAAACTCCACGTCAAAGGTGTGAACCAAACCGTCATAGTTTGTCAGCATCATCACCTTGATAATTGCATCGATTCGCCCTTCTGTCATGCCAAGCTGACGACCGAGTTTTCGGGCGTAAGCCATAAGGACGAAAGCGTTACCCTCTGGACCGTTTAGATCAATCTCAATGGGTCGAATTGGCATCTTTTTTCTATCTACAATCACAACTAAACCCTCTCAAGAGAAGTTACAGGAATAGCATAGGCGGGACCGCCGCCATTTTCAAGTTCCAAGTGGACAATAGTGCCGCCATGCCAGACGGAATCTATAACCCACCTAGAGCTTGTGCCCTTGAAAACTACAACATCACCCTTTTTCAATCGCTTGGTCATTTTNCTGNCCTCCTCTCTTNTTTATCTTCTCTTTATATTATATAAATAACAT
>PAQX01000001.1:10016-34863 GCA_002709835.1 Deltaproteobacteria bacterium
GCNANTAANTCAAGNAAAAAGCGACGNTNNNNCTTCACTTTTTTACCATTTCGATTGCNTGCTCNACNGAGATGACNCCATCNAGNCCNTCNATNAGNTTCACNGTNCGACGCTTGTTGTCGTTNACNTCNCCNGCNACAATATAAAACTTGCAGTTTTCGCTGAACAGCTTCTTATAGACAAAAGCGTTATAAGCCTTCTGCTTTGCTCGATCACTTCGGTATGTCGTGGTCAGGTCAAGGTAATGCATCACCCCATCGACTTCGGCGTGAAAGTCAAAGTCAACAACCTGCTCAATTCCGTGGGAGTTTGTAAACGTAGGCTTGTCACCCTTGCCTGACTTCTCCAGACCTGTCTGTTCTGCAAAATAATTTTCCAACTCAAGACCGTTGCGTGCCTTGTATCCGTTTGCTTCACCATGCTTGTAATTTGCCATCTTGATTCTCCTTTTATTTACTGATGTTGAATGGCACTGGGAGGTTTCTTTGCACAAAAGTTGAATAAACTGTAACCATCTTTAGTGCTTCAGCCTCCCCATAGTAATGTTTAATATAGTTTGATAAAAATGCAATCTCATATCCCTCGCTATTAATAATGTCAATGCCCTCTCGAACCTTGTCTAGTCGGTTAGAGCCAACACTGCCAACCAAGAGTTCATAAACATTATCAAACTTTGTTTTCCACTTCTCATTAATAAGTTCTAACTTCAAACCTTTAACCTCCAGCCTGCTTTGCACTTACCCAAGTAAACTGAATAAACATTATCACAAAAGACAACGCAACGCAAGTTAAATTCTTGGGTGTAAACATACTCTCTTTCAAAAACCACCATGTCAAAACAGGGAAAACAAGGTAGCTTGCGGAGAAGGCAAGAAACCTGCCTGCCCACGCCTCGCCAGTATCAGCGTAGGCATACTTGGCACCATACCAAAACAGCAAGGCAGTGGGTATCGCATAAATACACACCGTCAAAACTGGCTTATCTGCCCACCACTTCCACACAAACTGGCTATTCATTTGGAACCATGACAACACATGTGCTCCAGAGAAGCACAGTGCTGCATAAAATAAGTTCGTATTACTTAACAACTTACAACTTTCCCAACTTTCGTGACTTCCGAACAATCTTGTCCCCATCTGGGGTCATGACGGCATCGGACATGATTTGTGGCAAAAACACAACCTCATCAACAAAAGAATAGTTCGGAGCAGAAGCTGTATCGCCACCTCCGAGATTTCGCATGTACTCGTTCACCTTTTGCAGCTTGGTGTGAACTTCTTCCCGAAACTCATCAATCTGTGTACCATCAACCCCAACTGCTGAACCCTGCCAAGCCACTACGGTAATCTTCTTTGGGCTGTGGTCAATGCGCTTGTTCATGATGTGTCCAATCATGCGGTCGATGTGACCATCACAAAAGTAAACAACGTGACCAATCTGGTCATCGCCTGACTTGCTCCAAACGAGCTTAGTCTTCGTCTGGGGATTCTTGTGATTGTGCAGCTTGTTCCATGCATCTACCGCAGCATCCTTTGTGTACGCCTTGATCTTCTTCTTACTATCTGGCAAAGCCTGAAACACCTTATGGGCAGCAGATCGTGCATGTCGATAGCCATTCTCAAAGATCTCATCAATCACTTCTCGAATTGCCTCAATCTGCTCCTTGTCGGTCATGACGCTTGTGTTAATGATGCTATCGCCAGAATCATCAATAATCTCTCGCACCGCTTGAACAACATCATCGATGGTATTCCCAAGGGCTGGATTATGGCTGTTCTTGCGAAGCTGGACCACCTTTCGCAAACGCAGTTCTGGTCGTAGATCTTCTGGTATCGTCTGATACTCGGCAAGCACTTTAAGTGGCTCTTGATCGGATGCTCTCCCGTAGTTCTGTGGGTTCTTGTTAATCAACTCGACGGCACTTTTCCGATGGCACCCATCTGTGACCATATACAAGTTATGACCGACGACCTTCGTGACCGTGATTGGCTTTTCTTGCCCGTGGGCTGCGATGTGCACCGCAAGCTCCTTTACATGGTTTGCATTAATCCCATAGGTTCGCACCTGCGACTTGCTATAATTCTGGGCGTTGGTTTCGCCTGCCTCAATCTCGCTCGTATCCAGCCAGAAAGACTCTGAAGGCTTGGTGTTCTTCCCAAGAATAACAATATTATTATTAACTGACATTATCTACCTCTCCCTTTTCATCGTGGGTTTTACCACTTCTCTGTTTTTAGTTCTGTTGTCAGACCCTGCTTGAACTCATTCCAATCAGACTCCCAAATGACAACCACATCGTAACCCTTAGATTTAATAACTTCTGCTCGCTCCCTGTCCTTCTTCCACTTCTCTGCTGCCGTGTAGCCCTTGATCTTGTGGTCTGGACCGTAAATTTTGGGGTTAGCGTGCCAAAAGTCTCCCATAAACTCGTATGCCGTATTTCCAATCAAACCATCGACATCGTAACGAGTGCCTTCAAGCCTCACTTGGCGATTCGCCTCGCCCTCTGGAACTCCTAGATAATCTAGGCACTTCTGCTCCTCCTTACTAGCCAAGCCAAAAGCCTTATACTTGACCCTATCTAGGTCAGGCGGCTCAATCTCAAGAGCCTCGTATGTTTTTAGATAGACCTCTTTTGTCAGGTCGGTACGACCCCAGTGCCCCTTGAACCCATTGTCATCAAAAACCTTTGTCTTTATGCGCTCATACAGATTATTGTTCGGATGAAGTTTTGAGTTAATCCCCACCAGCTTTTCTCCGACTCGCACTCGCAAACCATTACTAAGCGACATGTTCACCCGCTTTGCCACTTTGGACTGGGGGTGTCTCCGAGAGCCATCGATAGCAAGCCACCCAGACTTCGCCTTGGTAAACTCTGTGTAGTGATATTTTTCTCCGAGAACGCTGCACGTTTTAAATTCGTCACCCAAAATGATCCCTCCGATTTCTTAACTTATGTCCTTACTATACATCAAAAAGAATCGGCTGTCAAGCCTTTTGTTAATAAACTACCAGCGAGATCCCCGGTAAACCTTGTACTTCCCCTTGGAGTGCATCTTGCGAAGCTTTTCCAGTGTCATGGTCTTCGTACCTTCAGAGTTATGGGTTGTCTCAACATACTCAACTGACTCCTTTAGGGTTGTATCTGTCCCCATGACTCTAGTGATGATCATTGAGTACCCATAAGAGTTTACGACCATATCACCCGCCCGAACCTCTAGTTCGGGGGGTTTGGAATCTTTAATTTTTTTCTTGAATCTGCGTGCTGCCGCAAGACTATCACCACTCATTTATAATCTCCACCACTCTGGCTTGTTCTGTTTCCAGTTGGCGATGTATGACTTTTCGCCGTGGTAGTAGCTGCGATACGCATCGACAGCACGTTGTGATTTGTACTGGTCGGGCATAGCTTGAGCGTGTGGTGTAAGCTCACCGTCTGGGATCTGTGCAGCTTGCGTAGCACACCACTCGATGACATCTTGTGACTTGTGGCGTTTGCCATAGCGAGAAGTATATTCTTCGCACAGGGCGATGCCGTGAGTCACCAGCCAGTTGAAGTTGGTACGTGTGTTACCAGCCCACAGAGTACATGGGTGATTCTTGTGAGCCTGACGATACGGCGTGTCAGTGTTGCCATAACGGATAAGAGCAGAGCAGAGCATTTGCGCTGACTCCAGTGGCATCTTGACCACATGCTTATCAACTTGCTGCTGTGCAGCAACAACAGGATCGGTATCTAAAACAAAAATATTCATGCTAACTCCTTGGTGGCTTGTAGTGGTTCATTATATAATATAGTATAGTTGATCCCGCTCCTAAAGTCAAGAGGAAAAACAAACAAAATACAAAAAACTCCATTGCGCCTCCAAGGGCTAAAATAATATCGATAATTTACCAGTTACCCAACGGAACCACTTCTTTTCAGAAACATGGTCCAAAAGATATAAAACTGCATCCCTACGATTTCCGTAGTTTCTACGATGATCATGATAATACATGATGTTTACCTTTCTTTTCAGATGTTATCGAGCCAAGCGCCAAGCTTCAACTCGCCAGTGACATTTACTGTGGTTTGTCCGACGCTCTCCGCCAATCCAAAGCATACCGCCTGCGGCGTTCTGGTCGTTACAGTAGGACCACCTCTCAACAACATAAACTTTCTCCAACCAAAGCACGATACTTTCGCCGTTGTCCTCAAAATAAAAAGAACTTGACCGACGATAAAAGCGCCTGGGTTTCCAAAGATATAATAACCTTTCTCTTGTTTCTCCAACCTGTGGTGTCTTGCCCCATCTCATTCTCCCTTATCCTCATCATCTTTCGTCTGACTACGTTCCTTTATAATACGTTCGACCTCTCGCAACTGCTCTTGCATTTTATTAAGTGAGCGTTTTTCGTTCTTTTCTGGTTCGGAGTCAGTCTCGGTAGTTTCAGGTTCTGGCGGAATACCAGGGTCGGTCGGCTCATCATCAAAACTTGGAAGCTCAAACAAATCCTCTTCGGAACCAAGCGGAAGCTTAACCTGTTCTGGTGGTGGGCTTGATGGCTCCTTGGGTTTGTCGAAGCGCTCTTCGGCGGTTGTCCTCAACTGTCGTGCCCTCTCTTCCGAGACTCGCATCCTGTCAACACAACACGCAGGATAAACATGGGTTGTGCCCTTCTTATCAAGCCATCGCACCAGAATGCCATCGATGTCGATCTTTAAAAGACCGAAGAACAAAGGGTGTCGATACTGATATCTGTCAGGAAACAACTCAATAACGATCCCAGGGTCTTCAACGGCTGAAAAGCCATCCCCAAGATCCTTAACCAAGTCGCCAGTCGAAAGTTTATATTTCCTGGCAAGGCGCTTTTTAATCCACTCCAACACTACCATACTACTAACTAGAGCCTCGGCAGCTAAATGCGTTTAATACTTCGCCAAAGACCAAAGCAGCAAAGGGCTCCCGACACTACAGATAGCGATACCAAGTCCCACCTGCCAAGAGTGAATCCCGATGAGCCGACGAAAATGTTTATAAATATACAAATAAAATAAACACAAGCTAAAAGTCTTGGCACCATATTAGATCCCCTCTAGAATGTCAATACACTCTTCCGCTTCAGCGATCTGTCTTGTGAGCTTAACCACTTCGTCCACTAGGTTCGAATGTTCCCCAATACCCATAGGGCTACTAAAATAAACAAATAAGTTAGCTCTTGCCTCAATTCGTTGTGCTTGAAACCTAGCAATCGCCGCTGATTTAAGTTCATCTTTCATCATCAATTCCACAACGCTCTCCTTCGCTACCCGTCAAACGCTTCAAGCGGCACCTCGGGTTGTGCTGACTCATCGCTATCCTCGACCTCACCATCAAGGTTCTCTTCCTGAATCAATTCGTCGCCAACAGCATCTTCAACCACCTCTGGCTCTTCTGTCTCGTTGGACTGCTGAACCTCTTTAATGTACTGTGCCATCTTAACATATGTGACCGCTGGCAAAACGACCGTCCAGAACTTTTCTGGTGTAATATTTTTAAATGCCTCCTGCTCGCCCTTGACCAGCATGTCATCAATGAACTGCCTAGACTCTTGAGAAAGTGCGTTGTGGACGCCAGTGGGCGTAAACACAATTGCACCGTCTCCTCGTGACAATCGAATATTTCGACGCCCACGAGATACCGAACTTACTTTAGCCATGATCTTTGTCCTCCTTCTCTCCAAACCAATCAATCGCACTGTTGGCGTCCTCTCGGATCACCTTCCTCTGCCAATCATCGACAGGTTGAGCGAGCCAATCATATTCATCTTGAAGCACATCTCCATCAGGATAGAACTCCAAAGTACTGTCATCATCTCCGATAGTCAACTCTTGCAAAATAGAGTTGTCTGGCATTTCCGACTCAAGCTCCTCGAATGATTTTTCAACTTCCTTCGACAAGTTTACGGTCTTACGCCTCTTCTTCATTTTCTTCTCCTTTTTTATAATGCGCTATCGCATCGATATAATGCCATGATTCAAAACAACCTTCTGAATCAACCCATAAAATATGATGAGTCTTGCCATCAGGTTGTTTGCCAACTTCAAGTATCAAACCCACAGGAGGCTTTTCAAAGCCAGCCACTGGTTCAGGTACAACAAGATCACCTTTTTTAAAAATACTACTCACCTCAACACCCTTTCGTTTGATGTTAATAATATATTAACACAGGTCTGCTTGGTTGTTAAAGAAATTTATTCGCTTTCTGATAAAAACTTCTTGGTAATCGCCATGACCGCCATGCGCTGGTTTCTGGATAGGTCACTGTATGTCTCTAGACCCTCGGCAAATGTAACTGGTCGGTTGCCAACTCGTGACATAAATTCAGCTTCGCCACCGAACTTGGCATCGCCAACTGGGATCTTCTGACCGAGCCCAGGAAACTCGGCATCATTTGTTCCCATAAGGTATGCACCCTTGCCACCTTGAGGGATGCAAAGGATAGAGTCTTGACAATACTTCTCACCCAGCCTCTGGATTGTCTGGAAGAAGTTCGGATCATCCTTGAGGTTCACACAGAATAGGCTGTCCTCGCTCACCTCTACGGCTTGCGGGGTGTCAAAGTCTTCAATGTATGAGCCATCAACCTTTGTAACGCCAATCTTCATGCCCAGTAGGGTTGCCTTGAGGTCACGGTTACGAGTCTTGTTGTTCTCGCCTTCCTCTGGGACATCTGCGTTCTGCGTACACTGCGTCATGTCGTTTGCGTCGTTACGAAACGCAGTCAGGATTGCACAGTCGTGCTCCGTCATGTGTTGATAGAGTCGGCTCAAGCCTGATTCGTTAAGCTGTGAATACTTTCGCCACTCTGTTAAGATTTCTTTCATGTCTTTCATAAGTCTGCCCTCACTAATTTATAAATAGTCAGAAGATTCTTTAAAACTACCGTTTTGCTGCGATTTCCCAATCTTCTCGCCAGATTCTCCCACGACCTCGCTTTGGAACAAACGCAACATATAAATCTCGGTGCGGTTCAGACTTGACAACTACACCAACCTCTCCAATGTGTGGCTCGTCTGGCTTTTCACCGATACACTTCACTAAATCACCAACCCGCATTAAGCTCCTCCTTTCTCTCATCAGAGACAAGCAAGGCGCAGCGATTATATTCGTGTTCGGAACCATCTTGCATACAGTCCATCACCCTGCCCAAGAACATGTCTCGCTGGGATACCCAGTTCAGCCAAACTCCGCCAAGCATGAGGGCGCAAAACACCATCAAAAGAATACCAACAGTGTCACTTTCTTGTTCACGCATCATCTCTGTCTCCTCTGATTATCTGCCACTTTTGCTTATGCAGCAGCTTCTTAAATTGATACTCCGCAGACTGTGCCTCGGAGCGATTGTTGTATTGTTTTTCCCAAACCAACTTAACAGGTCTACGAACCCGTGTGTACTTTGCACCCTTCTTGGTGTTGTTGTGTTCGTGTAAGCGACGGCTAACGTTGTTTGTTATGCCCGTGTAGAGCGTACCATCTGCACACTCAACAACATAAAGATACCAAGCCCACACTACGAACTCCGAACAGTAACAAGACCATCTTCGTATTCTTCGTGAGGCTCTTTAAGCCCCTGCCATAAGACCGAAACAGTCCTGGGTATTGTGTCATCAGAGATTGCGGTAATAAGACCAAGGTTCTGCAAATCTGGACCTATCGTTGAAAGTACGTCTGCACGCAAACAGACTAAATCACCAACCCTCAACTTCTCCGACATCTAAACACCTGCCAAATAGTCAAGAATCCATACATCGGGATCGCCTGTACGAGCCTTGGCTACACCATAGGGCATAAGCGCAGTAGTAAAAGTAAAATACTCATACAGCTTCTCATAAGCAGTCGTATCATAGAAATCAGCAACAGCCTTTTCTTGCTCGAACACGCACGCCTTTGTTACAATTATTTCCTGCGGAGTCAGCCCCGCATCAACTAAAATGTTTTGCATTTCAATACTCATTTTCACCTCTCAAAGATAATATAGCAGATTTCCTGCCCTGTGTAAAGTTTTTATTGATATTTTTTCATATAGCGTAGAAGCCCACGATCAATGATTCGTGGCTGGGGATCTCCATTCATCAACACCTTGTGGTTTTCCACCACAACGCCATCATCACGATGAATAAAATCCTCGCCGAGATAAAGACCCACCCTATTGTTAAGCTGTGGTGTGTGTCCGTTGATTCTGTCAAACTTAATCATGTCGCCAGCTTTAATCTTTTCCATCATTTTTAACCTCAACCTTTTCAAGCCCAGCCATGCCAATCTTTTTAATTGGATTCCCAGGTGTCTGCATCATAACATGAGGCACACGAGCGTGACCCCACTCCTCATACTTAACAACAACGCCGATGGTGCCATCGTGCAATCGTCTCACTAGCGTTCCTATTTTCATTTCCCCTCCTTGGCATAACTTGGCATTGGCGCATCAAGCGGGTGAATAAGGTCTGACTGGACAGGTCTTGGCTGCTTGACTGCTGGAGGGTCATTCGAAAAGTGGACCAGCGAGCATGTATATTTTTCATCAAAACACTTTTCGCCAAGATAGACCCCAATTTTAATTCTTGGGTCGTTCGGTCCCTCGAACAACGGAACACCAGAAACCTGATGAGGTATGAATCTTACTAAATCACCGACTTGCATTAACCACCTCAATCCACTCTGCCTGAACATACCACTGCTGACGACCATCTGTTGGTTTGTTCCACAGGACCAGCCAACTATCTGGTCGTCGATGAGGATTTACCTGCACGATAACACCAACGCTGCTTGGATCATGCTTGTATCTTATTAAATCACCGACTTTCACTTATCACCTCCATTAACGATTCAGCAATGTCATACATCTTGCCAACCTTGGGGTAGTAAACTGTTATGCAAGGATGGCTTGGGATACCTGCCACTTGCTTTGCCAGAATGACACCATGCCCAAGTTCTCTGCGCTGCGCCAGAGCCCTCCCGCTTCGTCCAGTTCCACGATCAGGTATCTTTCTTATAACCAAATCACCGACTTGCATTAATCAACTCCAAATCTTTATGAAACACACGTTCGCAAGCATCACCGAACCGAACCAAATACCACAGGTTTCCAGCTAGAACAAAAGACTCCATGACCAAACCAGCCTTGCGGCTTGCTCGCCACGCTGGTGTGTTTTCGTTAGCGACTGAAACGAACCTAACTAAATCACCGACTTTCATTAACTACCTCCAGCTTCCTAACGGGTTGCCAAAACACCTGACCGTCAATCTGACTTGCCTCTGTCCAGCAAACATTTGCCCACTCCTCACCAGTGGTTTCGTTTGTGCTAAACTCAAGAACAACCCCAGTCCATGTCTTATAGGACCAACCCTTGATTGTTTGAACCAAATCACCGACCTTCATTAATCACCTCCGCTACCAATTCAAGGTCGCCACGGACCCAAGTTTCCTCGCCTCGTCCAGTGAGAAATGTATATTTATAACCACAAGTCCAAGTACATAAACCAACAAACTTAAGGGGCTTTCCATCAAGTGTGGCATAGTCAATCTTGACAAGATCGCCGACTTCGCAAAAATTATCCTGCATGGCTGATGACCTCCAGATTTTTCATGGGATCCATTGTGGGTGAGAACTTTGCGTTTGTCCACTGGACCTCGCACCAGCCTTCTTCAATCGCAATCACAAGACCGTAGTGAATCTCGTTGTTTCGTGACACACGCTTGACTAAATCTCCAACCTTAATCATGCTTTGCATCTCCGAACTGCCTGAAGGTGATGACGTTGAACACCGTGTCTCCAAACAACAAGAACAATGTTGTTGGCTCGGGAAAGAGCAACAACACGACCAACACCAAGGTCATCATAAATATGATTAACAAAACAACCGACTCGGATCACTTCTAACTCCTAACTACACTACTAATATAGCACCAGAGTGGACCGAAGTCAAGCGTTTTCTCATCTTTTTTTAATAAAAAGTCCAGTTTTTACAAGTGCTTGACGCAGCGTGTCATAAAAATTATAATTTGTTTAGGCGGGAATGCCACAATACCAGCAGAAGCCCTGACCTTCGTTATAAAGACCGCCCCAACAGCCGTAACCAGATGTAACTCCGCAACTTATAAAACTGTGTGAATCTCTGTACCCCCTGCCTGGGCAAAAGTCTGGGTTGAGCGGATCTTGCGGCATTGGCTCACCTCGGCGAGCGTAGTCCTGCGGGTCGGGCGATTCATCATCAGATGGGTTGTTCGGTGCCGAGTTACCAGAGCCACCACCCGCTGATGGAGATTGAGAGCCCTGCGACGAACCCGATGAGGAACCAGATGGCGTGCCCCCAACCCAACTGCCGTGGTCGGAGGTTCCGCCCAAAGGGTAGTCGTCCTCGTAATATTCATCTGGGCAACAATCAAACACAAGTTCGGGCTCAAGCTTTCCGTTCCAGCCATGTGGTCCGTGGTTGATATCATGCATCGCTATGTAAAAGTGCAATCGGCAAGTCCACACTTCCTCTCCGAAATATTCGTAATATTTTTTGCTCCATTTCTTCGATGCTGGCTTGTTGCAGGAGCCGTCTGGTGACGGGTCGGAGTTTGCATCGGCAACACAGGCACAACACTTTGCACCCTTTGGAATGTCGAAATCTTCAGGAACCTCGTAGTCTCCCAAGCCGACTTGTTCCCTAACGTCTTTGTGTTCTGGCAACATTAATTTATCTGCTGCTTGTTGGTAGTAGTGCAACCTACACCGAGGCTCGTCGTACCCACCTTGAGAATACTTTAGCCCCTCCAAATTGTTGCAAGTTCCGTCTGTTTCATTTCCTACATTTTTTACTGCATGACTGCATTTTCTTTTACCCATTTTGAAAACCCTCCGTCGGTTTATATAATAATTAGTCACGCACTTTCAGGGTAGCCCACCCCCTAGCATTTTTATTGACTAAAAATTAAACACGAGTAAGGTAATTCTTTTTTATCCACGATTCTGGCGGTTCTTCGTTAGATCCAAACACTTTATCTATAAACGGAATTGTGCCACTGTGGTTTACATTTGGGTTTTTTTCGTGATGATAGAGATGATGAATCATCCACTTTTTAAGAGGCTTGCCGCTACTGTGAAGCCTATGTACCATCGTGTGACGATACGAATAAAACGGGAAAAAGGAGACAACACCCAAAGCAAAAGCTGGGGATGCCACAAACAGCCCTGCAACGACAGAAAACATGAAGAGCTTTACTCTCCAAGGAAAGAACATATTTAATTCTTCTGATACGCCTTTCTTTTTTGAGCGTATGTGCTCAACGTGGTGCCGTTTGTGTATCTCTCTCCCCCATCGAGCGATGGGCGCAAGCGGGTTCCACCTGTTGAACAAAAACCTGTACAGTCTGGACTCTTTTTTGCTGTGGAACACGAACCGATGTACAAAGTAAAACGCAGCCGAGCCCGTAAAGAACCCCGCTGCGCCAAGAATAAAAAGCGTTAGCATTGACAAACCTCTACGTCATGCTTTAAGTATAACACAATACCCAAAATCCGTTCAGAAATCCTTAAAAAATAAATTTTTTTCGTCGGCTTATTGCTTCTTTCGGTTGTTTGATTTCCTAACTGGAACTCTCACCTTGATGCGGCTGCGATACTCGTTGACACGCTCATAAAGCAAGACACCAGCCAGTGTTGCTGTCATACCCAGCGCAGATAAAATCAAAATACTCGTCATTTATTTTCCCCAATCTTCCATAGAGTGTTTAATCCACTCTGGCTTATCAACCTGCTCAATGTCCATCTCCTGCCATTCAGGGTGAACTTCTTTCATAATTCTCTCAACGTAATCAGTGTCCTTATCGATAGCCTCGACAACAACTTCCTTTTCCTCTGCAACTGTTTTATATTTAACTTTCCAAAAACTCATTCTTGGTGGTCCTCCGAATATTTATTTATTTTTTGTCTCAATCTGCGATTGAGATATCTTTTTTGCTTTACGCTTAATGGTCCATACCGCCTCTCGAATTCCCTAATCCGCCAAGCGAGTCTTATCGCATATAGTCTTGTGTCTGGCGAAGAATCACGTAGCTTTGTCTTCTCCGCAACAGAGTCGTGCTGCGAACAGATCCCAAAGAAGCTCTTTATCTTTTTCCATATTAAAGCAAATGCCCCATTGTGGGTTCCTCCAGCGATGACTAAAAATACTAACCATTTTCCCTATTATATAGTTATTTATTTCGTTTTCTTCTTTTTATTCTTTTTCCGAGGTCGGCAATTGACAATCTCGCAAGGCTCTATACCAATCAAGCCAAACTTCCACTTACTCCTTTTAGCAGCACGAAGCGATGAGGGTTTTGTCATCGTAATAGGATCCTCGCCTGGGTTCTTATAATAAAGAATCACATAATTGTTGTTAGTTTTATCACTTTTTACCATTGATTGCCTCCATCATCTTTCTAATTGAATCTTCGCTATCCAAAGTAAACGGAGAAGTGCCCCGAAACTTTAACCTTCCTTGGGCTCGAAGTGAGCCACCAACATAAGAAACCCCCTGGGAGTTCTTCCTAGAACCCGAGCGACCTGCCCGTAGCTCGATGTCAACCTCCCCCTGAAGCCTTGGCACTGGAAGCTTTGCGGGGTTTTTATCCAGATAAAAAAGACCTGCATTTCCAATCTGAATGTAGTCAACACCCTTGCTTTTATAGTGCTCAACAAGAAAACTGGTGTCTTTTCGCACCTTTGTGTTTATCGGGCGAAGGAGCCCTGCTGTCTTCGCCGTGTCCCACGCATCCTTCTCACAACTCACAGGCAGCGAGTCTTTCTCAAGAAACGAAATCAGCCTATCGACGTGCTCTTTTTTTGTTTGTAGTTCTCTCACCACAAGCTCAACAGTATCCGAATCCATAGTACTGGAGTGTACGGGAACAAACTCACCATTGACATACTTCACCGAAGTGCCGCCCATTTGGGCAAACGAATCCTTCTTTACCTCAACCAAGTGGCGCTCGCCGTTTACGACAAAATCGGCGTCGGCAGATGAAGACGACGCACCCGCACCTTCTCGAATCTGACCAGCGACACCTGCTGCGGCAAGAGCTTCAATGACCCGCTTTTCATATTTAAACCCCTCAACATTACTGCTCATTTTTTTCTTCCTTCTTCTTTTTTACTATCCTCAACCAAGTCAAAGGTACCCAGGTTCTATTATCCCACGTTTGCGTGTTTTCCCACTCCGACGGTCTTTCAAACCAGTGGACCAACGCACAAACTTCTTTTGAATAAGAGGCTTGATAATCTAGGTCTAGCTTTTTATATCGTGTTTCTTTCTTTTCATCCACCGACATCTCTTTTGGTGGCTTGTCTGTTGTTTCGATAATTATACCAAGACCTGGGCGTCGTCGGCGTCCCATCTTCACAAGAGCACCCTTAATCTTTTGTGTTCTGCGCCCCATGTCAATCCCAACTTTGAGACTTCTTGTGCTTCACTTTGCGTGAATAGCCTCGCTTGGAATGCGGTCCAGCACCTGCACCAGCACGCTCAATCAAGCCCAAGACAACCATGTTGCGTTGCTTGGGTTTTTTAATCTTCATCTTGTTCTTGCGTTTCATCTCTGATTCTCTCCATCACCGAGTCTGAAATGTCAAAAGTTTCAGACCCCATCATGTCTAAAAACAATAAATCAAGAAGCAGCAACGACAGTTGCTCATCTGTCCACTCATGCTCCTGTTGTTCCAGTTGTTTGCGCTCTCGGTACTCGTCTAAATTAATAACCTCGCCCATCATTTATCACCTATACATTATAACATAGTCACCAAAATAAAGATCAAACGTGTGAAGCAAGCCTTCATAGTTTGTAAGCATCATCACTTTGATAATGCCGTCAATCTTCTTATTGCTAAAACCAAGCTGGCGACCGAGATCACGAGCATAAGCCATTAGCGCATAAGCGTTACCATCTGGTCCTCGAAGATCAATCTCAATCGGACGAGAGGGCATTTCTTCTCTTGAAAGAATCATTAGTATCGAACTCCATAAGGGGTCATTGGCAGAACCTTGTCAAAGATATTGCCACGAGTAAAGTTTAGGGCTGGGGCTTTCCATGTAGCCGCCTTAAGAATCGCACCGTCAGCAGCACGAACGAAGCAGTAGACAGAACCGCCGTGGTTATCTTGAGGACCACGAGTAGCTACCTTGATATACTTGCGACCGCCAGCAATATAAACCTGCGGGGTCAAGTGAACAATGTTGGCGAGATTCTTTTTATAGTGTTCAGCAATCATCTCCTGACATTTAGCGATGAAATTAGGCATCTCTGCATCAACTTCCTCTGGTGTAGGGTAAGCACCATTTACTTCCATAAGTTCCAAACGATCCATAGTTCACTCCTTTGTTTCCTAACTACATCATTAATATAGCAGCTTGAGCACCTGTTGTCAAGCGTTTTTTAAATTATTTTTTAACAGGGATCAGCCACGGACCCGAAGCAATACCCAGCTTATTAAACATGTTTGTCCTCAAAACACCATGTCGCTCGTTTCCATCCGCCTCCTGATACAGCGTATCTCCGTTTTTTCCTGGGGTCCACAACAAGCGCAACGTCCACTCTGGACCGTATTTAGACTTGCCCTCGTACCTGTCGAAAACTTCAGTAACAAGCGCTGTCTCTCCGTTCTTGTAGACAAACATATCCCCCACCACAAACATGCTGGGTTTCCTATCCCCCTCGTAGCGGTATCTTCGGTTTTGACCGCCAAAACGTGTCATGTGATCCCTCATTCTCCTGTAAACTTCCATCTTACTCTAGCAGTATAGCAAACAAATCAACCCCTGTCAAGCTTTTTATTGACAAAATACTCTCTTGTCCTCAAAATATGATCCCACAGGGGAAACGTAACACACCAATTTGCATCTTGATTTTTGCCCATGTGGTGGTCGTAGTGCCAAGGCAAATATTTTTTAGCCCACTCTGGGTCTAGATGAGACTTTCTGTGCAGAACGAAATAAGCAAGTGCGTGAAAATAAAGAGCTATTACGAAAGCTGGGGCGTATGTCACCAGTGGTAGATGAAGCGATGCTGCAAGGAAAAGCTGGATCGCCTCAAGTGTTGGGTCTTTTCCTGCGAACAACTTGTTCTTGTATGACAGATCAAACCCTTTTGACTTTCGAACGGCTCGGTGGTGCTCACGCCAATGACCGCTAAACCAACTTTTCTTTTTTTTACCCAAGCCGTGATAAACATATTTGTGCCACAACCATTCAAAAAGATTGGCGTACACCAGTGCTGCAACAATTTGTATAACCATGCATTAAATATAGCAAAATTATTATTCTTCGCTCACTTTAACAGTAATTGATTCATTTTTTTTAACGACACCACTCCCACGGCAAGTTTGGCAAATTTTCTCAAACTCAAGACCCAAGCCACGGCAGCTATTGCACGACATCCTTATGTGCATACCCTGCCTGTTGTATCTCGACAACGAGCCTGCACCACCACAAGTCGAACACCTCCTCGGGCTTGTGCCGCCTTTTCCAAAGCACGCTGAACATGACACATTTCTACTGTACCGTATCGTCTGCGAAGCCCCTCTCTTGATTTGCTCAAGGTTTACACCCAAGTTGAATCGTATATCCTTATCAGATACTGGTCCCGCCTGTTGGCGTCGAGACATGTTTCTAAAAAACTCCCCAAAAACATCATCCCATGAGTTCATGTTCGGGTGGAACCCACCCCGATGCGGCGGATTGTCGTAAGCATGTTTGCGCTCTGGATCCGAAAGCACCGAGTACGCCTCGTTTATCTTTTTAAATTCCTCTTCGTCACCACCACGGTCTGGGTGGTGTTTAATAGCCAACTTACGATATGCTTTTTTTATCTCTTCGGGGCTCGCATCTCTGGAGACACCCAGGGTGTTATAATGATCTGTCAATATGACACTCCTTCAACCAGCCCCTCGTTTAACAACCAATCATTCAAATTGTATTGGTTGCCGTCATTGTCGGTATGCCACATCTCAATAAGGTACCGCCCGTACTTGCCTTTTTTAGACAATATAACAACAACTTGTGTGCCGTTGGGCATGTCGCACTGAAGCCTTTCTTTAAGTTCTAGTCCTCTAGCCTTCTCTTCCTCGGTAACGCCAGAGTATCTTCTTGTCTCTGGGGCGTCTATTCTTGCCAGACGAAACTTTGATCGAACAGAAACACTCATGCCCAAGTCCAGTTCTAGCTCAACGGTGTCTCCATCGAGCCAACGAACTATCTTGGCAAGGTATCGATTCTTCTCATATACGTGTGAGGCGGCGCTATTCTCGCTGTTCTTCTTCGGCATCATCACCCTCAACCTCATACGAGGAGGTTCGCAAAAGCGGTCTGGTGACAACGACAGCATCAAGGTCTGTGGTTTTCGGCACAACTAAATACCCAGCAGGGCTTCTCACTGCACCGTCAAGAATTAAGTTCATGTCTCCCACTGGTTTATTGAGGCTTGACGCATACACACCCGCACTATTCGTCATAACCTTTGCAGAAGATGTGCAGCCAAGCAACACCGTAGCAAACNAAGCAACAAAAACAATTCTTCCCATCTTATTATGCCTCCAATTCCATAATAATTAGTAACTATCGCCACAAAACGACAATTTAATAATCATCATCTGGAGTCACCTCCCAGATGTCTGCCTCTCTGTTTGGTGTGCGACCATAATAGTCGTCTTCTTCGCCTTCTGGGATGCTATCCAAAAACATCTCCAAGGGCATTGAATCCTCAAGCGTGCGAAGACAATCTTCTAACTCCTCTTCCGCCTGCTCTAACTGCTCTTCTGTCATATCATACGAAAGCTCATCAAGATTCTCTCTTGCTTCGAACTCCGCAATATAACCCTGTCGTAAATCCTCTAGAACAGCTTTCCACGAATCATACATTGAACTTCTCCTTTTTTAATATTATCGGTTCATAACAAACCAGTTTTTTGAGTTAAACTCATACCACGATTTATCATCAGGCTTGTCAAGACTCCACTGAATCTTCCCCGAGACTCGCTCGGTCATAGTCTTTGAATCAATATAATTCTTTGATATATCCACGACCAAGCCAAAATAGTTAGCGCCGTTTGAACTATACTTGATCAAGTCACCAGGGCGAACATCAATCTGATAGAATTTACGCAAGTATGCCAGTTTATTTTTATATTCCTGCTCTTCTGGACCTAAATGGTCTGTAGGTTCTTTATCGAAAATCATGTATTTAATTATCCCTATTTTACATTTTTAACATTAACTAATTCATTTTCTGGGCACCATTCGAACACTCCAGTAGTCCACATGACCCTCACTCTGTCTTCAGCTATAAGTGTAACAAGACCCTCGCCCTTCACTTCCACGGGCTCCATTCCAGGCTTCCACGGAATACATTGTAGCACACGATCACCAACATTTATAGTATTTTTTTTCATTCATCACCTCTTTTCGTACTTTTTACCAACTCCAACTCTGTCTTGAACATCCAAACTGGCTTGTCTGTCGGTGAAATATTGTCTCCTTGCCACAAAACAAGGTAAATAGGTTTAAAGAGCAAAAACTCGGGAATCTCCTCTAATATCGTAACCCTATCTGCATCTGATCGAAGATCGTCCAACAAATCAACAATTTCTGAACAATCTTCCCGCTCCTCAAGCACGAGTCCGACGCCGACATTTAATCCTGTGTCGTCTTTTAGTCGGACCAAATCACCAACTTCAATACTTCTTCCTTCACTATTCCTTGACCTCGCCATATCTCAAGCTACTCTCCATGACACTCCTTAAGGTATCCATGTTATAATTAGGGTCTGCAAGATATCTATCCCCTATGAGAAACAAAAGATCTTTAGTTTCATTAATAAATTCTGTATGTTCCTTGGTCCACAAATTATCCTCACCTCCCTCGTGGGTGGGATCTGCACTATCATAAACGTTCCAGAGGGCAAGATGCACCAATTCATGAACGAATGAAGATGTCCCAATACCCTTCTCGCCACGCATTACCCACATGTGATTAGGGGCTATTGCCAAACCAGTAACCCTCACATTCTCAATAAGCCGACCATGAATGTTATATGCACTATGAACAGTTCTCTTGGTATCGCCCCACTCAATCAAAAGATTATTTAACATATGCCTGACCTCGCCCGTGTCGTCGCCGAACCAAGCAACCCAGTTCTGATAAAACACATAAAGAGAACGGGACACAGCAAGAGCACTGACTTCGCAAACATCAAGAATCTGTACGGTGTTTTCATATTTAGGAATTAAAAACTGCTTCGAGTGCCTGGGTGTCTCACACCACTCAAGATCGAGTTCGACGCTGTACACAGCAAGGGGTTCAGGTTTTGGGGTTTCTTTTTTATTGTTGCATGATTTTATCGCAACCAAACACACAAGGGTTGTCGCCAAATAAGCCAATGACGAAAATATAATAGTAGTGGCATAATAACGCCAGCCGAACAAATAAAACCCCCCTACGGCAGACAAACGTCTGCGAAAATACCCCTCAATAGTTCCGCCGAAATGGAACCAATATCATACACATTATCGCCAATCGCATCATTATAACATATGTTATCATATTGTGCGGTATACGTTGGCGTCTCAACAAAACAATGAATTTCAAAATTATTAACTGGCGCTGGGCAGTCTGGTGGCATACACGGACAACCTCCGATGCCATCGCAAGTTTGTGCTTGTGGTGCTATATCGTTTTCTGTGATCCCCGACCAAGTTTGCGCCATCTCATCGCCGATAAGAAAAACATACGGATAAGCATCTGGTCGCCATCCAATTTGTGCAGGATCCTGAATCGTAGTCAATGCGTCGAGTACGTCATAAGATGGCTCACTTCCGCATACCAGACCCGTATTTAAAACTTGTTGCAGAGCCGCAAGGAATGGACCCACCTCGACCAGCCCACCAGTCATCGTCCAGTATGCCATGTCATTACACGAATTGGCAGGAGAGCCTGCCTGGGTCCAGCTATTGCTCGCTGGTGCTGGATAAAGAAGGAGCGCAAACCTGTGCTCCGTTTGTTGAAAATCTTGGGCATAAGCACTAATAGCAGTGTGTATCGCCTGGATTTCGTTAGCCATTGAACCCGTGATGTCAATCGCAAATACCATGTCCACCTTATTAAAAGAGTTTAAATCCTCATCCACATCTCCGTCGCAGTCGTTGTCAAGCTCGTCGCAAACCTCCTCTTCTGGTCCCACAGCACCGCAATCATCTGGCTGCATCTCCCACTGGTTGGTTTGATTATTAAATTCGCAAGTTTGCTGACCAGACGTACAAATGCCCTCCTCGCAATTTCCATTTTGAGCGGCTGCGGCAATCGCTGGTACGGGAGAGTTTGGATCACAAGCGCAAGGGACATCAATTAGTCCATCTATGTGCTGGTTCGGGGGAGTACCAGAGCAATTATGATCCCATGCGTCACACTGCTCTGGTGGACAAGGTGCCCACCAAGTATTCGGGTTGTCTTGGGGTACGCCGTTCACCCAAGGATCGCACGCTTGATAACACTCTCCGTAATCACATTGACCATTTTCACACACGCAATCTTTTTTTGCTGTACCGCACTGAAGCTGTGCCTGCTGCATCTCGGCGATGGTGCAATCTGGGGCTAGTGGACCAATTTCAGTTGGATCACAGCNGCAATCTTGCCCCTCGTCGATTAAGCCATCGCAGTCGTCATCCAGACCATTACAAGGATCATCATCCTCGCTTACGGGCGATGGGGCGTCACACACCGAAAAGTCGCCATCAACACAATATTGATAGCCCCACTGTGGGCAACCGTTGTTACACAACAGGGGTTCAGCATCCTCATCCTGCTCACCATCACAGTCATCATCCAAGCCGTTACACGTATCTGGTGCTGTTCCAGTAGTGGCATCGACACAGGTCATGTCAGATGTCACAGGGTTGCAAATAAGATACCCTGGCTCACAAACCCCTACGTCACTACCGCAAGGGTCACCCTCTCCTACAACCNCCCCAGGCTCGTCTGCCCAGCCATTACAATTGTTGTCAACACCATCGCACAGTTCAGGCTGTGGACCAGTAAAAGAAGCATCGGCGCAAGTAATCTCGCCATTGTAACATATTAATTTTCCAACCGAATAGTCACACGGAGTGGTTTCATCAAAAACCAATTCTTCTAAATTTATATCTTCGGGAACTTCGGGATGACAAATCCCAACTGTACCAATAGGAAGCCCATTGGGTCGCTCGTCAACATTGTTGTCGCACCCCTGTTCGGTGCAACCACAAGCTACGCCGTCGCCATTAGTATCTTGGTCTGCGTGTGAAACTCGGGTAAGGCAGTCGCAGTCGTTATCAAGCCCGTCACAGACCTCCACTGCACCTGGGTGTATGTCTGGGTTGCGGTCGTCGCAGTCGTATCCGCAACGAGCACCATTATCGTCAGTGGCATTGTAATCTTTAAACCCGTCGCCGTCTTGATCGTACCCCTCATCAACGACACCATCACAATCATTGTCCTCGTTGTCGCAGACCTCGCCTCTTGGTCCTCTATACCCCACACACAAGTCGTCGGTTCTTATTCGCTCCCAATTGGCTTGACACTCAACATCGTCGCCGCAGTGTTCCCCGACATCATAAAGCTCCTGCCTGCAAGTTACAATACCAGCAGAGCAAGAGCCTATATTATATTTTGAATCTTTTGAAACGATTTCGAAAGAATCTTCCGAACCTACACAGTATGCTTTGTCAACAGAGTGGTGCGAGCAAGCCTTTATCAGTCGAATGTCTTCACATCCCGAACAACCAGACAATAATAAGGTGCCCAAAAGTGCTAGGGCATAGCTCGCATACTTCACATCAAAATACCACCTGCTATTAAGTTTACATAAAGAAAAATCTCTCCCTCTTATAGTAGGTAGTGGTGAAAAACGGTTTATTCCCCCTGTTTGTCCTCTTTTTCTTGTTTATAGATCTGAATCTCAAGATGAGGAAACTGCTCTGCCAGCCATTTTCTCTCAAATTTGGGCAAAGGGTACAAAAATACCAGTTTTTTACAATAATGAAAGGGAATGGTTGTGCCAAGGTTATCAACTTTTGGATCTATCCCGCTACCTGAAGAACCAGCAGAATCAATCATTGTAGCCCTAATTTCAGCCTCTGGGGTGTCTATTGTCGGATCTTGGTGGCTACGAAATTCAAATTGTCCAGATGCTGCCATTTCTTCCCCCGAAAAAACCAACACCAAGTTTCCAAAAGCCCCAGTTGCAACGGGTTCAAATTCGGTGGCGAACGATACGCCAGCCTGACCAGCGCTGTGTCTAGAAAAGTCTGAATGATCTCTCAACCCCTGCTCTGCAATCGAAGATAGTAGGGGTGGTCGGGTTGCGTGAAACAACTCTCCAGGGATCTCCGATGGCGCAAGCGGCTGGGTAACCTGCTCTTCGGGTGGAGTTGGTTCCTGAATTGTTTCCAACTCTCCAGCTTCAGCCAAAAAAGATCTCCACTTTGAACTCATCCCTGCACCGTAAGGAGAAGATTGATCTTCCCCAGTTCGCAAATAATCTTTCCATAAATCTTTAAAGTTCATCTTTAATCTCCAAAAGGAATATCATCCCACCAAGCGTAATCATCATCTTGCTCTTGGGTTTGAAGCTGCCACTCGTAATCGAGCATCGCCTCAACCTCAAGGGCGTGTTCGGGAGTAATTGTTTCCCTCATCTCCCCGAGGTTTCGATATGCCTCGGTAAGCGTTAATTTCTTTTTTTCAAATTCCACACAAATCAAACACATTGTCTCACTCTTCCTTTCCAAACTCTTCCTTCAGTTTATTAAATAGTTCTTTTTTATCGTTTTCATCCATTGATTCTAAAACATACTCTTTAACTAACCTATCTGTCACTTCGTGGTAGGTCATTCCTCCGTGACAATACGGGCATGGTCTTTCGTACCAAGTCTTGTTGCTACCTCTGCACGCTAGGCAGGTACCATAAAAATATAATTTCTCTACTGCCACATTTCTGCCCTCGTGCTGATAAACTAATTAGGGCTCTCCCACCTCTTTTTTCTTCTTTCTATGTCTTATTACCTCTCTACACAAAAGAACTATAATTTCGTTTCTATCGTGAAATATATTTAACTTCCCAACAGATGCCCTGTGTAGCCAGTCTTCAATCTCTTCATCCGACACTTCCCGATCTTCAATTGGTGGACTCATGCGCCACCAGCGCCTGGGGGTGCGCTCTTGCCACGCTTCTTGTCACGCTTCTGGTGACCTTTGCCACCGCCAGTCTCTTTGTTGGCTCCCGTGTCAAGAACTCTAGTCTTGGCTTCTGGGTGGTCCTTAATCTTGTCAGACTCTTTCTGCCAGTCACGCTCTTGAAGACCTAGTTGCTCTTGACTGGTAACACCCGCCTCAACGAACTCTGGGGTTTGCAAGATTTCTTCTGGGCTCATACCCATGCCAATATAAATGCCCCACATCTTTTTCAGTTGATCTAGCGGCAGTGGTGCGCCGTCATTAGCCACGGGCTCGTCCAAGGGGGCAGCACCATGACTGAAGTTTCCCCACTGTGCGCCTTCTTCATAGTATCCAATGCCAATACGCTGATTGGTTGCAGCCCAGCGGCGAACAACAGCAACTGCTCTAGGATCTGAATACTTACCCCGATCAACATTTTTCTCAATGATGCCCTCAACCTCTTGGGGAGAGTAATCGCCCTGCATTGTAAGCTCGCCAGCATCACGCATAGCCTTCAGGAAAGCATCTCTCGTTGTAAAATAGATCCCACCAGTGATGGTGTGACCCGCTCGGAGCAAGCGGTGTAGCTGCTTGTCCTGCATCTCGGCATTGTCTACCGCCTTCTCAACGTTAATGAGGGCTTGCTCAATGTCGCCAGTACTCTGGGTTTCTTCGGACATGCGGCGAACAGCTTTCAAGAAAGGCTCACGAGATGTAATATAAATTCCCGTTCTTCGGTGGAAGAATACGCCTTCACGCAGCATGGTAGCTGCGGGGTTTTTAGCTTCAGCAAGACCATGCTTCTTTAAGAATTGCACAACAACATCTTTCGGTACATCAACAGAGCGACCCGCCATATCAGGTGTCTCAATCTCAATCACGCTATCATCCCAGTCAGGCGACTTCATACTCATAAGTTCCTCTGGCGACATGGAGAATTCGCCATCTGGCGTCTTCAGTACAACTTCTCCGTTTTCTGCCTCCAGTCTCGTTTCGGTGTCAAACTCTCTAATAGTCCTTCTCCAGTTTTCCATAATCGTCTTCATGTTGCTGCTCATAGTCTTATCCTCTAATATAATTTACCCAATTGTAGAAGGGTCGTCTTTGCAAATATGTGTGCTTGCGCTCGTTATCATAGGCTTCTCTCTCGAACGGATTCTCGTAGTAAGCTTGCCTCCCATTACGGTACTTAACCAGACCGATCAGCCAGAAAGCACCGTATAAGATCCACTGTGGCAAAAACAAAAGCTCAAGTTGCTGCTGAAAATGGATAATTTCGTGCTTTTCTGTGGTCTTGGACATCACACCACGACATGCAACAAACGGACCAAAGGAAACCGCCCAAATCTCAATGGGTGCAAAATGGCTCAAGAACACAGGAATCTTGCTGTTATTAAACATCCAAGGTCGTCGTGCCCTAATCCAATTTTTAATCTTTTCAAACATTAGTTGTCGCCACCTGCATCGCCAGCATCGCTGCCAGCATCAACACCAGAATCCCCAGCTTCAGGAAGACTTGCATCGACTTCTTCGGTGCCACCGTCTGGGAGTTCAGGTCGTGCGTCTGGTGCTGCAATATATGGAGGTGGAGCCTTAATGCAGCCGCCGAGTACTAATAACAATAATACCATTAATCTTTTCATTTGTTTACCTTCTTTTCGTTAATATAGGAAACAACCATATCAAGCTGCTCCTGTGTTAAATCTTCGTATGCGATCTCGCCCTCGGAAACGCCAGCCTGTTGCTCTCGTTCCCAGTTCTTATCATGTCGATACCTGTCAGGTGGACTACCCATCAACATCATGGATTTATATAAACCACGCACCAGCGGGTTGCCCATGTTGTTTTTAAACCAATCGTCAATCTTATCGTTAACGCTCTTGCCACCCTTGCTGTCAAAAAAATCTTGGATAGCGCCTGGGACTTTTAAATTCTTCCAGAGGTAATCAAGCACTGCGAAATCAACAAGGGCGTTCTCATCAATTCGTTCTTCTTTGAGATTCGGCTGGGTGCCGCTCTCCCTGTCAAAGTAGGCATAGTTTTCTTTATCGTATGGATCTGGGTCGTGCAACTGATCCCGAACATCATTAGCCAACAGTTCTAACGCATCGGCTACATACTTACTTCCTGACTTTTGTAAAATATCTTGCTTTAAAAAAGCCAAAATTGCATCGTACTCTTTGCGAACATCACTATAGCTGATTGGGTTCGCTGCACTTTCCGCAAGAAATTGTTTCCACTCTTCATACTTCATAATTAAATATCTCCTCTGCACCTATAAGTAGTTGTCTGTTTCTTTAGAATCACTTCAAAAAAGCAAAAATTGACTATTTTGCCTGAAGGCTAGTTGCAACCTTATCAAGAATCTCTCCAACCTTTGCACTGTATAAGTCAATACCTTCCTTATCCAAATCAGAGATAAGCTGCTCAAACTCCTCATCAGTCGGGAAACCATCCATGCCACGCTTTTTATAATATGTGTTCAGGAGGTATACTTTTTTAATCTGAATCTTATCCATAACGTTCTCATCGTAGATGCCCATGCGCTCGTAGTTCGTAGGACTAGACTTAATGTCAGTCAGGATCGCATCACGCAGATCATCCACATATTTTAACA
>PAQX01000002.1 GCA_002709835.1 Deltaproteobacteria bacterium
CCGGATCGCAGGGGCCCGCGGGCGTGGGATCACGCGCGCCGGACAGCCGGTCCGGGTCTCCGAAGGCCCTGACCTCGCCGACGCCCTCGTGTGTCATGGCGACCTCTTCTGCTTCGACCTGGCGGGGCTTCGTCCTGCCTACGATGCGCTGGCCAGCGCGGTCCCGAAGCTTCGCGGATACACCGATGCCTTCGGACACATGCTGGTCCTTTCCGGGGCCGCGGACGCGATGATGGACTGCGATCTGAACCCGTGGGACGCAGCGGTGACCCGGGTCCTGGCATCGGAAGCAGGCGGGGTCTGCTGGGTCCGCGAGCGCGAGGGCGGCCGGAAGATCGACCTGCTCTTCGGAGCCGCCCCGACCGTCGAGGCGATGGGCCGGCTGCTCGGGTAGTTGCCACGAGGCCTGCACACACTCTGCCGGTCGCGTGCTGACCGAGAGTCCCCGCGTCCAGCGGGTCTCGTTTCACGCCACCCCCCGCCCTGCGCGCTATGTTCTCGGCGCTTGGAGGGCGTGAGCGTCCTCTTGCCGGTAAGCCGGCCCCGCGAACCGCGGCCCGGCCAGGCCCGCAGCCACGCCCTCGAACGGGCCGCGCGGGACCGATGCCGAACCGACCCAGCCACGATCGACCCGCCCCGCGGTGCACGCGCCGGGGGCCCGACCCGAAACCCGGCCGCGTGAGCCCTTCCAGTTCTGGATGGGCCCGCACGAGCCGGGGCCGTGACTCCCCAGGAGAAAAACGAAGATGACCGCTTCCCTCGATGATGCCCGCCTGGTCCTCGATGCCGGCTCGAAGTTGCTGGCCGACGCCGTGGGTGCCGCCAAGGCCCTGACCGAGAACGGCAAGAAGATCGACGACTACCAGGTCCTGACCGAGCGCGTGGCCTACGCGGCGACGGAAGCCGTCGCGGCGAACGAAACGATGAAGGAAGCCGAGGCCTGGTCCGCGGACGGCAACCTCACGCCGATGCGCGAGAAGGTCATGATTGCGGCTGTCGGCGAGCTGATCACGAACCTGCGCGACCGCCTCTCCCTCGCGGTCGACGACCTCGGGATCGGCGACGCGGCGATCGAATCGACTTTCAACGTCGACGTCCGCACGGCGCTCCGACGCCTCACCGCAGAGTCGCTCCTACGCGAGATCGGCGCCGAGACGGCGGCGACCGCCGGTCGGAATGATTGGGTCCTCGACGAGATGCACGAGCAGGTGCGCGACCAGGTCCGCGAGTTCGGCGCCAACGAGGTCATGCCCCACGCCGAACACATCCACCGCCAGGACCTCACGATTCCGGAGGAATTCATCTCGAGCATGGCCGAGCTCGGATTCTTCGGCCTCTCGATCCCGGAGGAGTACGGTGGCGTCGAAATGGGCAATCTCGCCATGATCCTCACGACCGAGGAGCTCTCGCGCGCTTCCCTCGCGGCTGCCGGCTCGCTGATCACGCGCCCCGAGATCCTGACCAAGGCGCTCATGGGCGGAGGCACGGAAGAGCAGAAGCAGCATTGGCTGCCGAAGCTCGCCTCGGGCGAGATCATGGCCGGCATCTCCGTGACGGAGCCCGACATCGGCTCGGACGTGGCCGGCGTGAAATGCCGCGCGACGAAGGGCGAACTCGACGGTGCCGAGGGCTACTTCATCGACGGCCCGAAGGCATGGTGCACGTTCGCCGGCCGCGCCGACGTCCTCGCCGTCCTGCTCCGCACGGACCCCGATCCGAAGTCGGGCGCTCGCGGCCTCTCCCTCTTCGTCGTCCCCAAGGAGTCGACCCGCGATCACGCGTTCGAGTTCAGCCAGCCCCACGGCGGCAAGCTCGCCGGTAAGGCGGACGCCACGCCGGGCTATCGCGGCATGCACTCCTACACCCTCAACTTCGAGAACTGGTTCGTCCCGAAGGAGAACCTGGTCGGCGAGGCCAGCGGTGAAGGACGCGGCTTCTACCTGCAGATGGCCGGCTTCGCGGCAGGGCGTCTCCAGACCGGCGGGCGCGGCTGCGGCCTCTCCCAGGCAGCGATCGAAGAGACGGCCAAGTACGTCGTCGACCGCAAGCAGTTCGACATCCCGATCTCCGAGTTCCAACTGACGCAGTGGACGCTCGGTCGAATGGTCGCCCAGAATGCGGGCGCCCGCGCGATCACGTACGCCGCTGCCCGTGCCTTCGACGAGAACGAGCGCGCAGCCGGCCCGCTCGCGGCCCAGGCCAAGCTCCTCGCCTGCGACGTCGCCGTCTCCGTGACCCAGCAGGGCCAGGTCATGCACGGCGGCTGGGGTTATGCGGAGGAGTACCCGATCAGCCGATACGTGGTCGACGCCACGGTGCTCCCGATCTTCGAGGGCACCAAGCCGATCCTAGAGCTCAAGGTGATCGGCCGCGCGATCCTGTCGGCCTAGTCGGCACCACGCGGAATCCCAGACCGAAACGCCCGTCGCTGGCTCGACCAGCGGCGGGCGTTCGCGTTTCGGGGGCGCCGGCGCCCGCGGCGATCCGGTCAGCCCCGAAAGAGCTCGACCAGAACGTCGATCATCGGCGAGACGTCGGCGCTCCCGGCCATCTCGCGGATCGAGTGCATCGAAAGCATCGGATTCCCGACGTCGACGGTGCGGATGCCGACCCGCGCCGCGGAGATCGGACCGATCGTCGATCCGCAGCCGAGATCGCTTCGGGTAACGAAGTTCTGGGGCGTGACGTCCACTCGCGCGCAAAGCGAAGAAAAGAAGCCTGCGCTCTCGGCATCCGTCGCGTAGGCCTGGTTCGAGTTCGTCTTGATGACCGGCCCCTCGCCGATCCGCGGGCGATGGCCGGGCTCGTGGCGGTCCGCGTAGTTCGGATGGATCGCATGGGCCATGTCCGCGGAAACGAGCCAGGAGCGTGAGGCCGCCCGCTCCATGGCGTCCGCATCGCCGCCCACGGCGTTCGCGACGCGCCGCAGCGTGTCTTCCAGAAAGGACCCGGCCGCGCCGTGTGCGCTCCGACTGCCGACCTCCTCGTGGTCGTAGAGCACGACGACACGGGTCACGTCCGCAGAACCCCCCTCGCCCGCCGCCACGAGCGCGCAGAGACCGGCGTGGCTCGACGCCAGATTGTCGAGGCGCGGCGCATGAATGAACGCGCCGCCGGCGCCGGACACCGTCGAGGGCTGCGTGTCGTACGCCATGAGATCCCACGCAAGCACGTCGTCGGGATCGACCTTCGCGCCTTCGTGGGCGAGATCGGCGCAGAGCAGATCGACGAAGGCGCCGTCGTCTCCCAGACCGAGGAGCGGCGCGAGATGGCGCTGGGCATTCAGCTTCAGCCCTTCGCTGTTGATCTCGCGGTAGAGGTGGATCGCCAGGTTCGGTACGCGCAGGAGCGGCCGGGCGAAGTCGACCAGGCGGGTCTCGGTCGCGTCCCCGCTGCGCAGCGTCACACGCCCGGCGAGAGAAAGGTCGCGGTCGAGCCAGGTGTGAAGGAGCACGCCTCCGTAGGGCTCGACCGCCAGTTGGCGGTAGCCGTGGGCCCGCACGTCCGGCTCGGGCTTGATGCGAAGATTCGGCGAGTCCGTGTGGGCACCGACGATGCGGAAGCCGGCTTCTGCGGGACTCGCCTGCCCGACTTCGAAGGCTGCGATCGAGCCTCCGGCGCGAACGACATAACATCGATCGCCGGCGGAGAGCGACCACGGATCCCCTTCTTCGAGGCGCGCGTATCCCGCAGCCTCCAGACGCGCCGCGGACTCGGCGACGGCGTGGTAGGGCGTGGGCGATCGATCGATGAACGAGAGGAGATCCTGGACGCGGTCGGTCATATTGATGCAGCATAGCCACCGCCCCGTGCACGAGCGGCCGGGGGCGAACGGAAGCCCTAGAAGCGGAGCTCCACGGACATCGTTTCGCGGGTCTTCGCCCGCAGACGCAGACGGAGCAACATCTCCTGCTCGCCGACCTCGACCGCCCGCTCGTGCCGGAAGAGGTCGACGCTCCGCTTGCGAAAACGGGCGGTCGCGACCTGCTGGTCTCCGCCGCGGCTTGCGACTTCGGCGGCCAGATAGGCATCCGTCCGCTCCGCGGCGGTCGGTCCGCCCCCTGCCGTGGGCAGGACGAGCAGCGTGTCGAGGTTCCGCGAGTCGGTGGCCGATACGGGGATCGGTTCTTCCACCACACCGCCAGCCGGCGCGGGGCTCGCAGGATCGGCCGACGCCGTGGGTGCGAGACTCAGGATCAGAGCGAGACCGAGGACCCCCAGTGTTCCCGCGGCTTTGGCGCCAAGCCGCCGGTAGGCCGACGAAGCGGGCTGGGCTGCCTGCGCAGTCTCGGGATTTCGGATCCTGTCGTGTTTGGCGATCCGGCGCCGCATGGGTGCGACCTCCGCCCCTCGAGATGGGTTGATTATACCACGATTCGGGTCGCAAATTCCGTACCGTCATCGGGGATCTGCGGACCGCTCTCTAAGGGCTCTCAGAGCCAGGAGAGGCCGAAATCAGAAGGACGACGGCCTCAAGGTGCGATGTGAGATGGCATTTCGGAACCCGCAGAGGGCAGCGGGGATCCACCCCGCGGGAGTCCGCAAGCGAATTCGCACCTACGGCAAAGCGCAGGCTTGAGACGGGCGCCTCAGCGCGGGCCGACCGGAAACCGTGCGCCCCAATCCGCCGCTTTTCGAGCCATCCGCAGGATGCTCTCCTCGTCGAACCGCCCCTGGACCTCGGCGGGCATGAACCAGCGGACCTCCTTCGACTCCCGCTCCTGCCGAACGATCGGCTGCGCGTCGGAGACCTCGAGCAGAAAGCGGATGTCGTGGTGCTCGTGGGCCGGCTCGTCCTTGCGCGCGGGGATCTCGTGGACGTCGACATCGAGAATCTCGGGCCCGCCCTCGAGCGGGAGCGCCCGGAACCCGGTCAGCCCGGATTCCTCCTCGGCCTCGCGCAGCGCCGACGCCAGCACGTCCGTCTCTCCGTCCGCGTGCCCACCGAGTTGCAGCCAACGCTCGAGCTTACGGTGGTGCGTGAAGAGTGCGGCGCCGGACTCGCGCGAAACGATCCAGGCAGAGGACGTGATGTGACCGGGCGCAAAGCAGGTTCTCTGGAAAGCGTCCTCTCGCTCGGCGAGCAGCGCGCGGATCCGGTCGAGCGTCGACCCCTCGTCCCGGTGGCGCGTCTCGTAGCGATCCAGCAGTCCGACGAGGGCTTCACGGTCCATCACGGAGCAGCCTAGCAGCCCAGCTAGAAGGAGAGCCCGAAGCCAGCGGCGAGGTTCATGCCTTCCTTCGAGAAACCGAGGTCGAGCCGGAAGAGGACGGCTCGTTCGATCGTCACTCGACCGCCGAATCCGTAGGTGTGGAGCACCCGCGAGTCGAAGAGATCGATCCCGTCGGACCCGATGCCGCCCGCCTCGTAGAAGACCGCGCCGCCGATTCGCTCGACCCGAATGTTCTTCCAGACCGTGAACCCGCGCGGAATGACCCAGAAGCGGTACTCCGCTGCGGCGGCCCAGAGCGCATCGTCCCGCCATCGCCCGGCGATGTAGCCCCGCTGGATCCGCGAGCCGCCGAGGGTCGGTCGCGCGTAGAAGGGAAGCGAGCCCGACGAGAGCTGGGTCCTGAAGTGGACGCCCAGACTGTCCGTCGGCGGGTGCTCCTCGCCGGCGTCGCCACCGTCATGGAGGAGCGGCGGAAGCGGGAAGACCTTGTCCGCGCGAATCGTGTAGATCGAACCGACGGCCCCGAGCGAACGAAATCGCGTGTCGCCCTGGAGCACCGCAGTGTCGACCGTCGCGCTAATCGCGTGGCCGCGATACGGATTTCGCACGCTGTCCCGCGTATCCCACGAAAGGCCGGCGCCGACCCAACCGATCGTGCTCCGGTCCGCCTCTTCGAAGAGCTTCGCGGTGCGCGCGCTGACGAAGGGCGCACCGACGCTCTCCGAGTCCGGGACGCCCCCGACTTCGCCTCCCCGCAGCCAATGCGTCTCGCTGCGGAGTCCCGCCGAGACGACGAAGTCCGAGAGCACGCCCTCGAGCGAGTAGGCGATCCCGACATCGACCCAGAACATCTGGTCGGTGTAGCTGGTCTCGTTGCGTTCCTTGGCGTTCGGGCCGATCCCGAAGAAGCGCCGCGTGAGCGTGTTTCGGTAGCCCCCCGCCGCGCGAACGAAGCTTCGCTCTTCCTGAAGGACCCCTCCGCTGGGGACTTCCTTCTGCTTGAGCCAGCGACGCCAAGTCATCGAGTAGCTCTGCTGCCCCTCGCTCGAGTACGACGCAAAGGCACCGAGGAACTCACGGCGACGCTGCTTGCGGAAGTCGATGTCGGTCATGCCCGCACCGAAGCCTGCGCCGACGTCGGAATTGAAGAAGACGACGGGAAAGACGAGTGACGAAACGAGGAACCGATCGAAGACGTTGCCCGGTGGAATCCGGCTCTCCGGGAGATAGCGCCAGCGCTCCGGATGCTCGACGTACGCGTCCTTCGCGACCTTCGGGATCCGCCCGTCGGCGTCCATCCCTTCGAGCGGGTCGTAGGCCGGGTCCGCGAAAACGGACGCGGCCGACATCGCCAGAGCGAGGAGGCCGGAGGTGAGAGCTCGCTGGAATCGCTGCAAAGGGCCCCTCAGTCGCCCACCGGCTCGCGCATCGTCACGAACTCTTCCGCCGACGTCGGGTGGATGCCGATCGTGGCGTCGAAGTCGGCCTTCGTCGCGCCCGCCTTGATCGCGACGGCGAAGCCCTGGACGATCTCGCCGGCCTCGGGCCCCACCATGTGGAGCCCGACCACCTTGTCACTGGCCCGGTCGACGATCAACTTCATCATCGTCTTCTCTTCGCCGCCCGTGAGGGTGTGCTTGAGCGCNCGGAACGTNGAGCGATAGACGTCGATGTCCNCGTACTTNTCGCGGGCCTCCGCCTCGGTCAGGCCGACGNTGCCGCAGGGAGGCTGCGAGAAGACGGCNGCCGGNACGTTCTCGTGNTCCGGGGAGCGCGGGTTCCCNCCGAANAGCGTTTCCGACAGGCAGACGCCCTCGTGGAGNGCGACCGGCGTCAGGTTGATCCGGTTCGTCACGTCCCCGATCGCCCAGATGCTGGGCACGTTGGTCCGCGAGTATTCGTCGACCTTGACGGCGCCGTCGGAAGCGAGCTCGACGCCGACTTCCTCGAGGCCGAGCTTCTCGACGTTCGGGTGGCGCCCCGTCGCGAAGAGGATGAGATCCGCGTCGAGGTTCGTGCCATCGGTCAGCTGGGCGGTGATCCCACTCCCGTTCTCGGCGATCGCACTCACGTTCGTGTCGAAGCGGAGATCGACCCCGCGTCCCCGGATCTGCTCGGCGAGATGCGTCCGGACGTCGTCGTCGAAGCCGCGCAGGAAGAGCGGCCCGCGATAGAGCTGGGTCACGTCGACGCCGAGACCGTCGAAGATGCACGCGAACTCGACGGCGATGTAGCCCCCACCGACGACGATGGCCTTCTTCGGCAGCGTCTCGAGATGGAAGAGTTCGTTCGACGTGACGGCGAGCTCACTCCCGGGAACGTCCGGAACCGTGGGCCAACCGCCGGTCGCGACCAGGATGTTCTCCGTCGTGTAGCGTTTTCCTTCGACCTCGACGGTGTGCGGGTCGACGATCGTGGCGCGGCCCCAGATCGACGTCACGCCCGCGCTCTCGAGGAGCCCGTCGTAGATCCCGTTCAGCCGTTCGATCTCCTTCGTCTTGTTGTCGCGAAGCGTCGCCCAGTCGAAGGTCGCGCCGTCGACGCGCCACCCGAAGCCGCTGGTCGCGTCGTGCATCTCGTCGCGGAAATGTGAGGCATAGACGAAGAGCTTCTTCGGCACGCAGCCCACGTTCACGCAGGTCCCGCCCATGAAGCGGTCCTCGGCCACGGCCACCCGCGCTCCCTTCTGGGCAGAGAAACGCGAGGCACGGACGCCCCCCGAGCCCGCTCCAATCACGAAGAGATCGAAATCCCGATCCGGCACGACAGTCCTCCCGGCGCGCGCTCTGGCGCAGGCGCACGCGACGGCGCCGACGATAGCCCGTTGGGCGCGTCCTCATTCGCTCCGGCCCATGGAACGGTTACTCTCCGCTTTTCGGGTTCCTTGCGCGGAGCGCCGAGAGAAGGAGGCGGCGTGGCCGCATCGAACGACTCGGACAAGAAGCGGATCCCCGCGCTCGTGCTCTCGGGCTTCCTCGGCTCGGGGAAGACGACGCTGGTCCAGCGCCTGCTCGCCGATGCCGCCGACCGAGGGATCCGTGTGGCGCTGATCTCGAACGAGTTGGGCGAGCTCGGCATCGACCGCGCCCTCCTCGGCCAGGGCGGACAGTCCTACATCGAACTCGAGGGCGGCTGCGTCTGCTGCGAGCTCTCCGACGACCTGCTCGAAACCCTCGTCGAGCTCGAACGGGAGATCCAGCCCGATCGCTTCGTGATCGAGACTTCGGGTGTCGCCCTCCCCTACGACACCCAACTCAACTTCTGGCGCGAGCCCGCGTGCGACTTCATCGGCGACGACATGGCGGTGGTCGTCGTGAACGCGGATCAGCTCGCCGAAGGCCGCGACCTCGAAGGCACTTTCGAGGATCAGGTCCAATCCGCGGATCTCCTCGTCCTGAACAAGGTCGATCTCGTCCCGGAAGACGAGTGGCCGTCGATCGAAGCGCGACTTCGGGAGATCGAATCCGAGGCGCCGATGGTCCGCGCCGTCCAGGGCGACGTCGACCTCGACCTGCTCTTTCCGCCGGACGCGGGCGAGCTCGATCGCCGCGGCGAGGCGCCTGCCGCACGTCCGCACAGCCATGAACACTTCGAGACGGCCGAGTGGAACCCGGAACCCGGAATGACGGAAGAGGCCATCGAGGCGCACCTCGGTGGCGCCGGTCTCCTGCGCGCGAAAGGATTCGTCGAGACCGCTCGCGGCGTCCGACTGGTGCAGGTCGTCGGACGACGCGTCGAGATCACCGAACCGCCGGAACCGGCACCGGAGGGCATTCTCGGGCGGGTCGTCCTGATTCGCCGGAGCGAAGGGGCCCACGCGCACGACTAGCCGTGCAACACGCTTCAGCGCGCGCGCTTCCGCGCAGCCTTCTTCCTGGTCGCTTTCGCCGCTCGCTTCTTCGCCGCCGCCTTCTTCGGGCCGACCGCAGCGCGGGAACGAGGGCCGCCGCCGCCCGCCTTCGCCTCTTCCGCCATCCGCTTCTTCGACGCCGCCCAGCTACAGATGGGACACATCGTGAGGTCGTGTCCTCGGGCCGGACAATGCTCCCGACCGAAGTAGATGATCGCGAGATGGAGCCGGGCCCACGCCTCTCGCGGAAAGACGGCCTTGAGATCACGCTCGGTCTTGTCGACGTTTTTGCCGTCGGACAACCCCCAGCGCGCCGCGAGGCGATGGATGTGGGTGTCGACCGGGAACGCCGGCGTGTCGAAGGCCTGGATCAGCACGACACTCGCGGTCTTGTGCCCGACGCCGGGGAGTGCCTCGAGCGCCTCCATATCCGCCGGGACGATCCCTCCGTGGTCGCGAACGAGGATCTCGGACATCGCCTTCAGGTTCCGCGCTTTGCCAGGGGCGAGTCCGCAGGACCGGATCTCGGCCAGAATCTGCTTCTCGGTGAGCTTCGCCATCGCCGCGGGGGTCTTTGCCTTGGCGAAGAGCCCCGGGGTTACCTGATTCACGCGTTCGTCGGTGGTCTGCGCCGACAGAGCGACGGCGACGAGGAGCGTGAAGGGATCTTCGTGATCGAGGGGGATCGGCGGCTCCGGGTAGAGATCGTCGAGCATCGTCAGGATGCGCTCGGCCTTCTCGGCGCGCTTCATCGGAGGACCTCGGGCTGGGAAAGAACCTGCAGAATAGGCGAACGCGCTGCCCTCGGCGTGGGGAGCGAGTAAGCTAGGCGCTGTCCCGAAACGCGAACCCGCTGGAAGCGCCTTGGCGAACGACGACGCCACCACCGATCTCGACGAAACCTCGACCGAATCGCAGAGCGCTTTCCCGGCCCCGGTCTGGAGCCACGGCGAGCCGAACGTCGCGGGCGCGACGCACGTCGGCGTCGTGCGCACCGTCAATCAGGACGCGTTCGGACGCTTCGACGATCCGGAGCGCTCCGAGATCCTGCTCGTCGTCGCCGACGGTCTCGGCGGCCATCGCGGCGGAGAAGTCGCGAGCCGGATGGCGGTCGACCGGCTAGGCGAGTTCGTCGTCCAGGGCAAAGGCGATGGGGCAACCCGTCTCGAGCAGGCGATCCACCGCGCGAACGACTCGATCTTCACGACCAGTCGCAAGAATCACTCCCTCGACGGCATGGGCACGACGGTCGTCTGCCTGCTTCTCGCAGAGGACGGGCCTTCGACGGTGGCCCACGTCGGCGACTCGCGGCTCTACCGTCTGCGCCGTGGCGCGATCGATCAGCTCACCGAGGATCATTCCCTCGTCGCGAATCTCGTTCGTGAGGGCGCGCTCTCGTCCGAGGAGGCTCGCAAGGACCCCCGACGCAATCAGATCCTCCGCGCCCTCGGCGTGCGGGAAGACGTCGAGGTCGATCTCGAAGCGATCGAGCTCGAGCAGGGGGACGCGTACCTCCTCTGCTCCGACGGTCTGCACGGAATGATCGAAGACGGCGCGATCGCCGAGCTCGTCCGATCCGTCGCGCGGCCGGAGAGCGCGGTCGAACAGCTGATCGCGGCGGCAAACGAGGCGGGCGGGACCGACAACGTGACCTGCGTGCTGGCGAAGATCCCACAGCCGATCGGCGATCCCGGACTCCTCGACAAGGCGAGTGCGCTCCTCGACTCGACGCGCGCGGTCTTCAGGCGTCGCGCGAACGCCGACGGCGCCCGCGAAGAAGAATGATGGCCGACGCCCGCCCCCTGATCGACTGGGTTCCGGAAGGCGGCCTCGGCGACCCGGACGCGATCCTCGATCGCTTCTCGCGCTGGGCGGAGGATCGAGGGCTCGAGCTCTACGACGCGCAGGAAGAAGCGCTGCTCGAGCTGATGACGAACCGCCACGTCGTGCTCAGTACGCCCACGGGCTCAGGAAAGTCCCTCGTCGCCGCGGGACTCCACTTCAAGGCGATGTGCGAGGGGAAGCGCTCCTTCTACACGGCACCGATCAAGGCCCTCGTGAGCGAAAAGTTCTTCGATCTCTGCGATACGTTCGGAGCGGAGAACGTGGGGATGCTGACGGGGGATGCGGCGATCAACTGGGCGGCCCCCATCCTCTGCTGCACCGCCGAAGTCCTCGCGAACATGGCCCTTCGCCAGGGCAGCGAGACCGACGCCCCCTACGTCGTCATGGACGAATTCCACTACTTCGCGGATCGCGATCGCGGCTGGGCCTGGCAGGTCCCACTCCTGATCCTCGAGAAGAGCCGATTCCTCCTGATGTCGGCGACCCTCGGCAACACCGCGCCGATCGAAGAGCGGATCGAGCGGATCACCGGCCGCGAGGTGGCCCACGTCCACAGCGACGAGCGCCCGGTCCCCCTCGACTTCAGCTTCCGCGAAACGCCGCTCCTCGAAACCGCCGAAGGCCTCCTCGCGAGCGACCGCCAGCCGATCTACATCGTCCACTTCACCCAACGCGAAGCCTCCGAGCAGGCTCAGGGCCTCACCTCCGGCAAGATCACCGACAAGGAAGAGAAGCGCGCGCTCGCCGAGGCGATCGGCGACTTCCGCTTCGACTCGCCCTACGGCAAGGACGTGAAGCGCTTCCTCGGCTTCGGGATCGGCCTTCACCACGCGGGCCTCCTCCCGAAGTACCGCCTGCTCGTCGAGCAGCTCGCACAACGTGGCCTGCTGAAGGTGATCTGCGGAACCGACACGCTAGGCGTCGGCGTGAACGTCCCCATCCGCACCGTCCTCTTTACCGGCCTCTCGAAGTTCAACGGCGAGAAGGTCGGGCTCCTTTCGGTCCGCGACTTCAAGCAGATCGCGGGGCGTGCCGGACGCCGCGGCTTCGACACCCAGGGGAGCGTCGTCTGTCAGGCGCCGGAGCACGTGATCGAGAATCTGCGAGCCGCGGCGAAAGCCGCAGCGAAGGGCGGGGGGAAGAAGAAAGACAAGAAGAAGCCGCCGCCCAAGGGCTTCGTGTCCTGGTCCCGGGAGACCTTCGAACAGCTCGCGGGGAAGCCGCCGGAGACGCTGCGGTCCCAGTTCAAGCTCTCCCATGCGACGCTCGTCGCCCTGCTTCAGCGAGGGGAGGAACAATCCCTCCACGGCTCCGGCTACCGCGAGCTGATCGCGCTGATCGACGCGAGCTTCGAGTCCTCGGTCCGCAAGAAACGCTTGCGGCGGGAAGCCGCGGTCCTGTTCCGGTCCCTTCGGAAGGCGGAGGTCGTCCGGATCGAGGACGGTCGTGCCCGGGTCGACGCAGACCTCCAGCGCGACTTCAACCTCCATCACACCCTCTCGCTCTACCTGNTCGATGCGGTCGCCGCCCTCGACCCGTCNCACGACGACTACGCGCTCGACGTCCTGAGNTGCGTCGAGGCNATCCTCGAGAACCCGCGGGCGCTNCTCCAGGCNCAGGTCCGACAGCGGAAGTCCGAACTNATCGCGGCCCTCAAGGCCGAGCGGGTCCCCTACGAGGAGCGGATGGAGAAGCTCGAGGGCGTGACCTGGGACAAGCCCAACGCGGACTTCCTCTATCAGACCTTCGACGTCTTCCGGGAGCACCATCCATGGGTCGGCGACGAGGCCCTGTCTCCCAAGTCGATCGCCCGCGAGATGTGGGAAGGCTTCCTCTCCTTCGAGGACTACGTGAAGCGCTACGGGATCGCGCGGATGGAGGGCGTGCTCCTCCGCTACGTCTCCCAGGTCCACTCGACCCTGGCACGCAATCTCCCGGAGACCGCGCGCAACGACGAGGTCGAGGAGGTCATCGCCTTCCTGCGGGCGATGCTCGCGCGGATCGACTCGAGCCTGGTGGAAGAGTGGGAAAGCCTCGTCCATCCCGGCGAAAACAAGCCTTCGGAGAAGGACGTGGTCCCGGATCGGGCACCTCGCCGGCTCGACCGCAGGGCCTTCGACGCGCGCGTCCGGGCGGAGCTCCATCAGGTCGTCCAGGCACTCGCCCGTGGCGACTACGAAGGCGCGGCCGCCTGCGTCTCCGAAGGCGAAGGTGCCTGGGACGCAGCGCGTTTCGAAGAGGCGCTCGCGCCGGTACTGGCGACGATCGAGGCGATCCGCGTGGATCCCGAAGCGCGGCGAGGGCACTGGACCCGGATCGACGCCGAGTTGGACCTCTCCTTCTCGATCACGCAGACCCTGATCGACGAAGAGGGAGAGGGCGCGGCGACGATCGAAGCACGAGTGGATCTCGAAGCACCGCAGATGCCGCCGGGGCCGATGCTTCGACTCGTCGCGATCTCGGGCTGAGGGGCCGCCCGGCCCGTCAGGGAACGAGCGCCGCGCGGTGCAGGCGGCTCGACGCATCGGCGGGCAGCATACCGCCCGGGACCTCGCCGAAGACGTCGAGCCCATCTTCGTCGAGCTTGCCGTTCTCCGTCCAATCCGCGATCCGGCGAGCGATCGGCTGAACGAAGAGGCCGGACAGTTCGACGGCGGGCGTCGCATCGGGCGAGACGGAATCGGGCATGACGCACTCCGGGAGGGAGGAAAATCCCTCGCGGATCGGCCGATGCGCCTCCGTGCTTGAGCGGAGGACTCCGCCGTCGGCGGCACCCACCCGGGGGTCAGTCGTCCGCGTAGGTGTCCAGAGTCGACGTGTAGGCCGGGAAGCCCACGAGTTCGCGCAGATCGGAAAAGGAGAAACGTGGGGGCGGCGCGGCCTTCCCGGCCAGCGATGCCAGCGCGTCCTCCATCGCCTTCGTCGCGCTCGACAGCAGCGTCAGGGGATACGCCGCGATCCGGAAACCGATCTCTTCCAGACGGGCCGGCGAGAGTTCAGGGGTGTCTCCGTCCTCGACGATGTTGGCCATCTTGGGGAGCGGCGGCAGCGCGCGACAAAGCGTCTCCATCTCGGCTTCGCTCTGCGGCGCCTCCACGAAGAGGATGTCGGCACCGAGGTCCGCGAAGAGGCGACAGCGTTCGATCGCCTCCTCGAGGCCATGCCCGAAGCGCGCATCAGTCCGGGCCATGATCAACAGGTCGGCCCCGGCCTCGCGCGCATCGACCGCGGCGCGCAGACGGCGCTTCGCCTCGTCCCGTCCCACGACCTCCTTGCCGCGCGTGTGCCCGCACCGCTTCGGCGCGACCTGGTCCTCGATCATCGCCGCCGCGAAGCCCGCACGCGCGTAGCCCTCGATCGTCCGGCGCACGTTCATCTCGTTCCCGTAGCCGGTATCCCCGTCCCCGATCACCGGGATGTCGACGGCGTCGCACACGTTGCGTCCGGTATCCACGATCTCGCCGTACGAGATCAGCCCCGTGTCGGGCATCGCCAGACGCGCGGCGGAGACGGCGAAGCCACTCATGAACGCCACGTCGAAGCCCGCGCGCTCGATCATCTTCGCAGAGAGGGCGTCGAAGCAGGCAGGCGTCACGTGCAGGCGGTCCTGGGCCAGCAAGGCGCGTAATCGGTCGGCGGGGCTTCCCGGGTCGGGCATCGCGGATCCTTCGTACGGCCGATGCGTCGAGGCACCGGATCTCGGATCCTAGCCCGACTGCGCCCCCGACGGACTCACCCCCTCTTCACGCCCGGGAAGGCCGCCTCCGCACGAGATCGCGGCCGGAGGCGCGCGCCAATCGGCGCGAACGCGCCACTGCCTGCACGGCGAGCAGCGTGAC
The DNA here is from genome assembly GCA_002709835.1 of Deltaproteobacteria bacterium. Taxonomy (GTDB): domain Bacteria; phylum Myxococcota_A; class UBA9160; order UBA9160; family UBA4427; genus UBA4427. The sequence continues at coordinate 14,709 of PAQX01000002.1, forward strand.
GCACAACCGTGCACGGGTCCCGGGCACGGTCAGGCAGCCACCTGCCCGGCAGGCGGGCATGTCTGTCGACCAGATGGGCAATCCGAGGCCGAAACGGGCGCGATCAGGGACCGGCCCGTGCTCAAAAAGGCACACCTGGGCCGCAAGGACCGAAGGATCCACCCGAGACGAAATTGGCACGGCCCTTGCTCTACAAGGGCTCGACTGCTTCGAGTGATCGCCGTCAAGGGGACGGGGAACCCACGCGAGCAGAAACCGAAGCACGAATCCGTATCCGATCCCAACCCCATTGGAGTCCAACCCCATGTCTCGGAAATTTCTCCTCACCGCGGCGATTCTCGCCGGCAGCGTCGCACCGGGCGTCGCGATGGCCGACGAGATCTCGACCGCCCTCTTCACGGCGAACAACGTCTGGATGATGCTGGCCGCCGCCCTGGTGTTCATCATGCACCTGGGCTTCGCGATGGTCGAGTCCGGCCTCACGCGAGCGAAGAACACGACGAACATCCTGTTCAAGAACACGTTCATCATCTGCGCAGGCATCCTCACCTACTTCCTGTGCGGCTTCAATCTGATGTACCCGGGTGAGTTCAACGGCTTCTTCGGCTTCGCCGGCTTCGGCATCGGCGCGGGCTTCGAAGAGGGCGCGAACACGCCGGCCTACGCCGACGGCGGGTACACGTACTGGACCGACTTCCTCTTCCAGGCCATGTTCGCCGCGACGGCCGCGACGATCGTTTCGGGTGCGGTCGCCGAGCGCATCAAGCTCGGCTCCTTCATGATCTTCTCCGCGATCTTCGTGGCGCTGGTCTACCCGATCGCCGGCTCCTGGAAGTGGGGCGGCGGCTTCCTCGATGGCATGGGCTTCTACGACTTCGCGGGTTCGACCCTGGTCCACTCCGTCGGTGGATGGGGCGCGCTGGTCGGAGCGTTGGTCCTCGGCCCGCGTCTCGGCAAGTACGCGAAGGACGGCACCCTTCTTCCGATCCCCGGCAGCTCGATGCCGCTGACCACGGTCGGTGTCTTCCTGCTCTGGCTCGGATGGTTCGGGTTCAACGGCGGCTCGGTCCTCTCGGCCGACCCGACGCTGACCTCGTTCACCCTCGTGACCACCTGTCTGGCGGCGGCTGCGGGCGGAATCGGCGCGATGATCGCGTACAGCTTCGTCAGCTCGAAGCCCGACCTCTCGATGGCCCTGAACGGCATCCTCGCCGGTCTCGTCGGTATCACGGCGGGCGCAGACGTCATCAACCCGAACATGGCGATCCTCGTCGGCCTCATCGCCGGCATGCTGGTCGTCGGCTCGGTCATGATGTTCGACAAGCTCAAGATCGACGACCCGGTCGGTGCGATCTCGGTCCACCTCACCTGCGGTATCTGGGGAACGCTCGCGGTCGGCATCTTCTCGACCAACCCCGAGCACAGCCTCGTCACCCAGGCGATCGGCGTCGCCGCCTACGCGGTCTTCACCATCGCCTGCGCCGCAGCGATCTTCCTCACGCTCAAGGCGACCGTCGGTCTCCGGGTCAGCGAAGAGGAAGAGCTCGAGGGCCTCGACCTCGGTGAGCACGGCATGCACGCCTACGACCTCGCGGGTTCCCCGGGCTTCATCGAAGAGCCGGGCCCGCCGATGGGCGCGCGACTGGCCACCGGCTCGCTGGCGACGAACGAGAACTAACGCATCCCCACCCCCGGTCATCGGGGGGTG
>PAQX01000003.1 GCA_002709835.1 Deltaproteobacteria bacterium
GACTCGGGCTACGGCCACTACATGAACGACTGGGGTGAGGGCGGTACGATCCAGAGCTTCCATTCCTCGCCGCTCACCAGCATCGCGATGGGCCACAAGGCGCCCTTCGATCTGATGGCCGCACTGATCTCCCACCGCCTCTTCGAGCGTTTCAGCAACATCCGGATGGCGTCCATCGAGATGGGGGCGTTCTGGGTGCCGTGGTTGCTCCAGTCGATGGAGCGCGCGTACGGTCAGGAGCCCTCCAAGTTCTTCGAGAACCCGATCGAGACGTTCAAGCGTCACGTCTGGATCGCCCCCTTCCACGAAGACTCTGTCTTGAAGCTGAAGGAGCTGCTCGGCGCCGAGAACCTGCTGCTCGGTTCGGACTGGCCCCACGCGGAAGGCCTCGAAGACCCGACCGACTTCGCTCTCGACCTCGAGGGGTTCACCGACGACGAAGTCAAGATGGTGATGCGTGACAACTGCGAGGCCCTCTCGGTCCGCCGACCGGTCTGATCGCCTGCCGAGCCCGAGTGGTTCGAGCCCGAAAGGAACTTCGATGCGTGCTGCCCTTCTCGAGACGCACTCCGCCCCGCTCAACGTGGTCGACGACATCCACGTCGAGGATCCGCGGGAGGGTGAGGTTCAGGTTCAGGTCTCTCATTGCGGGATCTGCCACTCCGACCTGACGGTCGTCGACATGCCGGCCGGGGAGATGCTGCCCCAGGTCCTCGGTCACGAGGCGGCGGGCACCGTCGTCGAGGTCGGTCCCGGTGTGACGCGGCTCCAGAAGGGCGACAAGGTGATGCTGACGCCGCTGCCTACGTGCGGCGTCTGTTATTTCTGCGGGCGTGGTCAGCCGCAGCTGTGTGTCGAAGGGCAGAACTTCATGACCGGTCTGCGCATGGACGGCTCGTCGCCGCTCTCGCGGGACGGGGAGCGCGTCTTTCACGGCTTCGGCCTGGGCGGCTGGGGCGAACTGACGACAGTGCACGAGCGCCGCGCGGTCAAGATCGCGGAAGACACGCCCCTCGAGATCGCCTGCGTCATCGGTTGCTCGGTGCAGACCGGCGTCGGCGCGGTTCTCAACACGGCCAAGGTCGAGGAGGGGGCCACCGTCCTCGTGACCGGGCTCGGCGGGATCGGCGTGTCGATCGTTCAGGGCGCCCGACTCGCGAACGCCTCCAAGATCATCGTGTCCGACCCAGTCGCGGAACGACGAGATTACGCTGCGAACTTCGGGGCGACTCACGTGCTCGACCCGGGGCAGGACGACGTCGTGGCGAAGGCCCAGGAGATCACCAACGGAATCGGTGTCGACTATGCCTTCGATGGTGCCGGGCACGAGAAGCTGATTGAAGACTGCCTGAACGCGACCCGCGTGGGCGGGACGATGACGATGGTGGGGGCGGCGATGGGCGCGTTCACGATCCCGATGCCCGCGCTTTTCCTGACCCAGGAGAAGAAGATCCAGGGCTGCCTGCTCGGGTCGTGCAACAGCCACCGGGACGTCCCGAACTTCCTCGCACTCTGGCGCAAGGGGGCGCTCGATCTAGAGAGCATGGTGACCCATCGCCACAAGATCTCGGACGTGAACGTGGGGCTCGACCATATGCGCGAGAGCCGCGGGCTGCGGCACGTCCTCGAGTTCTAGAGCCCGCGGCCGTGGAGGAGCGACGGTGAAGGCGTGGCGCGTCGTCAGGAAGGGCCGTCCGTCCGAGGCCCTCTCCCTCGAGGAGGTCGCGCCGACGGACTTGGAGCCGGGCGAGATCCGGGTCCGTGTGTCCGCGTCCGCATGCAACTTCAACGAGGTCGACGGCTGCTATGGCCGCTACCGTACGGTCGATCCGGAATTGCCGTACACGCTCGGGATGGAGGCGGTCGGTATCGTCGAGGAGGTCGCCGGCGGGGTGTCCGGAGAGTGGGTCGGGCAGCGCGTGCTCGTCTGTGGCCGAGGCGCGACGGGTGCCCATGCGGAAGAGGTCGTCGGCCCCGTCGACATGGCTTTCCCCGCGCCCGAGACTCTGACCGATCCCGAAGCCGCCGCCTTCTACTTCCCTTATCACGTCGCCTCCGCGTCGCTCCTCGAGCGAGGGAAGCTGCAGCCCGGCGAGACGGCGCTGATTCACGCGGGGGCAGGGGGCGTCGGCTCCGCGGCGATTCAGCTTGCCAAGGCGCAGGGCGCAAAGGTGATTGCGACGGCAGGAAGCGAGGCGAAGGTCGAGTTCTGTCGGCAGCTCGGTGCCGACGTCGCGATCAACTCTCGCGAGGACGACCTCCATGCGGCGGTCTCGGAAGTGACGGGCGGACGTGGCGTCGACGTCGCGTGCGATCTCGTCGGCGGCGAAGCGACGAAGCAGACGATGGGTGTCATGGCCTACGGCGGTCGTCTGATGCTGACGGGCTTCTCCGGGGGGATCGAGGCCGAAGACGAGGCGGGGCTCCTCCCGCGGCCGATCATCTTCGGCAACTTCTCCGTCTCGGGGGTATTGCTTAGCTACGGCGACCCGAACGCCTTCGGTCTCGTCGGGATCCATATGATCCCGCGCGCGACCGGGCTCGCGATACACGAGCGGCTGATCGAACTCCTCGAGGGGCGTGCGATCCGTCCTGTGGTCGGCCGCGCGGTGCCCTACACCGCGCTGCCCGAGGAGCTCGAGCGGATGGAGCGCCGCGAGACGATGGGCCGGACCGTCCTTCGCTGGCGGGGCTGAATCTCTCCTCCGTTCCCTCCTGGTCTCTCCTGGATTGGCGCGCGCGAATTGCATCACCCTGACCTCACCCGCCGTCTCGGGGCGTCTGCGCGCGTCTGGGGTGAGTTGCGAGCCCGCTGCCGGTGTTCGGTGTGACGCAGACCCCTGGCTCAGGGGAGAAAGGCTCAATCAATTTCCCGATTTGCCGATCGAATCTCTGATGGATTTCCGGCCGCACGACTCCCGCGCGCCGAGCGGTCCACTTCGTCGCGTGCAGCACGGATGGGAGAATTCCATGGTCAGGATCCACCTCCTCAAGTCTCGGGTCGTCTCCGTTTCCGCCGTGGTGTTGTTCATCCTGCCCCTCGCCGTGAACGCGGGGGACGAAGAGATCTTCTCGGCGCAGATCGCGCCGAACGTGGTCCTCATGGTCGACAACTCCGGCTCGATGAATGCGATCATGGAGCATGAGGCCTTCGACGCCGCGACCTTCACCCCGACCTGCGACCTCTTCAACGGACTCGGCGCGGGGAACTCCTGGCTGTCGGACGACAACGGTGACTGGGTGCTCCGCTACTGCTGGAGCGCCGGCGATTGCATCCTGCGCGTCTGGCCCAGCTGGTATAGCGACTGGACCGCGACCCCCGACCCGACCGACCACGCCAGCTCCGGCTTCATCGAGCGCACTTTCTGCGGTCAGACGCGGCGGCTCTACAGCGACGGGATCAACGTCGGGTACGGGAACGAGACCTGGTACTACCGCCCCTGGGTCAACTTCCTCTTCAGCATCGACGACGCGGACACGGCGACGACCTACGGCGCGTCCGGAGTGACGGCGCAGGACATCCTCGACGACATCGATGATCCGGCGAGCGGTCAGAACTACATCACGGGCGACACCTTCGCGACCTACCAGATCACACGTATCACCGCCGCCCGGCAGATCGCCCGGGACGTGATCTATCAGACCAACAGCGACTGCCCGGCCTTCCTCGGCGACTGCGGCGTCTACGAGGACCGCGTCCGCTTCGGTATCGCCCAGTTTCACCGGAACTCCCACGGCGGCTTCGTCAACGCGCCCGTCGCGGCTTACAGCACGAACCGCACGGATCTCACCAACGCGATCAACTCCCTCGACGCGTCGATGGCGACCCCGCTCTCGGAGACGCTCTTCAAGCTCTACACCTACTTCATGCCGCGCGATTCGGCGGACGTCCCGGACGGGCAGGACGGCTCGACCGCCTGGCCGACGTACCGTTACAACGACTGGAACGGCGACTACACGAGCTCCTCTGCGGCTAGCGATCCCGTCGAAGAGGAGTGTCAGCGTAACTTCATCATCATGATCTCGGATGGGGATCCGAGCGCGGACAACTACACGACGGGCGGCTGGAACACCCTGGGCTTCTCCGACTTCGACGACCTCGTCGGCGACTATGCGCCGGATGCGGTCGGCGATCCCGACATCGGGACGGATTCGACCCCGGAAGAGGGCTCGCCCCCCTGGCCCAGCTCGAGCGGTACGGGCTACCTCGACGACATCGCGCTGTTCATGCAAGAGACCGACTGCCGCCCCGACTATCCGGACACTCAGAACGTCGTCGACGTCTACACCGTGGGCTTCACGACGAGGGGACCGGTCAACTCCCTGCTCCAGAAGACCGCCGACAACGGCAACGGTCTCTACTTCAACGGAAACCAGGCCCAGGAGCTGACCGAAGCCCTCGTCAGCTCGGTCCAGGACATCATCTCCAAGTCCCAGGGCTTCTCGGCGGCGACGGTGCCGGCGGCCCGGACTTCGGACGGTGGTCAGCTCTATACGACGCTCTTTCAGCCGACGAGCGCGCGTCCCTTCTGGCCCGGTCTGATCCGGAGCTACGAGATCACCGTCACGGGTGAGGTCCAGGACGCTGCTGGAAACTGTGCCCTCGAAGACCTCGCGGACCCCGCTGTCTGCGCTGGCGGCACGTTCAAGAGCGAGGACGAGGCTCCGCCCTTCTGGAACGCTTCGAAGGAGATGCCGGGCGCAAACGGCCGAAACCTGAAGGTCTCCCTGGCGGGCGTAAGCGGCCAGACTGTCGTCGATTTCGATCACTCGGTCACGGCGGCCGATCTGGGCGGCGCTGCCGTCCTCGGGAGCGTCAGCGACTATCCGCCCGTCGGGACTGTCGCCTCGGACGCGGATCTCGACGAGGCGATCGTCGCCTTCGTCGCCGGCTGCGACTGGGGCTCGGGGATGACCTCGGCGGGCTCCACGGATTTCAGCGGATGCGTAGACCGGACTCGAATCGAGGACGGCTCGAGCGTTCCCGATCGCCTCGGCGACATCTTCCACTCGAATCCCGTCGTGGTTGGCAATCCGCGCAGCTTCATTCCGGAGCCCTCCTACTCGACCTTCGCGGCACGCCCCGAGTATGCCCGTCGGGACCGCGTGATCATCGCGGGCGCGAACGACGGATTCCTGCATGGCTTCGACGCCGGCTCCTGGGATACTTCGACGGGGACCTACGACGTTGGGACGGGCGAGGAGGTCTTCGCCTTCATGCCCTGGTCGGCCCGGACGACGGTCGCGGATCTCGCGAAGGACGACTCGACCCTCCACCCGCTCAACGTCGACGGATCGCCTTCGGTCGCCGACGTCTGGATCGACGGCAACTCGGACGTCGATGACGACAAGGCGTGGACGGAGTGGAAGACGATCCTCGTCACGGGCATGCGCGAAGGCGGCGAACAGTATCTGTCTCTCGATGTGACGGACCCTTCGGCGTCGGACTACCCTGCCTACGGCTGGGAGTTTCCCCTCGAGTCCGACACGACCTGGCGGGACTACGTGGCGCAGACCTGGTCCCAGCCGGTCATCACGCGGATCCGCCTAGAACGGTCCGGAGGCGACGTCGAAGAGAAGTGGGTCGCGATCGTCGGCTTCGGCTACGACCCGACCAGCGACGTGAACGATGCGGCCCAGTACGACGCGGCGAGCCTGAAGGGGCGAGGAGTCGCGATGCTCGACGTCGATACCGGTCGACCGGTGGCGGTCCGCAAGTTCGGGTCCGCGACCGGGGACGTCTCCGACATGCTCTACGCCATTCCGTCTTCGCCGGCAGTCCTCGACTACGACCAGGACGGCTTCGCGGACATCATCTACATCGGGGACGTTGGCGGCAACGTCTGGAAGTGGGTCGTTCGCGATCCCGGTACGGCTTCGCCGACGGACGCACAGCTCTACCAGGCGAACTGGCCGTTCCGGAAGTTCTTCGACCACGCTCCTTCGACCGATCCGACGGATCATGCGCGCAGCTTCTTCTTCGCGCCGAGCGCGACCGTGTCGAACGGCATCCTTCACGTCGGGCTCGGCTCCGGCGAGCGGAGCGACCTGAACTGCACCAGCGCGCTTCGTGGCTGCGACGTCCTGAACCGCTTCTACATCCTGAAGGATCGCGACGTCTGGGAGACCGCCACTCCGAGCACGATCGACGGTCGGAGCGTGGGCGATGGCGGGGACCTGACCGATGTGACGAGCCTGCCCGACCGCTGTCCCGCGACCGAACCCTCGGGCCTCTTCTTCACCGTCGCCGACGGCGAGAAGTTCGTCACGAACAGCGAGGTCTTCAACGCGTTCTTCTTCGTGTCGACGTTCAGCCCGGACCTGACGAACGTCTGCGAGCCCTCGGGCATCGCGAACCTATACGGTTTCCTCGCGAAGTGCGGACAGGGGTTCTTCGGTCCGCCGAGCCCGACCAGCCCGCTCGCTGGGACGCAGCGGACCCTCGACCTCGGTCGCGGCATGCCGACGGACGCACGTCTCTCGATCGCCCCGGGTGACGGCGGCAACCGTCTGATCATCAGTAAGCAGGACGGTGAGATCATCAACCTGTCGACTGGCGCTTCGGACTCCGAGCACGGCGTGATGTACTGGCGGGAGCTCGATTGAACGACGGGGGCGCCTGCGCGTCCGATGGCGCTTCCATGGAGGATCCAGGTATGAATCGAATCCAGCGAAATGAAGGGCCTTCTCTCGCTCGCTTGAGTGCCCTCGTTCTGGCGTCGAGCCTGCTCTTGGCGACTGCGGCGGTCGCGCAGGGGCGAGGCGGCAAGGGCCCGGTCGGAGCGCCCACGGGGATCGGCGATCCCCGATCGGGCTACATGATCGACGACGTGAACGTGCGCGCCCAAACGATCACGATGGCCGGGGAGATCTTCGAGGTCACGCCGAAGAGTGATCTCCGGGATGCCAAGGGAAAGAAAATCCGGCTCTGGGCCCTGCGCGGAATCCAGAGCCATGGGGTCGCGGATCTCGTAAAATTCGAGGCTCGGCGCGTCGGCGGCGCTGGCGCGAGACCGGTCATCACGACGCTCAGCGTCGTCGAGCTCGCGCCCTAGGCCGTTCCGGCGAATCGAGGGTCAGCCGGGGAGCTCGATCCGATAGAGCTTCGCCGCGTTGTCCTGGAAGATCTTGCGCTTACGCTCTTGGCTCCAGCCGGCGGAGATCTCCGCGATGTACTCCTGGACGTCGGGGTACAGGCACGTAGGGTGGGGGAAGTCCGTCTCGAAGAGGACGTTGTCCTCGCCGATCACGTCTATCAGGTGCTTCGGGGCGACCTTCTCGAACCAGAAGCAGCCCCAGAAGTGGTCCCGGAAATACTCCGACGGCTTTTTCTGGAGCGCGACCTCCTGCTGGGCCCCTGTCTCGCCCCATTCGTAGTCGATCGACTCGAGGACGAAGGGCATCCAGCCGATCCCGCTCTCGACGGACACGACCTTCAGGTTGGGGCAGCGGTCGAAGATTCCGCTGTAGATCATGTTCGACATGACGCGGGAGTTCTCGACGAAGAGGGCGGCGGAGCCGAGGGCCAGGCGGCGGCGCATTCCGTTCGAGTCCCAGGCAGCGCGGCCGAACATGTTGAAGGAGGTCTCGCTCGCGCCGATGTGGAAGTTGATCGCCATGTCGGAATCGTTGCAGGCCTCCCAGAAGGGAAGCCAGGCCTCGTTGCCGAGATCGGGGAGCCCGATCGAGTCGGGATCGCTGCACATGACGATGCCGCGCAGGCCCATGTCCTTCGCGCGCTGGACCTCTTCGATCGACTGCTCGATGTTCCACCAGGGCATGAGCGCCATCGGCAGCAGCCGTTCGTTGCTGTCGGCCTGGATTTCGCCCATCGCTTCGTTGTAGATCCGGGCGCAGGCGAGACGGAGTTCGCCGTCGTCGACCTTCATGAAGCGCTCGCTGCCGAAGCCGGCGACGTTCGGATAGAGGATCTGGGCGTAGAGGCCGAACTCGTCCAGGACGGACACGCGCTGCTTCATGTCCCAGGATGCCTCGTGGACGTCCTCGATCTGCCAACCGAAGAACTCCGTGCCCCGTGACTTCTGGCCGTTCTTGTTGATCACCGATGCGGGGTTCGTGGTCGCGATCTCGACGCCGTCGACGATCCAGCGTCGATCCATACCTTCGCCTTCCACATGAGGAACGCGGCCCTTCATGCTGGCCGGCGCCCGGGAGGTCCACAGGTCGTGGGGCTCGGTGATGTGGGCGTCGACGTCGATGATCGAGAGTTCGTCGGAGAGGGCGGGGGCGGCCATGATCTACCTCGCGTTCGCCCGGACGGTCGGGCGTAAAGGGGTGCGACGCTTCGAGGATAGACCCTTCACCGCAAGGCGAAACCGGCGAAGGGCGGGGGAGATCCGGGCGATCGATGGCTCGGGCATCTGGCACGCGGCGCTTTCAGGTCGTCTCCCGGCGACGGGCGGGCCGCCTTGCTGCGACGGGTGTTCGGAAAGGCTCTCGGAGCCGAGTGGGGCGTCGCGCGGGGCCCCTCAGGAAGGCGAACGCGGCTCGGCGCCTCTCTTCGAGACGAACATCGACCCGGACGTCCGGAAGACGACCGTGTCGTCCTGATCGCGCAACGTGTCTTCGAGGGTCACGATGCCGATGTCCGGGCGCGACTTGGATTCCCGCGCGGCGAGGTAGCGGCGCGTGAGCTGGACCCGGGAGTCGGCATAGAGGGGGGCGGCGAGGTCGAAGCCGTCGCCCCCCAGACCCGCAGCCATGGCGATCGTGCCGGGGAGGTCGTGGGTGAGACGCGTCGAGATCGAGAACGTGTGCGATGCGCAGGCCGCGACTCTTCCGAAGACGGAGTTCGCGGCCGCGTCGTCGTCGAGATGGTGCGGGTAGGGGTCCCAACGCGCGGCGAATTCGATCACCTCGTCACGCGGGACCTCGTACCAGCCGCTCTGGACGGTGCTGCCGACCTCGATGTCTTCGAAGAAGATCGTCGGTTCCGGACTGCGCAAGGCCGTCGTTCCGCTCAGCTCTTCGGCGGGTGGCCGATCATCGCGTCGGCGCCGATCGCCGGCTCGATGAAGCTGCCGAAGTTCGGGCCGCGGCGGAGCGCGTGGCCACCATCTACGTTGATCGAGCAGCCCGTGACCCACCGGGATTCCTGGCCGATCAGATAGCGGGCGAGGTGCGCGACGTCCTCGGACTCGCCGACGCCGTTCATGGGCGTGTTCTCGATATAGGACGTGTAGACGTCCGATTCGCGCGGGACGCCCTCCATGATCTCGGTGGCGATGAAGCCGGGGCGGATCGAGTTGAAGCGGATGTGGCTCGGGCCGAACTCATCAGCGGCGTTCATCATCATCTGCTCGATCCCAGCCTTGCCGACGCAGTAGGCGCCGAAGTAGGGGTGGGTCACCTGGCCGGCGATCGAGGACATGCCGACGAAGGAGCCGCCCCCCGCCTTCACCATGTACGGGACGGAGTGCTTCACGCAGAGCATCGTCCCGAGGACGTTCAGGTGGAGCACGCGGATGAACTCGTCGGTGTCCTGAACGTGGTAGGGGCCCATGCCGCCGCCGCCGCCCGCGTTGGCGACGACACCGTCGAGCTCGCCGGTGGGCTCCGCGGCTTTCGCCGTGATCCGTTCGACGTCCGACTCGCTCGTCACGTCGCCCGCGGTCAGCTGGATCGAGCCGCCCTTCCCCGTGGCGTCGGCAGCGGCCTGGATCTTCTGGGCCGCGTCTTCGAGCTTCGACTCGGTGCGTCCGCAGATCGTGACGGCGGCGCCATCGGCCGCGAGGCGTGACGCGCAGGCGGCCCCGATTCCGGTTCCGCCTCCGGTCACGAGGACGGCCATGCCCTCGAGGCCACCACTCGGAATCGATCCCTTCAGCTTCTGTTCCGTCATTTCGTGTCTCCTCGCGCGGTCCGCTTCGGGCGCCGTGCGTCTGTGCTGCGGATGGCCGCCTGTACGGCCGAGGGAGCGATTCTAACGCCCTGATCGGGCCTCGCAGGTTGCCTTTCGGGCTTCCTGGAAGAGACCCGGCGGCCCGCGCCGGAGCGAGGCGACTGCGTTACCGTCGGGCTTCCCGTTCGTGCAGTCGTGCGCGCGCGGCCCTCATCCCGAGACCCATCCCCAAGACCAAGGAAATCACACGATGTCGATCCGATTGACCGTCCAGCTCCCCATCAAGGAAGGCGAAGCCGAAGCGTTCGAGGCCGCCGCCGGTCCTGCCCTCGCTCAGGTCAAGGCCGAAGACAAGGGCTGCGAGATGTACGACCTCTTCCGCAGCGTCGACGACCCGACCCGCTACGTGATGGTCGAGAGCTGGGCGAGCGAAGAGGACCTCGAGGCCCACAAGACCTCCGCCGCGATGGGGGCGGTCGGCAAGGCGATCGGCGGTTTCATCGCCGGCGCGCCGGTCATGCACCAGTACGAAGCCTGATCCAGACCCGCCAGGAGAATTCCGATGGCTGACGCACCCTGCTACATGGTCGCGAACTTCCACGTCCACGACGCAGAGAAGTACCGCGTGTACGAGAAGGGCTTCTTTCCGATCCTGAAGAAGCACGGCGGATCCTTCCACACCTTCGACGACAACTCGGAGACGCTGGAAGGCGACGACGGCCGAACAGGTCGGATCGTGATCTTCCAGTTCCCGAGCGAAGAAGCTGCGAGGGCGTGGTGGGCCGACCCGGACTACCAGGCGCTATCGGAGCACCGTCGTGCTGGCACGGACATGAAGTTCCTACAGCTCGTGCACGGTCTACCGCCTCGCGACTGAGCTTCGTGAACCGATTCGCATCGAACGGGTCGGCCTCCTCACGCGGGGGGCCGGCCCGTTGCGGTTCGAGGCGAGGCCCTAGTGCAGGTACTGCTGAGCGATGAGCTCGTAGGAGCGGAGGCGGGCTTCGAAGTCGTAACAGATCGTCACGACGCCGAGCAGTTCGGTGTCGTAGCGCTCCGCGATGGCGTAGAGCTCGGCCGCGACCTGTTCGGGGTTGCCGACGGTCGCGCGCATGCCCGAGTGCTCGAGGAAGCGCTCCTCTTCCGGAGTGAAGACGTGCTCCGAGGCCTCTTCCGGAGACACGATGCCCGAACGCTCCTGGTTCCGGGCCATCTGGATTCGGCCGACCTTCATGCTGAGCGCGTGCCACTCGGCCTCTTCGGTCGTCTGCGCGCACATCACCTGGACAGCGACGTGGGCGCGGGGCTCGGCGAGCTGGGCCGAGGGCCGGAACTCGCGGCGATAGAGATCGACGATGTCGGGACCCTGGGCCGAGTTGCCGAAGAAGTGGGCGAAGCTGAAGGGGAGACCGCGGGCGGCAGCGAGGCGCGCCGAATCCACTCCGCTCCCGAGGAGCCAGACCTGGGGGACGTGCTCCGTCGGTGGACCCGCGCGCAGGGTGTGGAAGGGGTGTTCCACCGGGAGGGAGTCACCGAGGTAGCCGATCAGATCTTCGACCTGCTCGGGATAGGCGCGGACGTCGATCGGATTCGACGGATAGGACATCGCGATCATCGTCCGCTGGTCTCCGCCCGGGGCGCGGCCCAGCCCGAGGTCGATCCGGCCCGGGAAGAGCGTCTCGAGCATGCGGAAGTTCTCGGCGACCTTGAACGCCGAGTAGTGGGGCAGCATCACGCCGCCGCTGCCGATCCGGATCGAGTTCGTCGCGGCGCCGATCTGACCGATCAGGATCTCGGGGCTCGTGCTCGCGATGCCCGCGATGTTGTGGTGTTCCGCGACCCAGAAGCGCTCGTAGCCCATCGATTCGCAGGCGACGGCGAGCTCGATGGACTCGCGCAGGGCGTCCGCACCGGTGCCGCCTTTGCGGACCGGGGACTGTTCGACGACGGTGAGAGTGAGATCCTTCGGCACGGACGCACGATAGGCGATCGGATCTCAGCCGACACCGACGATGGCGGCCCACCGGCGTGATACGCTCGCGGGGCGGGAGTCCTTCCCGGGGAGAGCGATCATGCGCGCAGCCTGCTTCCAGGAATCCGGTCAACCCCTCGAGGTCCGCGACGTCCCCGACCCGGAGCCGGGGGCCGGGGAAGTTCTACTGGCGGTGAAGGGCTGCGGGATCTGCGGCTCGGACCTCCACGTCACCGAGCTCGGCGGCGCCGTCCCGGCGGGAGCCGTCATGGGCCACGAATTCGCAGGCGAGATCGTCGCCGTCGGTAAGGACGCGCGGGGGCCCGATGGGCCGTGGAAGGTCGGCGACCGGGTGTGCACGATGCCGGGGATCAGCTGCGGAACCTGCGTGCGCTGCGTGTCTGGTGACGTGATGGGCTGCGCGAACCTCCGCATGACGGGCTTCGGCGACGTCGGTGGCGGTTATGCGGAGTACGCGATCGGCGCGGCACCGCTCACGTTCCGGTTGCCCGAGAATGTCGCGAGCGCCGACGGGGCGGCGGTCGAACCGCTGGCCGTCGGACTCCACGCGGTCGAGAAGGTCGGGCTCGAGCTCGGAGAGGACGTCCTGATCGTGGGCGCCGGGCCGGTGGGCCTCGCCTGTGCGATCTGGGCGAAGGTGCTGGGGGCGCGCGAAGTCGTGGTGAGCGACTACGCGGCCCACCGACGGGACCTCGCGGTCACCTACGGCGCGACCGCAGCGATCGACCCGGCGAGCGAGGAGCTCGGTCCCGCCTTCGAACGGATCACCGGGCGCGCGCCTTCTCTGGCGTTCGAGTGCGTCGGGCGGCCGGACGTGGTCAGCGCGATCTCGATGATCATGGCCAGGGGAGGGCGCATCATGTCGGCAGGGATGTGCATGGCACCGGACAACTTCATGCCGCTGGTCTTCGGGACGAAGGAGCTTTCGATGCACTTCGCTTCCTACTACACCCATCAGAACTATCAGTTGACGGTCGACATGCTCGCGGCGGAGCGGATCGATCCGATTCCTATGATCACCGACAGGGTCGCGCTGGAAGCACTGCCCGATGCCTTCGAGGCCCTGCGCAAGCCTTCCACCGAGTGCAAGGTGATCGTCGAACCCTGAGCGGACGGGGCGGCGCTTCACGCTTCGCGGACCGTCGATTCAGTCCGCGTCTCGGCGCAGGGTCGCGATAATCGACTCGATATGACGCTCGACGGCGGCTTGCGCTTCGTCCGCGTCGCCCGAGCAGATCGCTTCGATGATCGCGATGTGCTCCGCGAGGGATTGTTCGGGACGGGCGGGGATCGCGGAGAGCCGGTCCGGGTGACCGCGGGACTGGTTGCGGAGGGTGTCGATCAGGTGGCGCGCGACGCGATGGCGGCCGATCTGGCTCACGCGCTCGTGGAGGTCCCGGCCGAGCGCCGCGAAGCGCGTCGGTGCGTCGCGCTCGACCGCTTCGCGCATTCCCGGGACGAGCGCGCGAAGCTCTTCCCGCTCGAGCTTCGTCGCCTCCCTCGCCGCGTGGCGCGCCATCAATCCCTCGAGCGCTGCGCGCGCCTCGTAGACCTCGATCGCCTCCTCGACGCTGATCGCGCGCACCTTGGCGCCGCGATTCGCCTCGCGGACGACGAGGCCCTCCTTGTCGAGTTCGACGATCGCGGAGCGGATCGCGGCGCGGCCGACGCCGTAGCGGTCCGTCAGTTGGATCTCGATCAGTCGGGTCCCGGGCGCCAGGCTGCCGGCGAGGATGTCGTCGCGAAGGCGATCGGTGACACTGGTCTTCGGTGGTCTCGGCGACATGCGGGCTCCCGATGCGAGACTCCGGATTGTATACGATCCCGGGTGCGCGCCGAGGCGGTGGGAACGCGAACTGGCGTCCCGTCCTTCGTTCGAAGACTTCCCTGCCCGCGTCCACTTCCGGAGCGCAGCGCGAACCCGCGCTCTCGTGCGCCGAGCCGCGATCGGTCGCCGACTTCGGGACGTCGCGCGCGCGGGCTCCTGATCGCGTTCCGGGCCGAGGTCTTCGAAGCGCTCGCAGAGGCGAGCGAGCCCGCTCAGGCGTCGATGTACTCCACGCGATCTTCGATCGACTGGCGGCGCCCCTTCGGCCAGGCATCGCCTTCGGCCGGGTGGCCCAGATAGAAGATGCCGAGGCAGCGGTCCTTCTCGCCGATTCCCAGATAGGCGTTCATCTCGGGCTTGTAGAGGAAGGGCGGGGTCGACCAGAACGCGCCGAGGTCACGCGCGGTCGCGGTGAGGTGCATGTTCTGAACGGCACACGCGACGGCTTCGATCTCTTCCAGCTCCCGGATCTTCTCAATCTTCTGTCGCTCCATCCAGACCAGGATCACGACGGGCGCGAGGGTGGGCATCTTGCGAAGCTTGTCCGCCTTGCCCTCCTTCTGCTCCTCCGGCGGGATGGCCGTCAGGTAGAGCTGGGCGAGGTCGTCCGCGAGCTTCGTTCTCGCGTCGCCACGGTAGACCCGGAAGCGCCAGGGCTGAGTCATGCCATGGGTCGGGGCCCAGTTGGCGTTCTCGAGGACTGCCTGGAGGTCCTCGTCGGAGACGGGTGCGTCGCTCATCATCGGGGGCTTGATGGTTCGGCGAGTGCGGATCAGTTCGTCGAGGGAGGTCGGTTCCACGGAGGGCCTTTCCATGCGGTCGGTGCGGTGCGGGTGCGAGACGCTCGGGGGCCTGAGTCTAGCGGGGAATGGCCGGGGCCCGCCGCCGGGCGACGCGATCGGCCCGGCGCCCGCGCACCCTGGCAAGAGGACCGGCGCTTCCCTGGCGAGGGGGGGCGCAGCCCATCGGGGCTCCCCCGGCTGGCGCTCGCTGGGGTAGAATGCGACGACTTTTTCGGAACCGAGCGCCAGGGGAACGTCATGAGCAAGAGTGAATACAGCGTCGTCGAAGCGGGAGACGTTTCGAACTGGTCGACTGACGTCGCCGCCGCCGATGTCGTGATCATCGGCCTCGGTTGCGCGGGTGTCAGCGCCGCGATCGCCGCACGAGAGGCAGGGGCCGACGTGCTCGTCTTCGAGCGGGCGAGCGGTGGCGGCGGTGTGACGTCGCTGGCCGCGGGCCACCTCTACATGGGGGGAGGCACGCGGGTCCAGAAGGCGGTCGGGGTCGAGGATACCGTCGAGGACATGTTCACCTACCTCATGATGAACACGCCGGAGCCCGACGAGAATAAGATTCGGCTCTACTGCGAGGAGTCGGTGTCCCACTTCGACTGGCTGGTCGAGCGGGGCGTGCCCTTCAACGACACGATGTACAAGGGCAAGCACGTCATGCAGATGACGGACGAATGCCTGATCTGGTCCGGCAACGAAGAGGTCTATCCCTTCCGGAACGAGGCCAAGCCCGCGCCGCGGGGCCACAAGGTCGCGCAGGTAGGCGAGGGCGGTGGTGCCCTCATGATGGAGAAGCTGATCGCGAAGGCGACGGAGCTCGGGGTCCGGTTCGTTTACGACGCCCACGTCCATCAGCTCGTCCGCGGAGACGGAAAGATCGCCGGCGTGACCTACCGCGTCTTCGGCGAGGAGAAGGGCAGCGTCCGCGCGAACAAGGCCGTGATCCTCGCCGCCGGACAGTTCACCGCGAACGACGCAATGCTCGAGGAATATCTGCCCGAGCTCCTTGTCGAAGGCTATACGCGCCAGTTCACGCCGAACGACGACGGCGCAGGTCACCAGCTCGGCAAGGCGGCAGGCGGCGTTCTCAAGCACATGGACGGTGCGCTGGTGACGGCGGCCTTCTACCCGGCGGAGAGCCACATCAAGGGCATCCTCGTGAACCAGGAAGGCAAGCGATACTGCGCCGAGGACTCCTACCACTCGCGCTCCAGCCTCATCACGACGCAGCAAAGCGACCGGAAGGGCTGGCTGATCCTCGACGAGGCGACCTATCAGCCCGATCCCCCGGCGTGGGGGGCCTACCCGCTCGTCGACGCATTCGAGAGCATCGAGGAGATGGAGCAGGCGCTCGGCATGCCGGACGGCGCACTTCAGGAGACGGTCGCGAAGTACAACGCGCACGCGGTGAAGGGCGAAGATCCGGAATTCCACAAGAAGGACAAATGGCTCCAGCCCCTCGACAACGCGCCCTATGCGGCGCTCGACGCGTCGGTCGGGGCCGCGACGTACATGAGCTTCACCCTCGGTGGTCTCGACGTCACGATCGACGGCGAGGTGAAGACCGAGACGGGTGGGACGGTGCCGGGGCTCTTCGCGATCGGCGGGTGTGCGTCGAACATTGCGCAGGACGGCACGGGCTATTCGAGCGGAACGTGTATCGGCGAGAGCACGTTCTTCGGTCGACGCGCGGGGGAGGCGGCCGCCGCGAGCTGAAATCGGTTTTCGATTCCGTTTTGTTCGACAGATTGCGCTGGACGACTAGTCTCCCGGCAATCCACAGGGAGTAAATACTGTGCAAGGCAATCCGGAAATCATCGAAGCGCTCAACGACGTACTCACCGCGGAGCTGACCGCGATCAATCAGTACTTCATCCATCACAAGATGTGCGAGAACTGGGGCTACAAGGTCCTTTCCGCGAAGAAGTACGAAGAGTCGATCGAAGAGATGAAGCATGCGAACAAGGTCATCGCACGCATCCTCTTCTACGACGGCGTGCCGAACATGCAGCGCATGAATCCGGTCCGCGTCGGAGAGACTGCGATCGAGCAGCACGAGCTCGACCTCGCTCTCGAGCTCGACGCGATCAAGCGGCTCAACGACGGGATCACGCTCTGCCGGGACAAGGGCGACAACGGAACCCGCGAGCTCCTCGACCACATTCTCCAGGAAGAGGAGGATTCGGTCGACTGGCACGAGGCGCAGCTTCATCTCGTCGAGGAGGTCGGCAAGGAGCGCTATCTCGCCGAAATGATCCACGACGAGGGCTGAATTCGATCGCGTGGCCCCGACCGCACGTGTCTCTTCCTCGATCAGTCTTCGAAGGGGTCGACGAGAACCCGCGGAGGGATGACGCCCGAGTCGTACTGAGCCTGGATCTCCTCCATCAGGCCCATGGCTTCGGGCGTCGCCGCGATCTTCTGGAAGTTTCGCTGCTCGTTCGCGAGGGACTCGGACAGAGGGAGGTCTTCCGTCTCCGAGAGGACCTTCTTGGCGAGGGCGAGGGCGGCCGCGGGCCGTTCGGCGAGCCGCTTCGCCCAGGCGACGGCCACTTCGTTCGCACGTCCCTCGTCCACGATGCGGTTGAGCGCGCCCATCTCGTAGAGCCGCGGGGCTGAAACGACGGCGCCATCGAGAACGATCTCCGAGGTCGCCGTCCGGCCGATCAACTTCGAGAGACGGGCGATGCCGCCGAGGCCGGGGATCAGGCCAGCGAGGATCTCCATCTGGGTGAAGCGCGCCTGGGTCTCGGCGACGCGCAGGTCGCAGGCCCAGCCGAGCTCGCA
The DNA here is from genome assembly GCA_002709835.1 of Deltaproteobacteria bacterium. GTDB lineage: Bacteria > Myxococcota_A > UBA9160 > UBA9160 > UBA4427 > UBA4427. The sequence continues at coordinate 17,265 of PAQX01000003.1, forward strand.
GCCGCCGCCACCGCAGTCGCCCGAGATCGCCGCGATCGAGACGAGTTCGCTCTTCGCGAGCAGGTCCGACGCGCGAAAGAATCCTGCGCCGGTGCCGCTGATTTCCTGTCCTCGAAACATCGCCGTCAGATCGGCCAGCGAAGCATGGCCGAGCCAGTAACCGGAGACGTCGGAGGCGATCACCACCACACGGGCACCGTCGTCGCGGGCCTGCTCGAGCTGCTCGGCGAGCTGATCGACGCAGGCGAAGGTGCTCGGATTGGGCGGCGGCCCCGACACAGTGAGGACGGCGACGCCCTCGGCCTCGAAGCTCGTCCTGACCCGCTCTTCGTTCCCGCTCATCCGCCGACTCCTCGTCCCCGATCGCCGCACCCGGAGACCTTGACGGAATGATATGCTGGGGTCCGCCGGAGAACACCTGGCCAGTCAAGGAGAACGGACGATGAGCGACGAGCAGACTCAGCGCGGTGGCTTCGACATGCGATCCCTGGCCGGCGAGCGTTTCCCGCCGCCCGACTGGCACCTCGAGAAGATCCAGGAGGAGATGGAGTGCCCCGAGCCGAAGAACCGCATGATGAGCGTCGTCAAGCGGATGGGGAACCAGACGGTCCCGGACTTCTCGGGCGTCGACTGGGAGGCTGAACTCGCCGCCTTCGGGGATCTCGATTACCCGACCTACTATCAACAGCCCTTTCATTCGGTCCCGGGTGGCTATCTCTCCGAAGCGGCGGCGGTCGGCGATCGCGGCGCGATGGAGGCCATCTACGAAGAGGCGCATCCGCGTCGCTCCCTCGGCGTGCGTGAGGAACTCGCGAAGCTCATCCCCGAGGACGCAGGCGTGGTCGTCGATCTCGGCGGGGGCACCGCCGATCTCGGAGCAGCCGTCGCGCGGCGCCTGCCGAAGGCAGAGGTCCTCTCCATCGATGCTTCGCCGTTCATGGTCGTCGCGGGGCGGGTCCAGAACGCCGACGTGCCGAACCTGCGGATCGAGCAGGGCTTTGCCGAGACGACCGGGATGCCGGACGCGAGCGTGGATGCGGCCATCATCACCCTCGTCTTCCATGAGTGCCCCGACAAGATCAAGCGCACGGTTCTGGACGAGGTGAAGCGCATTCTCAAGCCAGGCGGGACCCTCGTGCTGACCGACACGCCGCACGACGACCTCCACGACTTCCGTGGCTTCTATGAACCCTACCGGGAGCAATGGCTCGTCTGGGACGAGGAGGCGACCCTGTCGGAGGCCGGCTTCGAGGGTCTCGAGCGGCGCGACGTGGCGCCGCCCCTCTGGAGCGTCGTCTGCCAGAAGCCCGGCTAGTGGGGAGACGCTATTCGGTGATGCGATAGAAGGCCGTGCCGCGGGTCGTGACCTGCCTGGTCGCGGCGTCGGCGACCTCGGTGTCCGCCCAGAACATCTCGCGGTCCCGATAGCCCATGCGGGCGTAGGCGACGACGTCGCCCTTGGGCGGAGGCGCGATCATCTGGGCCTGGAGCGAGACGGTCGATGCCTTGAAGCGCCCGACTCCGTTCTCCGCCCAGGCGGCCATCGCGCCCGTCGTGTCGAGGAGGGCCAGCATCGCGCCGTCGTGCACCGCACCGTCGTCCCCGAGAATCTGCTCGCTCGCGGCCATCGAAACCCGCGCCCGCCCCTCGTCCATGTGCTCGATCTTCATTCCGAGACGGTGCATGAACGGGGCCTTCTCGAGGACCGCCGCCAGCGGCCCCGGAGTCGCTCCCTCGCAGCCGGAGGTCGTCGGGAGGGGATTTCCTTCCCCCGCGTCGCGCGCGCGCACGACGGCGGTGGCCGCGGCGATCGCTGTCCCGTCGTCGGTCACGACCCGGGTTTCGACGAAGCAGAGCGCGCGGCCCCGGCGCTGGAGCTTCGCCTCGGCGTGGACCGTCTCTGTCTCGTCAGAGGAGGGCAAGTCGAGCTCCAGTTCGGGGCGGCTCGGAGGGGGTAGCGAATCGAGCGATGCCAGCACCGAGGGGCCGGCTCCTCTATCGTGACGTTCGGGCCCGCACGCCGATCCCCTCGGCCGGGCGAAGGAGATCGGATCGATGGGAGACCGCGCGCGCGACCGACTCGTCTCAGGCGAGGCATGGGACGACTTCTGTGAGACGCTCAAGGTGGCGGGCCGCGTGATTGACGCCTTCGGCGACGAGCCCTCCGATCTCGAACGCGCCGAGTGGTACCGCTTCCTCTCGCGCCTCACGCGGAACGGTTTCGAGCGCATGGTCGAAAACTGCGAGCCCGAGCGGCCGCGCCTGCGCGATGCGCCCTGGCGTCAGAGCATCAACGTCCAGAGTCCGGATCAGGACCACCTGATGTGCGAGTTCGTCGACGGACGTCACGAGTATCGAATCCGAGGCAATCGCGGAACGCTGCCCTATTTCGTGATCGCGACGTGGTCGGCTCCGCAGCCGGGGGATCTGGGCGCGCGAGACTGGGCGCCGGTCGGGGTGGACGGCCTGCCGGAGTTCGACCCGACGAATCTGACGACCACGTCGTTCCTGTCGAGTCGCGATCTGGAGTTCGACGCGGATGGCAACTTCGAGCTGATCCTCTCCCAGAACCCGCCGGAAAAGAACGGTCTCGCGCTCCAGTCGGAGACGACGGGGCTGCTCATTCGTACGGTCTACAACGACCGCTCGACCGTGATCGCGCCGACCTTCGAGATCGAGCGGCTCGACCAGCCGACGCCCCGGCCGATCCGCGCCGCGGAGATGAGCGAGGGCCTCGCGAAGACCGCGCAGATCGTCCTGGGCTACGCGGAGCTCGTGCGCGCCTGGTGGTTCGAGAACCTCTCCCAGCGGCCGAACACGATCGACTTCTCGGAGGCGACCTATCTGAGCAACGGCGGCGTGCTGGATCGCCTTCATGGCTTCGGCTGCTGGCAGAAGCCATCGGACACCGCTCTCGTCGTCCGATTCACCCCGGCCGAATGCGAGCACTGGATCCTGCAGGTCTGCAACCGGTGGCAGGAGAACCTCGACGTCTACGAGGACGGGCAGGGCTACGTCACGAAGTTCACCGCGAACTTCGAGGAGGACGGCTCGATCCTCGCGGTCATGGCCGATCGGGATCCGGGGCTCGGCGGCAACTGGATCGACACCTTCGAACACGAAGCGGGGGTCTTCAGCCTTCGTCTGATCCAGACTGAAGGGGCCCCTTCCATCTCGATCCAGGAGGTCGCCCTCGCTGAGCTCGAGGCGCGCGGTCTGGCCGCGCTCGAAGGCGTCACGCCGATCCTGAGCGGTGGTCCCTCGGAGACCTGATTGGCTCGCGATTAAGCAAGGGGGAGCGGCGTCGAGGAGCCGCGGGGCGAACTCGAGCGGGTGCTCGGGTTCAGGGCCCTGCTCTTCATCGCGATGGGGCAGATCATCGGCGCGGGTGTGGTCGCCCTGACGGGCGTCGCGATCGGGATGATCGGCCCCTCGGTCGTCCTCGCCTATCCGATGGCGGCACTCTTTTCGATCGTCGTGTCTCTGCCGGCGGCGGTCTCGATCGACTTCGACTTCTTCGAGAACAACCAGGGGCCGGACGGGTTGTTCTCTTTCGGCGACTAGTCGCGTCGGCGCTGCGTTCCTCTCGACGTGGCCTTGCCGGCCGCTTCTTGCGCTGAGGGCTCCAGGGGTGAGCGTCGGCGGGGGCGCGCGCTGAGCCGGGCCGAGGCCTCCCTAGGCCTTGCCGAGGACCATGCCGCCGCGGCCGCCGGCGACGAGGGCGTGTTCGGCTCCTTCGACCTGGTTCGTGGCCTCGCCGCGGATCTGCCGGACGCCTTCGAGGATGTTGTTGACGCCATGGATGTAGGCCTCGCCGAGGAGGCCGCCATGGGGGTTCACCGGGATCGTGCCGCCGAGTTCGATGTGGCCGGCCTTCACGAAGTCGACGCTCTCACCGGCTTTGCAGAAGCCGTAGCCCTCGAGCTGCATGAAGACGATCGGGCTGAAGTTCTCGTAGATCGTCGCGACGTCCATGTCCGAAGGGCCGAGCCCCGTCATTTCCCAGAGTCGGCTCGCCGCGCGGTAGTTCTCTTCGTAGCGAGACAGGTCGTCCTGGTAGTAGTTGAACATGACGTGGCCGTGGATCAGCTGGGCGTCGACGATTCCTCGGATCGAGACGGGCGGCTTTGGCATGTCCTTCGCGCGTTCCGGCGTGGTGATCACGAGGGCGACGCCGCCGTCGCTCTCCTGGCAGCAATCGAGCAGGCGGAGGATCGGCTCGACGATCCAGCGCGAATTCTGGTGATCTTCCAGGGTGATCGGGCGCTCGTAGAACCAGGCGGCGGGGTTGGTCGCAGCGTGTTTCCGCGCAACGACGGGGTAATGGCCGAAATCCTCGTTCGTGAAGCCATAACGATCCATGTAGCGCTGGAAGGTCAGCGAATAGATCTTGGCCGGCGTGTCGAGGCCGAAGGGCAGGTACCAGTTCCAGCCAACGGTCGTGCCGGGATCCTGGGGCTGGCCGAAACGGTGTCCCGATCGCTCGTTGAACGCGCGCCAGACGAGCATGTGTTTGCAGGCGCCCGAGGCGACCGCAGCCGCAGCCTGCATGATCGTGGTGTTGGCACCGGCGCCGCCGAAGGGCGCGCGGGACCAGTAGTTGACCTCCTGCAGACCGAGCGACCGCATCAACAGGAGCTCGTCGCTCGAGTCGAGAGTGAAGGTGGCCATGCCGTCGATGTCCGAGGGGTCGAGTCCGGCATCGCGGATCGCGGCGAGGCTCGCTTCGGCGGCGAGCTGGAGCTCGCTGCGTCCGGAATTCTTCGAGAACTCGGTCTGGCCTATGCCGACGATCGCGGCCTGGTCGGAGAGGGAGCGCTTCGTCATGCGGCGTCTCCCGTGGGACGGAACTGCGGCAGGATCTGCGGCGCCTCCCGATTCATGCTCGGATACTCGACCCAGGTGAGCTCGACGGGCAGGCCGAAGCGGATGTCGGCGAGGTTGCACTCGACGAGGTTCGCGACGAAGCGGACGCCTTCCTCGAGGTCGAGGACGACGATGATCCTTGGGTCGGCGTCGGGCTCGGTCGGATGGTGGGAGACCAGCCAGCTGTAGACCTTCGCTCGACCTGTCGCCTCCTGCGTCTCCCATTCGAGGGCGTTGCACTCCGAGCACATCGGCGCCGGTGGCTGGCGAAGCGCGCCGCAGGCGCTGCACTTCTGGAGCAGGAACTGCTTCCGGGCGACGCCGTCCCAGAAATACTGGTCGACGCCGTCCGGCGTCGGCGCGATCACGCTCGACATGCGCTCGCTCTCCCTAGAGGTTCCAGACCCGAGTCGCGTTGCCGCAGACGATCTTGGCGCGGTCCTCCGCCCGGATTCCGTCGAACATGTTGTTCACGATCTCCTGCGAACGGGGCCAGCTCGTCACCGGGTGGGGGTAGTCCGAGGACCACATGATGTTGTCGACACCCAGCCGCTCGGTCGCGAGTCGGTAGGCGTTCGGCTCGTCGATGAACGTGAGGAAGACGTTCTGGTGGAAGTAGTGACTCGGCGGCTTCGTGATGGCGGGGAACTCGTAGCCCTGGCGCGCCTGGAGATCGTCGACGATGTACAGCCACCAGTCGACCCAGCCAAGTCCCGGCTCGACGAACACGACCTTGAGCTTCGGGAAGCGCTCGAAGACGCCGCCCATGATGAACATGCCGAGGGGCTCCGCGGTCGTGAGCGCTACGGCACCGACGAAGATGCCCTTCTGCGGAGTGGGGTCGCGCTGGGCGAGGCTCTCGAGCTGGGTGTTCAGGCCGATATGCAGACAGATCGGGAGGTTGGTCTCGGTGATCGCCTTCCAGAGGGGGTCGTAGCGCTTGTCCCAATAGTCGGGCAGGCCGAGCTCCGCCGGATAGACCGGGAGCTGGAGGGACTTGCCACCCATCTCCGCGACCCACTTGACCTCGGCGACGGCGGCTTCGATGTCGTGAATCGGGATCTGGTACGAGACGATCATGCGTTCGCGGTCGACCTCCGCGAACTGGTGCATCGTCGTGTTGAACGCGCGCGTCGCTTCTCGGTTGCCGTCCTTCAGGAGGTAGAGATAACGGAACGCGCTCACCTCGCAGTACATGACCGACTTGTCGATCCCGTCGGCATCGAGGTCCTCGAGGCGTGCCTTCGCGTCCGTATGGCCGGGCCGCCCGGCGGCGGCGTAGTTTCGTCCCTCGAGCGAGTCCATCCGACGCACTTCGGCGTCGGGGAGCTCCTGCTGCTTGCGCCAGAGCGCATTGGCTTCGGAGCTCATGGCCTTCGCCATGCCCATGCCGAACTCCATCAGCGCGGCGTCGTAGGCGTCGTGGAATTTCGAAGCGAGGTTCGCCTTGATTGCGTCGTGGGCGAGGTCGACGTGGTCGTCGGACGAGATCAGACGTTCAGCGCTGGCCATGATGGGGCGGGCCTCCAGGCGCGGCCCGCTGCGCGCAGCGGCAGGGCCGGATCGAAGTTGGCCATACTGTGATACCCGGCCGGGAGAAAGTAGACAAGAGCCTTTCGTAGTTTTCGCGAACGGCCTAGGCTTGGCCTCGCACCGCCGGGAGGGGGCACGGGAGAAGCACGTGAGCGCCCACGAGAAGAGTCGGCCGACGGCGAACGGGATGCTCCGTCATCTGATCGGGGCGGCGAACGCGCTCCGCGCCGAGATGGGCGCAGAGATCGAGAGCCTCGGCCACGAGTACTCGCCGGCAGCCTCCCATCTGATCGTGAACCTGCCGACGGAAGGCCTCGGGATGTCCGAGCTCGCGGACCGCCTCCGACTCACGCCCCAGCGAACCGGGCAGCTCGTCCAGAACCTCGAATCCTTCGGTTACGTCGAGCGGGTCCCTGCGCCCGAGGACGGTCGCGCACGCCGGGTCGTCTTCACCGACCGGGGACGCGAACTCATTGCGGACATCGACCGGATCGACGAGCACTACACGAAGCTCCTGGTCGAACGTCTGGGCCCCGAGCGCTTCGCGCGACTCTGCGAAGATGCGGAATTCCTCGACCGGGCTTTCCGCGAGGACGACGAGCTGATCGATCTGCGCCGTTAGGTTCGCGGCGCGAGGAGAAAATATGGTCCTGCTCAGTCTCGACATCGACGGCACGATGGAAGTCGGCGACCCGCCCGGTTGGATTCCCCTCGAATGGATCCACCGCGCCAAGGCGAAGGGCTACGTCGTGGGTTCCGCTTCGGATCGCACGAAGACCGATCAGCGCCTGCTCTGGGAGCGACACGGGATCGAGCTCGACTTCATCGACCACAAGCACAAACTCGACGAGGTGAAGGCACGCTTTCCGGAGACGACGCGCTGGATCCACATCGGCGACGGGGAAGCCGACGCGCTCTACGCGACGAAGCACGGCTTCGAGTTTCACTTCGTGGACGCGGTTCCCGAAGAGGGGTCGCCGGGCTGGATCTTCTAGGTCGCGGCGAACGCCAGACTCAACGCCCCGGTCGGGCGCGGGGCGCGCTCGAGAGGGGCGGAGCCGGCTCGAGGTCCGAGCAGGACTCGAAGTAGCCGCAGCGCGGGCAGCGGATCTTGCATTTGAGCCCGTCCATGGGGCCCGTGCAGTTCGGGCAGACGTAACGGCTGGCGTCTTCGCTCATCTCGCTCCCCCTTTGGTCGGGTCCCGATCGTACCGGAACGATCAGGCGTCGTCGCCGTCCGGAGACGCTGCGGCGACAGCGCTGAGCTGCATTCGAGCCAGTTCGGCGTAGAGCCCACCCTGGGCGACGAGCTCCTCGTGGCTTCCGCTCGCGACCACGCGCCCACCGTCGACGACGAGAATCCGGTCGGCGCCCCGGACCGTCGCCAGGCGATGCGCGATCACGAGGGTCGTGCGGCCTGCCATTAGCCGTTCGAGGGCCTGTTGGACGAGGCGTTCGCTCTGGGAGTCGAGGCTGCTCGTGGCTTCGTCGAGGAGCAGGATCGGCGCGTCCTTGAGGACCGCGCGAGCGATCGCGACCCGCTGACGCTGGCCGCCGGACAGCGTCATCCCGTTCTCGCCGAGCATCGTGTCGTAGCCTTTCGGCAGATCCCGGACGAACTCGTCGACGAGGGCGACGGCGGCGGCGGCCTCCACCTCGGCGTCGCTCGAGTCGGGGCGGCCATACCGGATGTTCTCCCTGAGGTTTTCAGTGAAGATGGCCGTTTCCTGGGGGACGATGGACATCCGTGCGCGGACGTCGTTTGGATCGGCGGCCCGGACGTCGATGCCATCGACCCGGATCATGCCGCGGTCGGGGTCGTAGAAGCGCAGCAGGAGTCGGAGCACCGTGCTCTTGCCCGCGCCGGACGGGCCGACGATCGCGATGGTTTCGCCGGGAGCGGCGCGGAAGCCGAAGTCGACGAGGGCTTCGACCTCGGGGCGCGTCGGATAGCGGAAGTCGACGGCGTCGAACTCGACGAGGCCCGTCGGCGGCTGTGGCAGCGCGACCGGATCCTTCGCGATCTCGATCTCGGGCTCGACGGAGAGAAGCTCGAAGAGCCGCTCTGCGGCGCCCGCGGCGAGCTGGACGTCGCCCCAGACTTCGGCGACGGCGGCGAGGGCCACTGCGCTCATCAGCGCGTACATCACGAAGGAGCTGAGGTCGCCACCGCTCATCGAGCCCTCGAGCACGTCGTGGGCGCCGACCCAGACGATCACGATCACGAAGGCGAGGACCAGGGACATGACCAGCGCGGTCAGCCCGGCGCGCGCGATCATGCGCGCGCGCGCGGCGTCGAAGGCGACCTCGACGACGTTGCGGTAGCGGGACCGGTCCGCCGCTTCATGGGTGAAGGCCTGGACCGTCTGGATGAACGAGAGCGCCTCGCTCGCGAACACGTTGGTGTTCGCCAGGGTGTCCTGGCTACGGCGGCTGAGGCGGCGAACCAGCTGTCCGAAGAGGAGTAGCGGCGCCAGAATCAGCGGGATCGCGATCAGGACGAGGCCCGCCAGCCGGGGACTCGTCCAGAAGAGGAGGGCGGTTGCCCCGACGAGCATGAACGCGTTGCGCAGCGCGATGGAGACCGTCGAACCGACGACCGTCTTGATCAGCGTCGTGTCCGTCGTCAGCCGCGCCTGGATCTCGCCCGTGTGGTTCTTCTCGAAGAAAGCCGGGCTCTGTCCGACGATGTGATCGAAGACGGCGGCACGCAGGTCGGTCACGACGCGCTCCCCGATCCAGGAGACGAGGTAGAACCGGATCGAGCTGGTGATTCCGGCGAGCATGCCCACGCCGATCAGGACCACGAAGGTCTGGTTGATGGCCTCCGCGTTCTCCTGCCCGAATCCGGTGTCGATCACGGCCCGAAAGGCCATCGGGAAGGAGAGGGTGACGGCGGTCGAGGAGACGAGGGCGATGAGCGCGAGTCCGACGGTGCCTTTGTAGCGGGCGACGAAGGGGGCCAGCCTGCGGAGCGGCTTCAGGTCTTTCCCCTTAGGTCGACGTCGCGCGGTGTTCGCGTCCGATGCGGTCGCCGGATCGAGCGGGGCGGCAGGTGTCTCGGAGGCTTCGGCCTCGACGGTCGGCAGGGTTTCAGAGGGGGATGCGGAGCGGCTCAATACGGATCCAATCGGGGCGCGCCAGCGTGCGCCTGGATAGACGGAGTCTAACGTGACGGTGCTTTCGCTGTCGCTTCGGCCCGCGAAGGTGCCGGTTCCGTGGGCTAGGCTGGGGCGCCCGCGAAACAAGGAGGGTTCTCCAGTCGATGGATCGCACGCTCAACGGAAAGGTGGCGCTCGTGACCGGCGCCGGCCCCGGCATCGGTCGTTCGACCGCGCTCGCCCTCGCGCGGGACGGTGCCGACGTCGTCGTGGCGGCGCGGCGGCCGGCCCCCCTCGAGGTCCTCGCGCGGGAGATCGCGGCCGAGACCGGCCGACGATCCCTCGCGGTTCCGTCTGACCTGATGGATCTGGAGGCGAGCGCCGCTCTGGTCGACCGCACGATCGCCGAGTTCGGCCGCCTCGACGTCCTGGTGAACGTCGCGACTGCAAGCTTCTTTCGCGGGAAGCTCGTCGACAACGACTGGTCGACCTACGGCGATTCGGTCCAGATGAACATCGTGGGGACGATGAAGCTTTGCGCCGACGCTGCCCGGGTGATGGCTGCCCAAGGCGGCGGCTCGATCATCAACATCGGCACCCTTGCGACCACGGCCCTCCAGCCCCAGAACGGAGAGTACTCGTCGACCAAGCTCGCGATGGTCGGGCTCTCGAAGACGATGGCCCGCGAGATGGGTGGGAAGAACGTGCGCGTGAACGTCGTCACGCCTGGCTACACGACCGGTGAGCCTCTCGAAAAGCTCTTCGAGGAAATGGGCGCCCATGCCGGTGTGTCGGGGGCGGAGATGAGCGAGCGGGTCGCGAAGGGCGTCGCGCTCAAGCGGCACATCGATCCCGACGACATTGCCGAAGCCTGCGTCTATCTCGGTTCGGATCGCGCGCGGAACGTGACGGGGGTGGAACTCCACGTGACCGCGGGCGCGATGATCGTCTAGTTCTCTTTCCGTTCAGGGGCCCGCGTTCGCGGATGCCCGACAGGAGCCTCTCGTCATGTCTGAGTCTGCCCACGTCACGATCGACGATCCCGCCGAGGGCGTCCGTCGCTTTACGCTGAACCGCCCGGAAAAGCGCAACGCGATGGACAACCAACTTCGGCGAGAGCTCCTCGAAGGCCTGCAGGCGGCGGACGGCGACGCGTCGGTGAAGGTGTCGATCGTCCGCGGCGCGGGGAAGTGCTTCTCGTCCGGCTACGACCTGGGCAGCGACCTCGGGAGCGACCAGCCCTACTGGACTTCGGAGGTCGGCATGAAATGGGCCCGGCACGTGACCGCCGGCTGGACTTCGCTCTGGGATCTCTACAAGCCCGTGATCGCTCAGGTTCACGGCTACGCGATGGCCGGTGGCCTCGAACTCGTCGGTGCTTGCGATCTCGCCTACGGCGCCGAGGACGCGAAGTTCTCCCATCCGGTCACGCGCTTCGCGTTGCCGGACTTCGACTGGTTCCCGACCCATCTGCCGCCGCGGGTCGCGATGGAGCTGCAGGTCGCGGGACGCGTCTTCGTGGGAAGCGAAGCCGCTCAGGCCGGGATCATCAATCAGGCCTTTCCGGCCGAAGAGCTCGAGGCGAAGGTGCTCGAGATCGCGAGTGCAATGGCAGCGACGCCTTCGGCCGTGCTGGCAGTGAACAAGCGCGCGGTCCACACGGCGATCGAGGCGAGGGGCGGACGGTCGGTGATCCGGACCCTCGGCGACCTCCAGGCAGGCCCGCATCTTCAGCAACTCGGTGGCGATGCCATCCTCGAGCAGGTGAAGAGCGGGAACAAAGCGTGAGCTTCGTCCCGGCGAACAGCGGCGAGATCGAGGCGGCCTGGCTGACCGAGGCCCTCCAGCCCCGTCATCCTGGCGCGCGGGTCGAAGCCGTCGAGCTCGTGGACAGCGCCGAAGTGACGAACTCGCATGCCTGGCTTCGCATCCGGTATGCGGCGGATTCGGCGCCGGGCCCGGCGGCGCTCTTCGGCAAGCTCCTGCCCAACGAGCCGACGCGCCGGGTCGCGATCGCTCACACGCAGATGGGGCTTCGCGAGGCGAAATTTTACGATGCGCTCGCGCCCTCGCTCGCGATGCGGGTCCCGGAGGCCCACGTCGTCCGGTACGAAGAGGACCAGGGCGGGGCGTTCGTGATCCTGCTCGAGGATCTGAACGCGAGCGGTTGCACGGTCTCGAGCGGACCCGAGAGTCCGACCCCGGACCAGGCAGCGAAAGCCCTCGAGGATCTGGCCGCGCTCCACGTTCGTTTCGAGGACGCGTCGGTGCGTGCCCGGGAAGCTGCATGGGTCACGCCGCCGGATGCCCCGAGTGACTACGGCTCCCTGCGTCTCCAGGAAGGTCTCGATCATCACCGCGACAAGCTGACCGACGCCTTCGTGGAGATGTCCGAGGTCTACATCGCCCAGCAGCCGGCGCTTCACGCGCTCTGGGCCGAGGGGCCGAAGACGGTGATCCATGGGGACACCCACATCGGCAATCTCTTTTTCGATGGCGAGACGGTGGGCTTCCTCGACTGGGGGATCATCACGCTCGCGCCGGCGATGCGGGACGTCAGCTACTTCTTGAATATGTGCCTGTCGGTCGAGGATCGGCGTGCGCGGGAGGCGGACCTGATCCAGCACTATCTCGACGTGCGGGGCGGCCTCGGCGGTGAGGAGATCTCCTTCGACGAAGCGTGGAAGACCCACCGCCTCCAGGCGAGCTACCTCGCGGTCGCGTCCTGCCAGATCGTGACCTTTCCGGAAGACGTCACGCCGCGACGCCGGAAGTTCGCGGCGGCGTTCCTCGAACGCGCGAGCGCGGCTCTCGAGGATCTCGAGAGCCGCGCGGCGTTGCGGGATTTCGCGGGAATCTAGTCCGGCCGGCAGACGAGGGAGGGTCAGCCCGCTTCGCGCATGGCCTTCGTCACCTGCGCCCACTTTTCGCGAATCGCGGGGTCGTCGAAATGGTCGGCCGCGGTGTACGAGGTGATCCGCACGTTGGGGGCGACGTCCTTGTAGGTCTCGACGAGCTTCGGGCCGAGGTCGTTCCAGCTCGCCTCGATCACGTAGTGCGAGAGCACGTCGTCGTTCATGAGCTTGGCCATGCCCGGAATGTCGCCCTTCCGCTGGAGAGCGTTCAGTTCCTGCCCCATGCCCTCGTACCCGTGGTGCTCCATGATCGACTCGTATCCCGGAGTGGAGCCGTAGAACGCGCACATCATGCGGGCGTGATTGCGCGTCTTCTCGAGCTCTTCGTCCGTGTCGCCGACCGCGGTCATGACCGGGATCGAAAACGTGACGTCGTCGAGAGTGCGGCCGCTCCGCGCACATCCTTCCTCGATCGAGGCCCGCTGTCGGTCCCGGACGAAGGAGGGCGAGTGGAAGGGATGGATGTGGACGCCGTCTGCGACTTCACCCACGAGCCGGCTCATGTAGGGGCGTACCGCGGAGACGTAGATCGGCGGCGGCGCGACCTCGATCGGGCCTGGACTCCACATGTCGGGGAGGAGGGAGAAGTTGTAGTACTCCCCCTCGTAGGAGAGCTTCTCCTCCTTGTTGAAGGCGCGGAAGATCGCCTTGATGCTCTCGACGTACTCCTTGAGACGCGGGCCGGGTGGTGAAAACTCGGTGCTGTACCGGCGCTCGATGTGGGCCTTGACCTGACTGCCGAGCCCGAGGACGAAGCGGCCTCCGGTCGAGGCGGCGAGCTCCCAGGCGATTCCGGCGGTGACCATCGGGCTTCGGGGGAACGCGACGGCGATGCCCGTGCCGATGACCAGGCGCTCCGTGGAGAGGACGGAGGCGGTCGAGGCGAGGTACGCCGACCGCCCCGAGTCGGTCCACCAGATCGCACCGAACCCGGCTTCTTCGACGCGGCGGGCGTGCTCGTGGCTGTCCTGGATCTTGCCAGGGTGGGCGATGATGTCGAGTTCCACGGATTCGGTTGCTCCTAGCGCTCTTCCGGGTGCGCCGGTTCCATCGGGAAGTGATTGAAGAGCACGTTGTAGGCGTGCCAGGTATTCCAGTGCTCGGTCAGGTAGGTGATGCGTCCCTCGCCGTCGAAGCGGAACACGAAGCAGTAGACGTTCGTGTAGTCCTGCCCGCCGTGGGTCTTGGCGCGCATCGTGTGCTGGCGGACGACGTAATTCCCGTCTGCGAGCACGACCTCGTCCTCGTTCCGGATCGTCGATACGTCGTAGGCGTCGACGCCCCGGTTCGTCTTCTTCTCCGAGGGGCCGGAGGTCGCGCCGGTGAGGATACCGTTGATCGCGGCACGCCCCTTGTGCTCGGTCTCGCCGCCTTCGCCCACGAAGGGAAGGCCGTTCCACCAGACCGCATCCTCGGCGAAGAGCAGGGACTTATCTTCGGCGTTGCGTGTATCGAAGAGGCGATCGACGACCGCCAGGTTGCGTTCTTCTTCCGGAGTGTAGTTCGGCAAGCTCGGCTCCTACGCCGGCGGCATTCATTCGCCGCGGGGACGAGAGGGTAACGAATGTGCGCCGCACGTTTCGGGGTTCCCGGTGGCGAGCTCTGCGGGAGTGGCTGCCGCCTTTCCGCCGGAGGATGCGAGGAGGGCGTTCGGATTGACGAAGCGCTGCGGATCATCGAGAGTGGACGTCGGCGTTCGCCTGGAGAGCGCCGCGGGAGGGCTGATCATGATCTTCGATATCGACGCGCACTTCGAACCCGGCGAGGACTGGCTCGATCCCTATCCCGCCCTCCGTGCGAAGCTTCCGCGCTTTCATCCGGCGATCACCGCCGTCGAGGGGATTGCGGGTGACCTGCTCCGCATGGTCCCCGAAGCGGATCGGCCGCCGATCGAGGATCTCGTGCCGCCGGGGCTGGCCGTCCTCTTCGGCCAGGAGAAGGCGGACGAAGCCGAACGACGTGCCGAGTTCGAAGGCAAGAATCAGCGCGAAGTCGCCGACGCGGCCGCCCGTGTGAAATGGCTCGACGAGCAGGGGATCGACGTCCAGAACGTGATCTGTCTGGCGGGCTACGGATTCGAGCTCGCCCTCAGCGACAAGGACCTGCCGCTCCTCCAGGAAATCACGGCGACCTGCAACGACTGGCTCGCGACGACCTGCGAGCAGGCGGGGGGGCGGCTTCTGCCCGTGACCGGGCTCGTCTATCACGATCTCGATTGGGCGATCGCAGAGCTGACGAAGATGCGCGGGCGCGGCAGTCGGATCTTTCTGATTCCGGGCTATCCGGTGGGTGGCTACCCGCCGTGTCATCCCCATTGGGATCGTCTCTGGTCCGCCGCGACGGATCTCGGGATGACGCCGATGCTGCATGTCGGTCTCGAGCGGATGGACTTCGATCCCGGCTGGGCCAACCTCGGGACCGATGCCACGAAGCTCCGCTATTTCTCCTCGAGCTTCGGGCACGTCGGCGCGCAGATGCTCGTGAATGCGTTCATCTTCAACGGCGTGTTCGAGCGCCATCCGAAGCTCACGGTCCTGCTCGCTGAGCTCGGGACAGGCTGGCTGCCCTACATCTATCGCGACATCGACGGGCGGATCGCACCGTCCAGCGAGCTCTTCCTGGGCAAGTACGATTTGCCGCTCAAGCCGAGCGAGTACCTCGCACGGAACGTGAAAGGGACGCCGCTGTCCTGGAGTCGGGACCAGCCCGTCTTGCAGACCATGGCGGACTTGCCGGAGGAGATGCTCGTCTTCTCGTCCGACTTCCCTCACTTCGAGGGTTTCACCGATCCGATCGGCTATTACCGCGAGCAGCTCGCGCCCCTCGACGAGAAGACGCGGGAGCGCTTCTTTGGCGGCACGATGCTGGACGTCTACGCGCGGATGGGCGACCCCATCCTCGCGCCCTAGTCGTTCGGGACCGCGAATGCCCGCTGGTAGCGGGCGAAGCGCGGTCGGAGCGCTTCGGGCGGGGCCCCCAGATCTTCCTGGGTATAGGCATGGGCGCCGTGCTTTGCCCTGGGATTGGCATCGAGTGCGGACTGCAAGGTCGCCGCGGTCTCGTCCGTAAAGGGGCGATCGAAGCGTTCGTAGAGCGCGCGCATCGTGTCGAGGGGGGCTTCGACGAACTCGCGGAAATGGCTGTGGTGGACCTGGTCATCGGGCAGGACGTCAGACTCGGTCCAGTCCACGAGGCGCTCGAAGGTCGCGGCGTAGCGTCGGACGTGAGCATCCGCGATCGCCTGCGGATCTACATCGTCGCTATGTGACCAACGGAGGTTCGCGATCAGGCTCGTGAGCGAGGCCAGCAGGGTGAGGGGGTCGCGGTGGGTGATGGCGACGCGGGCATCCGGGTAGACCTCGAAGAGCGTCGGCAGCGCGTGGAGGTGGACCGGGGACTTCAGAACCCAGTCCGTCGATCCGTGCCCGCGCTGGAGGATCTGAAGGACCAGACGATGCATCCGGTACGCGTCGCGCATGTCCTCGGCTTCGAGCGCGCGTTCGAAGGTGGGGACGTGGAATCGAGCCGTCAGCTCCTCGGACTGAAAGGCGAAGGTCTGGGCCGAAAGGCACTCCTTGGGTTTACGCCCGCCGTACTCGTGGATCGATCGAAGCCCCGACACGACGGTCTGCGGCCGCACGAGCTCGCGATCGGCAAGCTGGATTCGCGGGTCGTTCGCAAAGCGCTCGGGGTCGGGCGAGGGCGGCGGGACGGGGCGCAACAGCTCCCAGGCTTCCGGTACGCGGTGACGCGGGTCGGCGGCGAGCAGAGCGAAGAGGATCGTCGTGCCCGTCCGGGGCGCGCCGGCGACGAAGATCGGGGCGCGGATCGCCTCTTCGCGGACGTCGGGGGCCGCGCGCAGATAGTCCATCAGCTGGAGCCGGACTTCGAGCACGCGCAGGAGGAAGCGGCGTGCCATCCACCGTCCGATGGGGGCGAGGCGGGCCTCGTCTTCGAGGCAGACGAGGAAACGTTCGAGGCGGCCAAGGGCGGGCGCCGCGGGAAAGTCCCGATGTCCGAACGCGCCCTCGATCTCCGCGGCCCCTCCGAGGACATGACCCTGTCGCGCCGCGGCCTCGGCCACGAGCCCATCGAGGGTGAGGGGGAGGGCGGCTTCCTCAGCGAGCGGCGCGACCTCCCCGGCGTTGATCGCGCGGACCCAGTCCGGTCTCTCGGGCGGCGTCCACGTCATGTATCAGGTCCGGAAGCGCCAGGCGAGGTGGCGCTTCCGTGCGCGTACGTCCTCGCTTCGCTCGGTGGCGCCGATGGGAGGCGTGTCGCCCGGAAGCACGTCCCGCACCGCCGCGAGCTTCACGACTCGACTCGTAGGCGTCGGGTCGCTCTCCGGCCAGAACCAGCGGAACGTGAGGAGACCGTCGGTGTGATTCGCCGTGTCGAGCCAGTTCGGAACGCCCGGATCGTCATGGGCGAGGATGAAGCGGTAGCGCCCGTCCGCGCTCGGGCGCGCCTGATGCTGGTTGATCGAGGTGATGCGCGAGATCGGGTCGACCTGTTCGAACCAGCCCATCGTGGCGAGCTGCAGGCCCCAATAGCGGGCCCGCGGCGAGTCGGTTTCGATGACGAGCGCTTCGTCGGGGGCGAGATTCCAGAAGAGGAACGCGTAGCGCGCGTCGGAGAGGCCTTTGGCGACGGTCTGCTGGCCGGCGAAGACGTTGTCCGTGCCCCGGGCGCGATGTTCCTTCAGGTATTCGTTCCACCCGAAGACACTGGACTCGACCTGCTCGAGGGCGTGATCGAGTTGATCCGCAAGCCTTGCCGCCGACGGGGGCCTCGCGGGGAGCTCATCGAGGCACTCGATGGTGAAGGTCGCGGGCTCCGCTTCCTGCCAGTCCACGTAGTATTCGCGGAGCGAGAGCGTCGTCACTCCTTCGGGAATCGGGAAGAAGGCGGGGTCCGATCCGTCGCCGCCGACCAGGATCTCGAAGTCGTCGCCTGACTCGATGTCGCGTTCGACGGAGGTGATCGATGCCTTGGTGCCCCATTCCTTCATATGCATGAAGCCGACCCGGAAGGTGATCACGAAGTGTTCGCAGCTGTGCATGCGGCCGGCGACGCGATAGCGACGCGTCGGGTCGATCCGTGCATGGTGATAGGCGTTGTCCTGGTTCGGCCCGCCCCACTGGGTGAAAAGGTCGTTGCTCCGGTGGAAGAAGGGGGCATCCGGGTCGCCGTGGGCGATCGACCAGCCGAGCCAGCACGAGACCTGGTTGGCGAGGTGCGCGATGCCTTCCGTCCGGTCGGCGGGGCCGTTCGGGAAGTCGTCTTCGAGGATCCGCTCGCCGAGGGACTCCATGCGCTGGCAGAAGCGTTTCCAGGCCTGGACTTCGGGGGAGCGGGACGCGTCGGAATCGGACAAAGGGGGCTCCTGTGGGGAAAGGGCGTGCGCGCTAGGCCCGCATGATCCCGCCGCCGTCGACCATGAAGGTCTGGCCGGTCATGTACTGGCTCGCCTCGGAGAGCAGGAAGGTGACCACCGGGGCGATGTCCTTCTCGGGATCTCCGTCGCGGCCGAGCGGATGGTCTCGGTACATTTCGGCGAAGGCTCTCGCGCGCTCGCTGTTCTCTTCCATTACGGGCATGCGGTGGGCGACGCTCGCGGGGCAGACGCAGTTCACCGTGATGCCGAAGCGCCCCCATTCCCGGGCCGCTGTCCGAGTGAGGGAGCGGACGGCTTCCTTGGCGGCCGAATAGGGGCCGTAGCCGGGGGCGCCCGTGTTTCCCATCGAGGAGCCGAAGGTCACGATCCGCCCGCGTCCGGCCTCTCGCATCACCGGGAGCACCGCCTGCATCAGGAAGAGCGTCCCCTTCGGTCCGGTCTCGAGGACGAGGTCGAAGTCCGACTCCGTCACCTGCTCGAGGTCGGTCACGGGTCGGAACGACTGGGCGTTGGCGACGAGTCCATCGACGGTGCCGAATGCTTCGACGGTCGCCGCGACGACCGCCGCGCTCGATTTCCGCTCGCCGACGTTGGCCTGCAGCGTGCGGTGAGGCACACCGGCGTCCGAGAGCTCCGCGGCGACGGTTTCGAGCCGTTCGGGTTTGCGTCCCGTGACCATCAGGTTGCAGCCGGCGCGCGCGAGCACGCGCACGATGCCGAGGCCGATGCCGCGGGTGCCTCCGGTCACGATGACGGTCTGGCCCCCGAGACTCGTCGCGACTTCGTGGTTCACGTCCATCGCGACACGATAGCGGCGTCGCGCGATGGGGCCCGCTCAGGCGCGTGCGTCGACCAGGCGAACGAGCGCAGTCGTCGTGACTCGGTCGTCCCGGCCGACGTCCCGAAGAACCACGCGGAGCATGCGATCCCCGGGGCGGCCGATCCACTGGGTCTCGCTCTCGACGGGTCCGCGCGAAGCGGCCGCGAGATAGCGGAGGTCGAGCTCACTCACGGCCTGCGCGCGTCCGAGCGTTTCTTCCGCGCAGGCGAGGGCCCCGCACTCGACCGCAAGCGCGACGAGGGCCCCCTGCATCACGCCTTCCGGATTGAGCAACGACGGGCGAAGCACGAGCCGGACCTGGCCGTGCGTCGCGTCGAGGAGTTCGACTCCGACCTCTTCGGCGAGGTCCTGCTCTAGGGGATGGCTCGGTAGGGGGGTCGGTGTCGCGAGCTTCTCGAGGGGCGGGGCGTCCTTCGGGGCGCGGGCGATCCGGGAGAAGGTCGTCTCGCCGTAGCCCCACGCGCGCCCCTCGCTTTCGAGGGTGACGCCGGTCGTCACGAGACGACGTCCTTCGCGGAGTCGCGATCCCACGGCTTCGATTCGTTCCGGGGTTCCGGGGGACGGAATCCGGAGCGAGAGATCGCTCGTGAAGGTCGCGTCCGCGCCGGCAATCTCTCGCGTGCAGACGCCGCCGAGGATGTCGATTGCGGAGGCCACGATCGTCGCTCGGAGCGCACCGGCACGACAGATCCACGGATAGGGGGTGATCGCGAGGCGGTGCGCGATCGGGTCGAGATCCGAGAAGCCGTAGCGCGTGAAGAAGGGCGGGGCCTCACTCATGGCGCGCTAGTCGAGCCCCATGCAGTTCGCGTAGAAGGAGACCGCGGCCGGCCAATCGGAGAAGATCGCCTGGACGCCGACCTGCTCGCGAAGGGCGTGGATCACGCGGTAGACGTCGCCGTCGTTTTGGAGCGCGGGGAGGACCGGGTCCAGGTAGAAGTCACGGTTCCGTCCCTCTGCGGTTCCATCTCGCAGGCGCCCCGAGCGCTCGAGCGTCCAGGCGATGATCTCGAATCCGGCGGCTCGGACGCGCTCCGCGAAGTCGCTCGCGACGAGGTCCCCGTCCTCGTTCAGCGCGAGCAGCATCGGGGTCGGGGGCGCGAGGGTTCGGAAACCCTCCTCGTAGAGGGCCGCGAGCGAGGCCGCGTCGAGCGCGAAGGTCGCGGGTGTCGGATCGATCAGCCAGACCGCCCGGGCGCCGAAGTCGGGCGTCGTCCGGATCCAGTGACGGATCACGTCCGGGTCGAAGCTCTGCAGGCGGACACGATCCGGCGGGATGCCCGCGGCGCGGTACTCGGCGACGAGTTGGTCGGCATAGCGGGCCGCGGTGTAGTCGCCGTCGAAGGGCATTTCCGTCTGCGGGGCTTTGAGCTCCGGGGTCATGGCGACGCCCAGTCGTTCGAAGAGCGCGATGCTCTCCACGTGGGAGACGATCCCCTGGCCGGTCGTGTAGAGATCCGTGCGCATCGCCGGTGTCGAAGACGCGAAGTCCTCGGGGCGCATCGCGCTCCCATTCGCTGCGTCCATCCGCGCTTCGAGCCGCCGCAGCTCTTCGAGGTCGAAGTCGTGGGTGCAGCACTCGGCCCGCGCAGGCTGTCCCGCGTTGGACGCCGCGAAGGGGACGCGACAGCGGTCCGCGAGGGGCGTCGACAGGATGTTCGTCGTCGTCGCGAGGTCGCATTGCGCGTGGCGACAGACCAACGCCCGGTCGCGCGTGAACGTCGCATCGCATTCGAGGGTGCCCGCACCCAGCACCGCGGCGGCCTGATACGACGCGAGGGTGTGCTCCGGGAACTGAAGGGGGGCGCCGCGATGGCCGATCGAGAATCGCGTCGGCCGGAAGGGGCCATTTCGGCACGACTCGAGTTGCCGCCGCAGAGGCCCCTCCTCGAGCAGGTCGAGCAGGTAGTAGGGACGGGGGCCGAGCTGGATGGGCCGATCGGCGGCGTCCGAGGCGGGTCCCCACGCCGCGCATCCGTAGAGGGAGGCGGCCGTGGCAAGGCCGAGGATCACTGCCAGGAGGTGGCGCTTCGCGGACTTTGCAGAGGCCATCGCGACCGGATTCTCCTCTCCCCGAGCCGCGCGACGTTCTCGGCGCGGCGTCGAGCGGTGGACCCCGAGGTCGTCGGGATTCCGTATGCTCGGGCTTCTCGAAATTAGCAGGGGATCCAGGAATGAAGCTCGGTTGCGCCATCGAATACGCGGGACGAACCGTCGACGTACCCGTCGAGAAGGTCAAGTGGCTCGAGTCGCTCGGTTACGACTCGGTCTGGACGGCGGAGGCCTACGGCTCCGATACCATCACTCCGCTCGCCTATCTCGCGGCGCATACCGAACGCATCCGTCTCGGCACGGGCGTGATCCAGGTGGGTGCGCGTACGCCGACGATGACCGCGATGCAGTTGGCGACGGTGGACCAGATGGCCGGCGGGGGCCGCGTGATCGGCGGTCTCGGCCTTTCCGGCCCACAGATCGTCGAGGGGTGGTACGGGACGCCGTGGGGCAAGCCGAAGGATCGTCTGCGTGACTACGTCCAGATCATCAACAAGATCTACGCGCGAGAGGGCTACCTCGAGCACGACGGTCCCGAAATCCAGCTGCCCTACCAGGGGCCGGGCGCGTCGGGGTTGGGCAAGCCGCTCAAGTCGATGCTCCACTTCCCTCAGAAGCCGGCCATCTGGCTGGGTACCGGCGCGCCGGAAATGGTGAAGATGACGGCCGAGCTCGCGGATGGCTGGCTCGCCTTCGGGATGCGTCGTGGAAACGTCGACACGTTCAAAGCGTGGTTCGAGGAGGGCTTCGCCCGCGCCGGCAATGGCAAGGGGTACGACGACTTCGAGATCCAGGGCGGCATCTCCGTCACGATCACCGACGACGTGAAAGGGGCCTTCCAGGCGAACAAGCCCTTCATCGCCCTCTACGTGGGCGGCATGGGCCACCCGACTCTCAACTTCCACCACAAGCGGATGCACCGCGAAGGTTGGGGGGAGGCCGCAGACCGGATACTCGAACTCTTCCAGGCAGGCAAGCGCGAAGAGGCGATCGAGGCGGTTCCGGACGAGTACGTCGACGAGGGGGCGCTGATCGGCGATGTCGATCGAATCAAGACGCGCTGGCGCGACCTCTGGGAAGACATGCCGTACACCGGCGTGACGGTCCGGTCCCAGCAGGACGAGGCCTACGAGTTGATGGCCGATCTGGTCGGCGCGAAGGATTCGGCCGGCGACTGACCCGAAGAGGGCGACGAGCGCGAAGGCTCCGGGGGCGTTCGAGGGGGCCCGTGACGTGCCCGCGTCGGCCATTCGAGGTCGGTACGCAGAGTCTCGTTGCGGCGAGCGATTCCAGGGAACCCCCGATCGGTGTGACGATCACTCACCGATTGGAGACGTCGCCCGGGCCACGCGGCCCGAGCGGTATGCCGGGGTTCCCACATACCCTGCGGCCCGTGGGCGTATGTGGGGCTCGGCGCGCACGTTGGGATTCGGGTTTCAGGGAGCGGATCGCGCCAGCGGAAGCTCGCATGTGGTTGCGGACGCAGCTGCTCCCCACGGCCCCTTTGCCGGACACGCGAACCCCTTCGCGTGCGCCCTCTCCGGCCGGATCGCCTCGGTCCGGTCGGAGAGCGGCTAGGACGGGCGGAGGCTCGCCAGCAGAACGACCTCGCAGCGCGGCTGTTCGATTTCGCCCTCCGGCAGGAGGAAGCGCCAATAGAGCGTACCGGCCGCGTGTCCCTCCGTATCGATCCAGTTCGGCACGCCCGGATCTTCGTGGGCGACGACGAACCGGAAACGCCCCGCGTCGTCCGCTTCCATCTGCTTTCGATTGAGCGAGCACGATCGGTAGCGATAGTCCGGGGCCTGCTGGAAGCGGTTCCAGAACATCACGTTCGCGTAGACGCACTCGGGCCATCGCCCCTCGACGACGAGCGCCTCGTCGGGGCCCAGGATCACGAGGCCGGCGCAGTAGGCGTTATCGACGGCGCCCGCGCCGCCGCCTTCGCTGGGGATCCACTTCATCGGCTTGGGCAGCGTGTTCGGTACGAGGGAGAACCACTCGGGTTGCTGGCTCGGATCCGGCGTCGCAGGGCGGGCGAGGGTCTGCCCATGGATGAAGTTCCGTGCCGCGGCCAGCTTGTTCGCCAGACCGTCCGGGCCGAGCGGGCGGGGGAAACCGGGCTCGTCGAGGCACTCGATCTCGAGCTCGACGCGCTTGCTCGGATCAGCCATGCCGCAGATTGCGTCCTCCCAGTAGTGACGGGAGATCACGCAGTTCGGTTTGCCGGCTTCCATGTGGAGCGCGCCCGGGGTTTCCTCCGGAAGGATGTCGATCTCGAAGGAGCCGTCCGTCGCGATCTCGAACTCGGTGTGGTTGAGCGCCGAGATCACGCCGTCGTTCCAGTCGCCCTCGGCCTTGCCCGTATAGACGGTGAAGCTGATGTAGGCCTCGCCCTGCATGCGACCGCGGATCCGGTAGCGGCGGGACGGGTCGAGGGGCGCGCAATGGGCCGGATTGTCGGCCCCTTCACCGCCCCATTTGAGCACGGGGCTGGCAAGAGGTGCGAAGCGCGGGCGCGCGGCGTCGTTGTCGACCCAGACGTCGAGGGCGGCCTTCACGAGGTGCAGCAGCATGTGCTCCCCTTCGGCGACGTCGGCTGCCTCGGTCACGCGGCGTTCCTCGGAGAGGAAGTCGCGGTCGACCTCTTCGATCAGCGACAGGAAGTCGCGGAGCGCCTCCCGACTGGTCGTGGCGTTTTCGGCCATCGATCGCTACCCGGTCGGGTTCTGGTAGACGGGAGCGCGCTTCTCGAAGCCCGCCTTGACCGACTCGATCTGGTTCGGTGAACCGATCAGTTCGCCCTGCAGCCGCGACTCGAGTTCGAGGCCCGTCTGGGCGTCCGCGTACCAACTCGCCTCGAGCAGATGCTTTCCGCGGCGAATCGCGTCGGGGCTCTTGCTCGCGATGTCGTGGGCCAGCGCGAGTGCGTCTTCGAGAGGCGTCTCGGTGACGTGGGTGACGATCCCGAGTTCCTTGGCGGCGGGGCCGTCGAGGACGCGGCCGGTCCAGGTCAGCTCCTTCGCCACGTCGAGGGAGACGACGTCGCGGAGCGTCTGTGTGATGCCGACGTCGGGGATGAGGCCCCACTTGATCTCGAGCACAGAGAAGCGCATGTCCGGCGCGGCGAAGCGGATGTCGGGTCCGAGGGCGAGCTGAGCGCCGGCGCCGAACGCCACGCCGTGGATCGCGCCGATCACCGGCATCGGGAGCTTCTTCCAGATGATCGCCGCGCGCTGGAACGCATTCGCGAAGGTCTTGCCGTCGCGGGCGCCGAGGGAGTCGCCGAAGCCCGGAGCCTCCTTCGACCGCTTGGCCGTCCCCTGCATGCTCTCCATGTCGAGGCCCGCCGAGAAGGCGCGACCGTTGCCCGAGAGGACGACGGCGCGGACGTCGAGGTCGTTCTCGAGAGACGCACCGGCTTCGAAGATCGCCTTCCACATGTCCGGATTGATGGCGTTCATCTTCTCAGGGCGATTGAAGCGGACGTCGGCGACGTTGTCCTTGATGTCGATGGTCACGAGGTCGGACATGGGCGTTCCTTATTGGCGAACCGGGCCAGGCGGGCGCGGTGCGAGAAGTATAGGCAGGTCCATCCGCGCAGCGTCGAACCCTGGGTCGGCGGCGAAGCGGCGCGCCTAGCGGCTTCAGCCCGCCGCCTTCTCTTTGGCAACTTCGGCGATCTTCTCTTCGACGATGCCGATCAGCGCGGCCGCCCGGGGATAGCCCGAGTACTGCGCGACCATGAGCAGGAGTTCCCGCACGTCGTCCGGTTCGAGCTCCCCATTCTTGAGCGCCGCCTTGACCTGGATGCCGAAGGTCATCGTCTCGCCCTTCTCGGCGATGATTCCGAGGAGCAGGATTCGCCGGTCGCGGATCGACATCTGGTCCCGCGCCCACTGCTCGGCAAAGACCTGCTCGAGCATGATGTCGGTGAAGACATTGCCCTCCGGCGGCGTGACCACGTCTCCTGCATACACCTTCTTGATCATCTCGAGGCCGCGTTCGCGGCGGGTCTTCTCGGCCATGTCCGTTTCTCCTGGTTCAGTCGTTAGCGGGCTGCTCGATGGCCATGTCGGCCATCTCCCAAAAACCCCGTAGATTCGTGAGCTTGCCCAATTCGTTCACGCGATACGTGAAGATTCCGGAGACCCGTGCGGTCACCCCGTTGGGGAACTTCGTGGTCAACGTGAGGTGATGGGCGGACTCCATTCCCGCCGTCCGGGAGTCCCGGACCTCGATCGTCAGATCGTTCGGTCCGATATTGGCGTCGAAGAATCCGCTGAGTTCGGCCTTGCCGTGGACGCCCTGGCCGGTCGGGTTGGTCGGCGCCACGCCGATCGGGTCCTCGACGAGGACGTCGTCGGCCATCAGGTCGAGCCAGGCTTGCTTGTCGCCGGCCTGCGCGGCCTTCCAGGAACCGCGCGCGGCGACCATCGCGGGGTGGTCTTCGGTCATCTCGAATCCTCTCTTCGTGCGTCGCTAGACGACGCGCTCTTCGACGGTGACTTCGCCGCCGGCTTCGAGGAAGTCCTCGATCACCTGGTAGACGTACTCGCAGTCTTCGCGGGTCATCGTCGGATGACACGGCAGCATGATGCCGTGCTCCATGATCTGATCACAGGCGCCGAGCCCGTCCGGGTGGATCCGGAACTCGTGGTTCTTGAGCTGCGGGTGACGCGTGATGTTGCCGGAGAAGATCACGCGGCTCGTGATGCCTGAGTCCTCGAGCTGCTGCTGGAGCTTGCGTCGGCTGAGGCCGGTCTCCGGACGGAGCTGGACGGGATAACAGAGCCAGGTGGTCTCGGTGTCCGGGAGGATCGTCGGCAGGATGAACTTGTCCTCGTGCTTCTTCAGGTACTCCGTGTGCCACTGGAAGCGCTCCTCGCGGAGCTTCCAGAGCGTGTCGATCTTGTCCATTTGGCCGAGACCGAATGCGGCGCCGCATTCGTTCGGGATGAAGCCATAGGCGTTCTCTTCGAAGATGAAGAGGCCGTCATACTCGACCCCGTCGAGGGTCTCGAGGAAGCGCCCGTCACTGTTGTCCATCTGGGTGCCCCACATGTACTTCTCCGACGACCGGCCCCAGGCGCGCAGGTGGAGCGCGCGATCCAGGTACTTGTCGTCGTCGAAGAAGACCATCCCGCCGTTTCCGAGGGCAGTGATGATGTGGAAGATCGAGAAGCTCGTGATCGAGATGTCGGCGCGCGTCGCGGTCTTCGTGCCGCGCAGCGATCCGCCGAGGGTGTCCGCGGAGTCGTGGATCACGAAGAGGTCGTGCTCGTCGGCGTATTTGCGGACGAGGTCCCAATCGCAGATGCCCCCCACCAGATCCGGGATCAGGATCGCGCGGGTCTTGTCGCTCACGACGTCCGGAATCTGGTCGACCCGGACCTGGTAGTCGGAGAGTCCGACGTCCAGGAAGACCGGCGTGTAGCCCGCGTGGTAGATCGAGGCGACGTCGGAGGAGAAGGTGAGGGCGGGCGTGATGACCTCGCTGCCGAGGGGCAGGTTCGCGAGCTTCATGGCGATCATCAGTGCGGACGAGCCCGAGTTGACCATCACGCCGTGTTGCTTGCCCATGTACTCGGCGACGCGCGCCTCGAAGGCCATGACCTGCTGGCCCGGGACGAGCCCCATCGGATCGGAGAGCTGCGCGTTCACTCGGTCGATCTCGTTCTGATCGAAGAGGGCACCCCCATAGCGGACGACGCGGGGCTCGATTCTGGCCGCGCCGGCGGCGGAAGACGGAGAGTCGGACATCAGGGCTCCTTCTGGCGAGGGTCGGCCACGCGCAAGATGCACGCGTCCGACCGGACGCGCTCAGACTAGATCGTCGCCGCCGAAAAATCAGACCCGGATTCCCCAGCGATCGGGGACTCGATCGCCCTTCGCTCGTCGAGCCCGTATGGATCTGAGGCGGCGCGCGGAAGGGGCTCTCCGGGAATCCCCGACCCTGGACGCGGCTTTCAGGGCTCCGGTCGCGCAGCCGATTGTCGCCCCCGACCGGGATGCGTGAAACGGAGCGCGCGACCCTCGTCGATATGACCCTTCGCCGCCATACAGCGGACGGTGTCCATCAGCGTTTCGACCGGATCCCTGAACACCACGCCGAGTTCGGACTCCGCTCGGCTGGCGTCGAACGCGACCCACTGGGTCGCGAGCCGCGTGGCCTCGCGCGAGAGGGCGGGGTCCTCGGCGAAGAAGGGGCGCAATCGGTCGCCCACTCGACCGAAGAAGCGGCCCGCGCGGCCCGGGATCTTCGCGCGCGGCAACCGGATGCCCGCGGCGCGGTCGAGGAGCTCTGCGCACTCCTCCCACGGCAGAAAGCGGCCGGTGGCGATGTAGCGGCCGCGTCGAGGGGGAGTGCGCTCGATCAACGCGGTATGCAGCGCGGCGAGGTCCCGCACGTCGACGGTCTGGAAGCCGGAGCTGGTGATCATCACGCTCGCCTGCATTATCTGCTGGATTCTGCGCATCGCCTCCGACAAGCCGGGGTCGTCGGGCCCGATCACGCCCGGCGGATAGACGATCGAGAGGGGCGCTCCCTCGTCTTGAAGCGAACGGAGGTGGTTCTCCGGTGCGGTCTTCGAGAGCGCATCGGTGTCGTCGCCCTTCACGACCGGAGCGTCTTCGTTCGCGACCTCGAGGCCGGTGGTATCGACGAGGGCGGTCGTCGAGAGATGGCCGACGCGCTCGAGTCCGTCTTCGAGGGCGCGGGCGATCAGCAGCCGGACCGAGCGCAGGTTGTCCCGCGCGACCTTTTGCGCTTCGGCGCGGGACACGGCAAGGGCAACCGGTGCGGCGGTGTGTACGAGTCCATTGCATTCCCGCAGCGCGTCGACGGGAGGTGATCTTGCAGACGACCAGATCCTCGAGCACCTCGGGCCTGTCTGTGCAGAGTCTCTGTGCCTTCTCTTCGTTGCGCACGAGCAGCTTCACCGCGTGCCCTGCGGCGAGCAGGGCGCGGACGGTATGCGAGCCGATGAAGCCGGTGCCGCCGGTGACGAGGATGCGCATCGTCCGCCTCCTCCCTCGATCGGTGGTTTAAGAGAACCCGCGACACCGCGGCGTGTCAAGCGCCGAGGGGCCGGGCGAGGGCGAAAGGTCTTTCGAGGGAGTGTGGCCGCACTGGCTCCGTGGCTATCGTCGACCTGTCTGCGGGAGCAGTGCGGACCACCGGGGGGTGACATGTCGATATCGGGATCCGTGGCCGCGGCCTTCTGGCCGGTGGCCCAAGCCTTCGAACGTCAGATCGACGCGAGTGGCGGCGGGGCCGCAGTCTGCGTCTACTACGAGGGTCGGAAAGTCGTGGATCTCTGGGGCGGGGTGCGGGACGAGCACGGTCGGCCCTGGCAGGAGGACACGATGTCGATGTCCTTCTCCACGTCGAAGGGGATCACGTCGACGCTACTCAACCAGCTCGTCGATCGGGGAGAGCTCGATTACGACGACCCGATCGCGCGGTATTGGCCCGAGTTCGGCGCGAACGGGAAGGGCACGATCAGCGTGCGCGACCTGATGACCCATCGCGCGGGGCTGTCCCGGATCCGGACCCTGATCGACCGGGGCGATCGCATCCTCGACTGGGAGTACATGACGGATCGATTGGCCGGTGCCGAGGCCCGCGCGACGTCGCATAGCGCCTATCACGCGCTCACCTACGGCTGGTTGACGGGCGAGCTGATCCAGCGGGTGGCCGGCCGACCGCTCGGCGACGTGATCCGCGAAGAACTCGAGGAGCCACTCGGCCTCGACGGCATCTACATCGGCGCGCCGCCCGAGGCGAAGGCGCGCGCGGCTCAGCTCTCGAGCCGGCCCGGGTCGTCCCGTCCCGGGATCATGGAGTGGATCTTCTCGGATCGGACGGCGACGAACCTCACCCGCTTCAACCGGCTGATCGGGTCGCGCCTCGACGTGAAGCATCTGCTCGATGCGCTCGTCCCGCCGGATGGCGCCGAGGCGCTCTTCGACGACGACCGGATCCTCGACGTCCCGGTTCCCGCCGCGAACGGGCTCTTCACCGCGCGCTCCCTCGCGCGCCTCTACGCCGCCATCGCGGAAGAGGGGGCCCTCGACGGCGTCCGGTTGCTCTCGCCGTCGGCGATTCGGCGGATGAGCGAGGTCCAGGTCAAGACGCCCGATCGCGTCCTGCCCGTCCGGATGTACTGGCGCCTCGGCTACCACACGGCCTTCACCTACAAGGGCGGACTGCGGACCGGCTTCGGGCATTTCGGCTTCGGGGGGTCCGGCGCCTGGGCCGATCCGTCGCGGCGCCTCTCCGTCGCGATGATCAACAATCGGGTGGGCGGTACGCCCTTCGGCGACATTCGCATCGCGGCGATCGGCTCTTCGGTCCTGAACGCGAGGAAACGGATCGAGCTCGACGGGGCGAGCGGGAAGGCGCTTCACCCAGAGCTGGTGTTGGTCTAGTCCGCGAATCAGAAAGGGCGCCCGGACCGAAGTCCGGACGCCCCTTTCATCTCTCGCGTTCTCTCTAGAGAGAGACGGGCAGGCGATCAGGCCTTGATGCCCGCCGAGGCCGCCTTGGCGGTCTTCACGATGATCGACGCGACCTTGTACGGGTCGGCGTTGGACGCCGGGCGACGATCCTCGAGCCAGCCCTTCCAGCCGTTCTCGACCGTCGCGATCGGGATGCGGATCGAAGCACCGCGATCGGAGACGCCGTAGCTGAACTGGTCGATCGACTGCGTCTCGTGCTGACCGGTGAGGCGCTGGTCGTTGTCCGCGCCGTAGACCGCGATGTGGTCCGCGACGACGGGCTCGAAGGCCTTGCAGACCTGGTCGTAGACGGCCTGGTCACCGCAGGTGCGGAGCAGCTCGTTGGAGAAGTTCGCGTGCATACCCGAACCGTTCCAGTCGCCCTTGATCGGCTTGGGCTCCCAGTTGATCGAGTAGCCGTAGCGCTCCGCCGTTCGCTCGAGGAGGTAGCGAGAGACCCAGGTCTCGTCGCCGGCCTTCGCGGCGCCCTTGGCGAACACCTGGTACTCCCACTGACCGCACATCACCTCGGCGTTGATGCCTTCGACGTTGATGCCGGCATCGAGGCAGAGGTCGAGGTGCTCTTCGATGATCTCTCGACCGACGGCGTTCGCGGCGCCAACCGAGCAGTAGTACTGGCCCTGGGGAGCGGGGTAGCCGCCGACCGGGAAGCCGATCGGGCGTTCGTTCTCGTTGTCCCAGATGCAGTATTCCTGCTCGAAGCCGAACCAGAAGTCCGAGTCCTCGTCGTCGATCGTCGCGCGACCGTTGGTCTCGTGCGGCGTTCCGTCCGGGTTGAGGACCTCGGTCATGACCAGGAAGCCGTTCTTGCGGCCCGGGTCCGGGTAGCAGGCGACCGGCTTGAGCAGGCAGTCGGAGGAGCCCCCTTCAGCCTGCTCCGTCGAGGAACCGTCGAACGACCACATCGGGCAGTCTTCGAGGTTGCCCGAGAAGTCCTCGACGACCTTCGTCTTGCTTCGCAGGCTCTGGGTCGGCTTGTAACCATCAAGCCAGATGTATTCGAGCTTGGCCTTGGTACCCATTTCGGGGGGACCTCCATCTTTTCGATTGGGTGAAGCGACTTCGCTCGGGCGCTTCGGCGCGGCGGGCTCGGTCGGTTCGGGTTGGATTGCTGGGAGCGCCTTCAGGTGCGTTCACAGGACGATCGCGGAGGCGCCCCCTGCGCAACGGGCGGCTCGATCGAGCCATCCCGCACACACTTCCGGGTCTCTCTCACCGGACCGTCGTCGCAGACGCCCGCGGGTCGACGAAATCGTCGACGCACGTGGGGGGCTGCGGAGAAGGCCTGGTTCGAACTCCACACTCCGCCGGAGAAGCAACGACTGTGCCAAAGGCGGACCGGGGACTCAATGCCTCGCTCGCGTCAAAATCGGGCTGGGAGTCGCCTGTGCTCCGTCTCAGCGGCGGCTCGGATGGGCCGTCGCGCGACGCCCCACGATCGCTGCCCACAGGGTGGGCAGCGATCAGCACGGTTGCCTTCGAAGTGGGCAGCGGGCCTCGGCGTGTCTCGATTGACGGCCTCGGGCGTCCCTCTCTAGGATCGGGGCCTCGCGCCCTCGGCCCGTCGCCGTGGGTGCCCGACCCGCGCTGGAGACCCCCCATGGCTGCTTCGACCCCGCTCGCGACCCCGATGGAACGCGCCCCGGATCCCGGGGTCGAGTACGCGCCGATCCCGAAGTCCCGGTACACGAGCGCCGAGTTCGCCGCCGAGGAGTGGGCGCATATGTGGACCCAGACCTGGGTCTGCGCGGGGCGGGCCTCGGATCTCGACCGGCCCGGGGACTACTTCACCTTCGAACTCGGCCCGGAGTCGATCCTCGTCATCAAGCAGCCCGATGGCTCGATTCGCGCTCGCTACAACGTCTGCATGCACCGCGGCAATCGCCTGCGAGAGCCCGGGCGCGGACACGCGGAGAAGTTCTCCTGCCTCTTTCACGGCTGGGAGTACGGGATCGACGGGGCGCTCCTCGATGCGCAGGATCCCGAGTGCTTTCCGCAGGGCGTGCCGACGGACAAACTCTCGCTCCGCCCGGTGCTCTGCGACACCTGGGCAGGCTTCGTGTTCGTGAACCTCGACCCCGAAGCCGAGCCGCTTAGCAACTACCTCGGCGTGATCCCGGAGCACCTCGATCCCTACCACTTCGAGGACTGGAAAGTCTCGTTCGACGCGACGATCGAGATCGAGTGCAACTGGAAGACGAGCGTCGATGCCTTCAACGAGGCCTATCACCTCGCGGCGACCCACACATGGACCCTCGCCTTCAGCGACGACACCCGGACCCTCTACGACTGCTACGACAAGCACACGCGGATGATCTTCCCGGAGGTTCAGGCGAGTCTGCGCCATCCCGGCGCGAATACGGTCACCCCGGAAATCAAGGAGATGTTTCTCTCGAGGGTCGGGATCACCGACTTCGAGGGGACCCCGGAAGAGGCACGCACGGCCTTCGCCGAGCAGCAGAGGAAGATCGCTCCGTCCCTCGGTGCGAACCTGGATGACCTGAACGAGGCGCAGCTCTGCGACGACTTCCACTACACCGTGTTCCCGAACATGACCTTCAACACCCACGCGCTCTTCACCTGGGTGTTTACCCACCGGCCCCATCCGACGGATCCGAACAAGATGTACTTCGACTTCTGGAACCTCATGAACGCGCCGGCCGTCGACGTGCCCCGGCCCGAGAAATGCTTCTTCTCGACCGCGAATGGCGACACCCTGGACGGCGTCTGCGACGGGGGGGACCTGCTCGACGAGGATCTTTACAACCTGCCGCGGATTCAGGCGGGCATGAACTCGCGCGCCTTCGAGGATCTCCATCTGGGGGAGCAGGAGGTCCGCATCCTTCACCATCACCGGACGCTCGACGAGTACCTCGAGCGCGGTCGGGCGGCGGACGGCGGTGCCTGATCCCGGCCCTGACGCGGAGTTGCGCTGGGTCGACGTACCGATCGAGATCCCGGCGGAAGGGCAGGTGGCCACGTTCGAGGTCGGCGATCTCGCGCTGCTGCTCTGTAATGCGGCCGGGACG
The DNA here is from genome assembly GCA_002709835.1 of Deltaproteobacteria bacterium. Classification (GTDB taxonomy): domain Bacteria; phylum Myxococcota_A; class UBA9160; order UBA9160; family UBA4427; genus UBA4427. The sequence goes on from PAQX01000003.1 coordinate 49,523, forward strand.
CCCTACGTGCTTCACGACCAGTGCCCCCACGTCCGGGTCTCGATGGCCGGCGCTCTCATCCGGGGTACGCTTCTCGAGTGCCCGCTTCACGGTGGGCTGATGGACGTCCGCGACGGCTCGCCCCAGGGCATGCCGATCCGACGTCCCGGAACCTGCTATGCGGTCCGCAGCGAGGGCGACGCCCTCCAGGTCGCGGTCCCCGCTTGAAAGTCGCTCTGCGACGAACCTGAAATACACGAGGAGACGGACATGTTCGATCTGATCGTTCGAGGCGGCACCATCGTCGACGGCACCGGGCGCGAGCCTTTCGTGGGCGACGTCGCGGTCGCGGACGGGCGCGTGGCCGCGGTCGGTGAAGTCGAAGGTGAGGCGCGGGAAGAGATCGATGCGACCGGGCGGATCGTGACCCCCGGCTTCGTCGACATCCACACCCACTACGATGGACAGGCGACCTGGGATTCGCTCCTCACGCCGACGGCCTGGCACGGGGTGACGACGCTCGTGATGGGAAACTGCGGCGTCGGCTTCGCGCCGGTCGCGCCGGGTAAGCAGGAGTTCCTGATCGGCCTGATGGAAGGCGTCGAGGACATTCCTGGAACCGCCCTCCACGAAGGCATCGACTGGAACTGGGAGAGCTTCCCCGAGTACCTCGATGCCCTCGAGGGCCGGCAGTACGCCATGGACGTCGGGACGCAGGTCCCGCACGGGGCCGTTCGGGCCTATGTGATGGGCGAGCGCGGCGCGAAGAACGAACCTGCGACGCCGGGCGACATCGAAGGGCAGGCTGCGATCGTGAAGGAGGCGATCGCTGCAGGGGCCCTCGGCTTCTCGATGTCCCGCACGATCGTCCACCGCGCCGTCGACGGGGAGGTCGTCCCCGGCACCCACGGTGCCGAGGACGAGATCTTCGGGATCGCCCGGGTTCTCGGGGAGCTCGGCGAGGGCATCGTCGAGCTCGCCCCGGCTGGGATCCAGGGCGAAGACATGTCCGCGCCCGACAAGGAGATGGACTGGATGGGGCGGCTTTCGAAGGAGATCCAGCGTCCAGTCTCGTTCGCCCTCGTCCAGCACGACGTGGCCCCGAAGGACTGGAAGCGCCTCCTCGACCTCGTCGACGAGGCCAACGCCGACGGCGCAGATCTCCGGCCGCAGGTGTCGGCGCGGCCGAACACGCTCCTGATCGGTCACCAGTCCTTCCACCCGTTCAGCTTCCGGCCGACCTACATGGCGATGGGCGAGCTCTCCCTCGAGGAGAGGGTGGCGGAGCTTCGCAAGCCGGAGGTGCGTGCGCAGATCCTCGCTGAAGAATCGTTCTACGCGATCCCTCAGATCAAGGTCGTCGTCGAGATGATCGAGAACGGCATCGACAAGATCTTCCGACTCGGCGATCCGCCGAACTACGAGCCGCCGCCGGAGGAGAGTCTGAAGGCGATCGCCGAGCGCGATGGCGTCGATCCCTTCGAGTTGCTCTACGACTGGCTGCTCGAGCTCGACGGCAAACAGCTGCTCATGCTCACGCTCTTGAACTACAGCGACTACGACCTGGAGTGCGTGCGCGAGATGCTCGAGCACCCGCGCACGGCCTTCGGGCTCGGCGACGGCGGCGCCCATTGCGGCGCGATCTGCGACGCCTCGATGACCACTTCGCTCCTCGAGCATTGGGTCAAGAAGCGGACCCGCGGGCCGCGGCTGCCGATCGCGCAGGCGGTCAAGAAGATGACCGCGGATACGGCGGGGCTCTACGGCCTCGACGATCGAGGAACCCTCGAGCCGGGCAAGAAGGGGGACCTCAACGTGATCGACCTGGACGCGCTCGAGAATGCGCTCCCGGAGATCGCGACGGATCTGCCCGCCGGTGCTCCGCGCTTCATTCAGAAGGCGAGGGGGTACGAGGCGACGGTCGTGTCCGGAGAGGTCACGTTCCGCAACGGCGAACACACGGGGGCGCTCCCGGGGCGCCTCGTTCGCGGCGCACAGCGCGCCTAGCGCTCGAAAGAGATCCCGAGGATGAAGATCAGCTGGTCGCACTGTGTGCTCAAGGTCCGCGACATGGACACCATGGTTTCGTTCTACGAGGACACCCTGGGCTTCGTCGTGGCGGATCGTGGCGCGATCATGGGAGGCGACAGTCCGGAGATCGTCTTCATGAGCGGAAGCTCGAGCGACCATCACCAGATCGCGTTCGTGCAGACGCGCCCAGAAGAAGAGGCGACGAGCCTGGATCACAACGCGTTCCGCGTGGAGTCGATCGCGGACGTGAAGGCCATGATCGAAAAGGTCGCTCAGGACGATCGCGTGAAGGCCCACGCACCGCTGACCCACGGAAACGCGCTCTCGGTCTACTTCGCCGATCCCGAAGACAACGGCATCGAGATCTTCTGCGACTCGCCCTGGCACGTGCGTCAGCCTGCCGGGCAGGGCTGGGACCCGACGATGTCCGACGAGGACGTGCTCGCCGACGTGAAGGCGAAGTTTGAGAACGATCCCGAGTTCCGGCCGATCGAGGATTATCAGGCCATGAAGGCCAAGGAATTCGGCGAAGTCTGATCGGCCGCGCGCGCCGCGCGGCTACCAGGTGTCGACGAAGTTGCGCTGCCCCCTCGAGATCGGCCCGAAGGCACCGAGTCCGCGAAGGATCCGGTCCCGGGTCTCCGCCGGGTCGATCACGGCATCGAACTCGAGGGCTGCTGCCGCGTTCAGCGCCTTGCCCTTGTCGTACATGACGCCGACGAGCTTCTCGAAGAGGGCGTTGCGCTCCTCGTCCGTCGCGCAGGCGTCGAGATCCTTCTTGAAGCCCAGGTTGACCGCGCCCTCGAGGCCCATCCCGCCGATCTCGCCGGTGGGCCAGGCGACCGTGTCGAAGGGGGCGGTGAACCCGCCGCCGGCCATCGCCTGGGCGCCGAGTCCGTAGCCCTTGCGAGTGATGACGCAGAAGAGCGGGACCGAGACGTTCGCGCCGACGGTGAAGAGCCGCGAGACCTTGCGGACCTGCTGACGTTCCTCGATGTCGGGGCCGACCATGAAGCCCGGGGTGTCGCAGAGCGAGACGATCGGGAGGCCGAAGGCGTCGCAGAGCTGCAGGAAGCGGGCCGCCTTCTCGGCGCCTTCGTCGTCGATCGCGCCGCCGAGGTACATCGGGTCGTTGGCAAGCAGCCCGACCGGTCGCCCGGCGATTCGGACGAGGGCCGTGATCATGCCCGGAGCCCACGCGCGCCGCAGTTCGAGGATGCTGGCGAGGTCACACAGTCCGGCGATCAGCTCGCGCACGTCGTAGATCCGGCGGCGGTTCTCCGGGATCACGTGACGCAGGATGCGCGGATCCGGGGCCTCCCAGTCTGTGGTCGCGCCCTGAAAATACGAGAGGTACTGCTTGGCGACGACGGCGGCTTCTTCCTCGTCTTCGACGAGCACGTCGATCACGCCATTCCGAGCCTGCACGGAGGAGGGGCCGATCTCCTTCGGCGCATAGACGCCGAGGCCGCCGCCCTCGATCATGGCGGGGCCGCCCATGCCGAGGCACGCGTCCCTCGTCGCGATGATCACGTCCGCGCAGCCGGCGAAGGCCGCGCTGCCCGCGAAGCAGTAGCCAGAGACGACCGCGACCCGGGGCACCTTGCCGGAGAGCTTTGCGAAGGCCGAGAAGCTCGTGATGTTGAGACCGGCGACGAATACGTCGCTGGCGTCCGTGTCGTTCGGTCGCCCCCCGCCGCCTTCCGGGTAGAAGATCACCGGCATTCCGCCGTGTTCGGCGACTTCGAGGATGCGGTCGATCTTCTTGTGGTGGAAGAATCCCTGGGTGCCGGCGAGGACCGTCGCGTCGACGACGAGCAGCGCACAGCGCGCCGCCTCGGCATCGAAGAGGTCCCCGTTCACGCGGCCGGTGCCGGTGAGGATGGCGTCGCCGGGCGTCTTCGCCTGGAGCTCCTCGACGGGGCGAACCTTTTTCATCGCGGCGATCGCGAGGCCGCCGTACTCGGAGAAGCTTCCCTCGTCGCAGACTGCGGCGAGATTCTCTCGGGCGGTGCGCTGGCTGCGGGATCGGCGGCGCTCGACGGCCTCCGGTCGGGCGGCGTCCTGGAGCAGCGCCTCGCGTGCGCGAAGGGCCTCGAGGTCGGGGCGGATCGCGTCGAGGTCGATCTCGGCCCGCGCCGAGTCGGACCCGTCGGCGTCTCCGTCGACGGCCATCGCGAGCAGCGTCTGGTGTTCGGCAACGACGTCGCCGATCTCGGCGAAGCAGGCTGCGACCGTTCCGCTCGCCCCCGCTTCGATCACGTGCTCCATCTTCATGGATTCGAGGACGGCGAGGGCGTCGCCCACCTGAACCGCATCGCCGACCTCGACGTTCCATTCGAGGACGGTGCCGATCAGNGGGGCTCGGATCGCGGCTNGTCCGTCCGCCAGCACGGGCTCCNTCANCGCGNCCGGNCGNGTCGCGCTTNCGTCGTTCGCCNGGTCGTCGCGTTCGGCCCGNGCTGCCCGNCGCGCCGANGCGGCTTCCGCCAGGGCCGCGGCGTGATCCCCGACGAAGCCCGTGGTCGCCTCACCGGAGAGCGTCTCGGGGCGCGCGACGACGGCCGCGAGCCAGTCGAGGTTCGTCTCAGGACCTTCGACCCGGAACTCCTCGAGGGCGCGGGCCAGGCGTGCGGGGAGGCGGGACGGGTCGCCCTCCGCAGACACGATCAGCTTGGCGATCAGCGAGTCGAAAGCGGGGTGGGGCGCCAGGCCTTCCCGGATCGCGGCGTCGAGGCGGATCCCGGGCCCGCTCGGCGGGCGCCAGGTGGTGATCGTGGCGACGCTCGGTCGCGCTTCACCGTCGGCATCGAGGATCTCCGCGAGGACGCGAAGCTGGACTGCGCGACCGCGTGTCGGCGGCGGCGTGTCGAGTCCGAGGTCGGCGAGTGAACGGCCTTCGGCGAGGGCGAGCTGGACGTCGACGAGGTCGACTCCGGTGATCTCCTCGGTCACCGTGTGCTCCACCTGGAGACGCGGGTTGGCCTCCATGAAGAAGGCTTCGCCGCCTTCACCGATCAGGAACTCGAAGGTGCCGACGCCGACGAAGCCCGCGGCCTTCGCGAGCGCGCGGGCCGCCTCGATCAGTCGGTCGCGGAGCGCCTCGGGGAGCTCCGGGGCGGGCGCGATCTCGACGAGCTTCTGGTGCCGGCGTTGGAGCGAGCAGTCGCGCTCCCAGAGATGGCCGACCGCGCCGCTCGCGTCGGCGACGATCTGGATCTCGATGTGGCGGGCCTGTTCGACGAGTCGCTCCGCGTAGAGCGTGCCGACGCCGAAGGCGCGCTCCGCCTCCGAGGCGCACCGCTCGAAGCTCGCGGCCACGTCTTCGCCGCGGGCGACGCGGCGCATTCCGCGCCCGCCCCCGCCCGAAACCGCCTTCAACAGGATCGTGGTCTCTTCCGGTTGCTCCGCCAGGAACCTCTCGACGTCGTCGACCGAAGCGGGAGCCGCGATGCCCGGTACGACGGGCACGTTCTGCTCGGTCGCGAGGGTGCGGGCCGCGTCCTTGTCTCCGAAAAGGGAGAGCGCGTCGGGGCTCGGGCCGACGAAGGTGAGGCCGGCGTCGGCGCAGGCCTGCGCGAGGTCCGCGCTCTCGGAAAGGAAGCCGTAGCCGGGGTGGAGCGCGTCGCAGCTTTCGGCCCGGGCGATACGGATGAACTCCGCCGGGTCGAGATAGGCTGCAGCTCCACGACCCGAGAGGGCGACGAGGCGATCCGTGCCGTAGACCGTCGCGAGCTCAGCGTCTTCCGGCGCGTGGACGGCGACGGTTTCGATGCCCCGCTCGCGAGCCGTACGCGCGATGCGAAGGGCAATCTCGCCGCGGTTGGCGATCAGGAGGCGTCGGATCGGAGGCATGTTATTCGAGAGCTCCGGCGATTCCGGGCGACGAAACCGCTTCGTCGGCGAGATCCGCGGGGCCGCGGTTCTCGTGAGGATCAGGCGCTCGGCGGGGTCGGGCGGACCACGCGGAGCGCTCTCGTCAGTATGGTGCAGATCGAGTGCGAATTGGTCACCATCGCCCTCCCGTCCAGAGACCCGGCGTCGCCGCCGGTACGCGCCCCTGCTTCCGGGGGCGGTGCGCCGGACGGGTGGAGAGGAATCCGCATGCTCGACCTCGATCCCGATGCCCTGCTCACGACGACCCGGGCGGTCCGAAAGCGACTCGATTTCGACCGTCCCGTCGCTCGGGAGCTGATTCAGGAGTGCCTCGAGATCGCCTTTCAGGCGCCCAACGGCGGGAACATGAACAACTGGCGCTGGATCGTGGTCGACGATCCGGCGCTCGTCGGTCGCGTCGCAGAAATCTACAACGCGGGGCTCGACGACTACGTCGCCCTGCTCGATGCGGGTGATGGGTATCCCGGGGCGGTGGTCCCGCGCGCGGATCTGATCAGTACCTCGGTCGATCATCTCCGCGAGAACTTCCACCGCCTGCCCGCCGTGCTCGTACCGGTTTTTGCGGGTCGGATGGAACAGGCGAACAGCTTCTATCAGGCGAGTTCCTGGGGCTCGATCATCCAGTCCGTCTGGAGCTTCATGCTGGCGCTGCGGGCGAGGGGGCTCGGGAGCGCCTGGACGACGGGCCACCTCTGGCGAGAGGCGGAGCTGGGCGAGCTCCTCGAGATCCCCGAACACTTCACACAGGTGGGCCTCTTCCCGGTTGCCTACACGCTCGGTACGGATTTCAAACCGGCGTATCGAAAGGACTCAGGCGAGGTCATCGGATGGAACGGATTCAGCTGAATTGAGTCCTTTTACCCTCGGATGAGGGGCGTAGTTGACGCCCCTGAGGCTGGCAGCTATATAACGGCGGTCAACAGACTGACCGCCCGTCAAGTCACAGGACCCCCTCAGAATGAGTTCATCGTCCCCCAGGGAGCTTCCCGGGGACGCCCGCGCCCCCCGGCCGGCCGAACCGATCTCCGTGATCGGGGACGGTCCGAAGGCTGGGAGGGACGCGTCTGCCGGCGCCCCCGCTTCGAGCGCAGGGTCGCCTCAGCAGGCGCGTCGCGAGCGCCGGCGCCAGGAAGCCCGCCGCACGATTCTGGATGCGGCCGAGTCTCTCGTGATCGAGAGCCACGGCTCCGATTTCTCGATCCGCGCACTCGGTGAACGGTCCGGCTACTCCGCTCCGACCGTCTACCACTATTTCGGGGACAAGGAAGGCCTGATCGAGGCGCTGCTCGACGAGCGCGTATCGCGCCTCGCCGAGGAACTTGAGCGGGTTGCGCCGACCGGAGATGCTCAGGCGGATCTGCGGGCGATGCTCCTCGCCTATTTCCACTTCAGTGCGGACAACCCGAACGTCACGCGCCTCATGACCACGCTCTCACGCAAGGGCGAGAGCCGCGAACCCGATGCGATGCGGCGCGTGAAGGACCGGATCGGCGGCGCCGTGGATCGCTTCGGCGAGAGCGGGCGCCTCGGCGTCTTCGACCGGGATAGTGCCGGTCGCGTCCTGTGGGCCCTCGCCTACGGCCTCGTCTCCCTGCGCGTGTCGCAGCCCGAATTCATCCTCGACGACCGCTTCGTCGAGCGCGCCCTCGATGCCCTTTTCCTCGGCATGGCCGAGATGGAGAACCCCTCGTGATGTCTCTCAAGAACCCGGCCCGGATCGATCGCGCACGCCGCCGCGGTGTGTCTTTCGCGCTCCTCGCCGCCGTGGCGGCTTCGGGCTTCGGCTGCGCCGAGGAGCAGGTGACGGTCGAGGAGCTCTTGCCCTCCGTCTCCGTCTACGTGCTCGAATCGCGTACGCTTTCGGAAGAGATCAAAGCGAGTGGAGATCTCGAGGCGCAGTTCCACACCGAGATCGCTGCCGAGGTCGAAGGACGCGTGACCGAGCTGACCGTCGACGAGGGCGGCTCGGTGGAAGCGGGCGTGGTCGTGATCGAGATCGATCCGGCGCGACGCAAGCTCGATCTCTCCGCGGCCAGGGCGCGCCTGGCTCAGGCCCGCGCCGAGCTCGCCAACGAGCAGCGCAAGACGAAGCGGATTCGCGAACTCCGCTCCCAGAGCGTGTCCTCGATCCAGCAGCTCGAAGAAGCCGAGACGATGCTCGCCCTCGCGCGCTCCGCGGTCAGCGCGGAAGAGGCCGAGGTCGGCGTGGCCGAGCGCCGGGTGCGCGACTCCTCCGTCGCTGCGCCCTTCGCAGGTCTCGTCGCGCGCCGGTCCGTCGAACTCGGCGAGTTCGTGCAGCCCGGCAAGTCGCTCTTCGAGCTGGTCGCGATGAGCCCGCTCGAGGCGATCTTCAGCCTGACCGAACTCGACACCGAGCGCGTCCAGCTCGGCCAGCGGGTCGAGATCCGCGTGGGCGCCTTTCCCGGTCGGACCTTCGACGGCAGGGTCGCGTTCATCGCGCCGACCATCGACCCGAACACGCGCACGCTGCGGATCAAGGCCGAGATCGACAACAGTGAGGGGCTGCTTCGCCCCGGGCTCTTCGCGCGCATGAGCCTCGGCGTCGCCGAGCGACCGAACGTGTTGATGGTGCCGGCGGAGGCGCTGATTCAGCGCGCCGGCGGCGCGTCCGTCTACCGCGTGACCGATGCGGAAGGCGACGAGGGCCGGGTGGAACGCATCTCCGTCGAGGTGGGCTCGACCGAGGGCGACTTCGTCGAGGTCCGCGGCACCCTTCGTCCAGGCGACAAGATCGTGCGGCGTGGCCACGGCGGTCTCGCCAACGGCATGGCCGTCGTCGTGCGGGGTCTGCAGCGGCCGCAGGTGGCTGCGGGTGAGGCGCCGAGGGGGACCGACTCGTGAGTCTCTCCGATCTCTCGATCGAGCGTCCTGTACTGACATGGATGCTGACCCTCGCCCTCGCGACCTTCGGCATTCTCGGTCTCGGGCGCCTCGGGATCGACCGCTACCCCGACATGACCATGCCATTCGTAGGCGTGGTCGTGACGATGGAGAGCGCGTCGCCGACCACGATGGAAGACGAGATAGTCGACCCGCTCGAGGAAGCCTTCGCGACGATCGAAGGCATCCATCACACCTATTCGACGTCGGCCCAGGGCATGGCGCGAATCATGATGGAGTTCGAGCTCGACTACGACGTGGACATCGCCGCACAGGACGTGCGCGACAAGATCAACATGAGCCTCGACGAGCTCCCCGACGACATCGATCCGCCGATTCTAGGCAAGGCCGATTTCTCGATGTTCCCGATCATCTACGCGCCGATCACCTCGGACCTCGATCCCACGGACACGACGGAATACGTCGATCGACACATCCGGCCCCTCATCGAGAGCATCCCCGGTGCTGCGGGAACCGAGATCTACGGCGAGCTCGAACGCAACATCCGCATCTGGATCGACCCCGACTCGCTTCGGGCGCGAAAGCTCGCGGTAGGCGACGTCCTCGGGGCGCTCCGCCGCGAACACGTCGAGCAGCCGGGGGGGTACGTCGAGGGCAATACCGTCGAGTGGGCGCTCAAGACCGATGCGGAGTTCCGGTCCGTCGAGGAACTGGGCGAGATGGTCATCTCGTGGGATGGGGATGCGCCCATTCGCCTTCGGGACGTCGCGCGGATCGAAGACGGCGCCGAAGACGTACGGAAGATCTCGCACATGAACGGCAAGCCCGGTCTGTCGATCGCCGTCAAGAAACAGTCCGACGGAAATACGGTCGCGATCGTCGACGAGTTCATTAAACGGATGGACAAGATCCGCGACAAGACCCCGGACGGAATCGAGATCGTCGAGAGCGAGGGCTTCATCGATAACTCCCAAACCATCCGCGAGTCCTTCGAAGAGACGATCGAGGCTCTCTGGATCGGCGGCCTGCTTGCCGTCGTCGTCGTCTTCGTGTTCGTTCGCCGCTTCCGCCCGACGCTGATCGTCGCGGCGGCGATCCCTATGTCGCTGATCGCGACGTTCGGGATGATCTGGATCTTCGACTTCACGCTCAATACGATGACGCTGCTCGGGCTGACGCTCGCGATCGGCGTCGTGATCGACGACGCGATCATCGTGCTCGAGAACATCGAGCGGCACCGTGAAGAGGGCAAGGACGCCGTGTCGGCGGCGCGGGAAGGAACGCGCGAGATCACCTTCGCGGCGATGGCGGCGACGTTCTCGGTCGCGGCCGTGTTCATTCCCGTCGCCTTCGCTTCGGGGCAGATGGGCAGCTTCCTGACCGAGTTCGGCGTGACCGTCTCGGTCGCCGTCATCATCTCGCTCATCGTGGCGCTGACGCTCACCCCGATGCTCGCTTCCCGGATGCCCCCGCCGAAGGAACGGGGCCCGGACAGCCTTCATCAGCGTCTCGAGGTCTGGTTCCGCGGGCTGGAAGACACCTATACCTCCGTCCTCGACTGGTCCCTCGGTAACCGGGGTAAGACGACGTTGATCGCCGTCGGCGCGATCGCTCTCGCGATCCTGGCGGGTTCGCGCCTGGACGGCGAATTCATGCCCAAGTCGGACTCGGGCTTCATGAGCATCGAGTTCCGAACGCCGCCCGGAACCTCTCTCCAAGCGACAGAGGACATCCTCAAGCAGAACGAGAAGTGGGTGCTCTCCCAGCCGGAGGTGGCTTCCACGTTCGCAGCGATCGGCCCGACGAGCATGAGCATCGGTGGTCCGTCGGACGGCATGCTCAATGCGAGGCTGAAACCGCGGGAGCAGCGGGGCCGGAGCCTGGAGGAGCTCATGCGCGCGACCCGTGAAGCGCTCGCGCAGATCCCCGGCCAGGAGTTCTCCGTCGTCGACCCGATGGCGACGAGCGAGCGCGATTTCCAGATCGAGATCATCGGGAACGCGAGCCTGGAGGAGCTCGACCGTTATTCGGATCTGATGCTCGACGCGATGGTCGCCGGAGGGGGAATGGTGGACACCGACAAGAGCCTCCGGGTCGGCCTGCCCGAAGCGCTCATCGTCCCGGACCGCGACAAGGCGGCGGCCCTCGGGATCGATGCAGCGACCGTAGCCGAGACGGTCCTCGCCATGATCGGTGGACTCGACGTCGCGACGTTCCGCGACGGGGAGGAGCGCCACGACGTCCGGATCCGACTCGAAGAGGGACAGCGGATGAGCCTCGACGACATCGGTCAGCTCTGGGTGCGAACCCGGACCGGCGAACTCGTCGACCTGCGGAACGTGGTCACGATCGAACGGAGCGCGACGGCGTCCTCCATCACGCGGACCGACCGCGTTCGGAGCGTCGAGCTGATGGCGAATCTCGATGGGATCCCGCTGTCGATGGCCATCGAGCGCGCCCAGCGAGTCGCGAAGCAGGTCCTTCCGCCGACGATGAGCCTGCGGCTGAGCGGTGATGCGGAGGAGATGCGCGAGGCCGGTGAGCAGTTCACGCAGATGGTGCTGCTCGCGATCCTCGTGATCTACATGGTGCTCGCGGCGCAGTTCGAGAGCTTCACGCAACCGGTGATCGTGATGGCCGCCCTGCCGTTCTCGATGGTCGGGGCGCTCGGCGGACTGTGGGTCTTCGACATGTCGCTGAATCTCTTCAGCATGATCGGCCTCGTGTTGCTGGTCGGACTGGTCACGAAGAATTCGATCCTGCTGGTCGACTATGCGAACCAGCTCCGGGATACCGGGCTCTCTGCCGAAGAAGCGATGCGCAAGGCGGCGCCGGTTCGGATGCGGCCGGTCATGATGACGGCGCTCTCGATGATCTTCGGCGTCCTCCCGACGGCACTCGGCCTCGGGGCCGGGGGAGAGACCCGGGCGCCGATGGCCGTAGCGACGGCAGCGGGCATGTTCTCCTCGATGATGCTCACGCTCCTGATCGTGCCGGTCTTCTATCTCGGGCTCGAAAAGGTCCGTGATTGGTTGGCGTGGAAGCGCGGTTCGCGGCGAACGTCGACGAGTCAGCAGCTCGCGTGATTCGATCGTGAGCGCCGAGGCGAAGTTCCGGGTCTTCGTGGCGACGCGCTTCCTCGCGGAGGTCGAGGCGGCCTTCGACGACGCGTTCGACGCGACCTTCGCAACGGACGAGGCGGCCCCCCTCGACGAACTCGCGCGGCTCGTCTCGAGTGGGGCCCGCTTCGACGTGGTGCTCTTCTCGCTGAACGTGCGGATGGGCGCGGAAGAGATCGCGGCGCTTCCCGAAGACGTCGTCGCCCTCGCGACCTACTCGGTCGGGACGGACCACATCGACTTCGAGGCGGCCGCGGCTCGCTCGCTCGCCGTCTTCAACACGCCGAGAGTCCTCGCGGACTCCGTGGCCGAGGACGCGATCTTCCTCATGCTCGCGGGGGCGCGCCGTGCCACCGAGAGCATCGACTTGATCCGTGAACGACGCTGGGCGGACTGGACGCCGAAGCAGCTGGTCGGCGTCCAGCTCTCCGGTCGGACGCTCGGGATCCTCGGGATGGGCGACATCGGGCAGCGCATCGCTACCCGGGCCCAGGCCCTCGGCATGCACATCGCCTACCACAACCGCCGCCCCGTCGAGGAGGGAGACGGTCGTGGCTTCGGCTTTCGCGAAACCCCCGAAGCCCTCGTCGCGGACAGCGACGTGCTGATGATCGCCTGTCCCTCGACCCCGGAGACGCGGGGGAGTGTCAACGCGGCACTGCTCGCCCACGCGCGCGCCGACCTGATCGTCGTGAACATCGCGCGGGGGGACATCGTCGAGGACGACGATTTGATCGCAGCCCTCGAGTCGGGTCGCATCCGCGGCGCGGCCCTCGACGTGTTCGCGGGGGAGCCCGAGGTGGACGAGCGCTACTTCGCGCTCCCGAACGTCTTCATGGTGCCTCACATCGGGAGCTCGACGATCGAAGCACGCCTCGGCATGGGCCGGATCCTGGTCGAAGGTCTCACCGCGTGGCGTGCCGGCGAAGCGCCCGCGAACCGCGCGGCGTAACGCTTCTGGACATGCAGCGTCACGGCGCTGCGAGCGCGGCGTAGCGATTCGGAGCGCGCGGCGGCGCGCCTGCGACGTGTCGATGGGCGCTCGGGTGGGTCGTGACCGCGGCCGCCATCACGCTAGGGTAGGGGGCTCGGACGCGACCTTCCTCGTGTCCGTACGCCGAAGCGCGCCAGGAGAAGAGCATGGGAATGAGCGAATCCGAAGAACGCATCCTGAACGGTCGGATCTGGGCCGATTTCTGCGATCGGCTCAAGGCGGCCGGGGACCTCGTCAGCGCGAAGGGAACGCCGACGGACCTGCAGAACCGCGCACTCGGCTACCGCTATCTGACGCGACTGCTTCGGGGCGGCCTCGAACGCGCCGTCGACTACGCCGACCCGCAGTATCCGGGCTTCTACCGGCTGGCCGACGAGACGAAGGGGGTCCTCAACGACAACCCCGACAACTACTACGAGAACTGCTCGATCGACGGTCGCTTCGACTATCGGATCTTCGGAACGCGGGGCACGGTTCCGTGGTTCTCGATCGGCGCGAAGGGTGGGGGCGGCACGGTGGACCAGATGGTCAGCACCGGCGAGATCGATTCTTCCCAGATCGAGCTGAACGACGACGGCACGTTCGAGATCTTCATGTCGGCGAAGCCGAAGGACAAGAACTGGCTTCAGGTCACGGAGGACTCGACCAACATCGTCGTGCGGCAGACCTTCGGCGACCGCTCGAAGGAGACGCGGGCGATGCTCGAGATCGAGTGCCTGAATCCAGAGCGGCCGAACAACAATCTCGATCCGGAGAAGCTGGAGGCTCAGCTCGGGGCCGCGCTCAACTTCCTCGAGAACACGGTCGGTCTCGGCCTCATGTGGACCCTCGACTACAAGGATCGGACGCTGAACCAGCTCCCGTCCCACGACCAGGCGGTCCTGCAAGCCGCCGGCGGGGATCCGACGATCAACTACTACCAGAGCCACTGGGCGCTCGCGCCCGACGAAGCGCTGGCGGTCCACATTCCGAAGCTTCCCGAGTGTCAGACGTGGAACCTCCAGCTCTCGAATTTCTGGATGGAGAGCCTCGAGTTCCGCTTCTTCGACATCTCGGTCAACAAGTTCACCGCGCGCTACGAGGACGACGGCTCGATCGAGATTCTGGTCGCCCACGAGGATCCCGGACCGGCCTGCAAGAACTGGTTGAACACGCTCGGTCACAGCGAGGGCGGGATGCTCGGTCGGATCGTCGGCGCCGAGGGCGGCTGGCCCGTCGAGTGGAAGACCGAGGTGGTGAAGTTCGCCGACGTGAAGAGCTAGTCCCCGACGGACTGCCCGCGAGCAGGCGAGGTTCCGTCCGGCGGGCGGGCCCGCGAGGGCGGAATCGAGCAGGTCCGGCCGTGGACGACTAACGTCGATCGGGTGGTGCGTACCAGATCGGCGAGGCGTAGGCGCGGTCCTGGACGCTTCGCGGCGCGCGCGGATCGAGCGAGACGTCGAATCGCACGGAATCGTAGGTGGACCACCGCGGCGTCGGGATCTCGATCACCCGCGCGTAGTAGAACGCGTGCTCTTGCGCGTCGAAGTCCTCGTCGACCCACCAGGCGGAGAGCTCCGCCGCGCCGATCGAGTTCGTGTACGTGGCGTCCTCGGCGTTTACCGTCGAGCCGACCTCGCGGATCCCGAAAAGTCCGCGCCGTCCCTCACCGCCGAGCGCCACGTCGTGGACTTCCTCCTGGAGGATGCCATCCGCGGTCCGCCATCCCTTCACGATCTGGATGCGATCGAGGTTCGCGCCGTTCGGGTCCTTGAGCGCGCGGATCAGGAAACGCGGCTTCGCGTCCTCTCCTTTGCGCGGGGCGAGGTCGCCGCCCATCGGCACGCCACCGCGATAACCGCGTCGAACGAGGTCGGACCGGAACGCCTCGTCCTCCGTGTAGTCCCAGCCCCCGAAGAAGCGCAGCGTGATGCGAGAGCCCGTCGTCGCGTACACCTCCCGGCGACGCATGGCGTCGAAGATCGCCGCGCGCGTGTTCTCCCGGGCCCATGCGGCGGCGTATCCGGACGCGACCCAGCTCCAGGGGTAGATGCCGCTCTCTTCCTGCTCCTGGACGGGAGGCGGGGCGAGGCGTCCCGGTCCGGGCTCGAGTACGGAGAGCTTGCCCCAGTAGTCGTTCTCCGCGCCGGTGGCGAGCGAGGTGTGGGCATCGGTACTTCCGATCACGCCCATCTTGAAGGGGTTCACGCCGAGTCGCGCTTCTTCTCCGAGGCCGTGCTTGAACGCTTGTCGGAGGTACTCGTATTGGAGCTGCTCGTCCTTCTTGGGGGTGGCTGGCGTGCCGATGTTGCCCGTGTCCCAGTTCTCGAAGTCCGCGAAGGCGTCGTCGGGGGAGAGCAGGGGGTGGGCTTCACTGTCGCCCTTGATCTGGGTGATCTCGGCGATCGGCTCGTGCCGACTGCGCCGATCCGCGTAGGCGCGATCGAAGGCTCGGCCGTCGCTCTGTTCGAGGGCGAACATCTGGCCGTTGCTCATGTTCGGGTTGTGAGGGATCGCGAGGATGTCGCCCCCGGTCTCGGCGACATAGTCCTCCATGAAGGCCCAGAGCGATTCCGGATCCTCTCCCTCGAAGGAGGACCGCGGAACCTTCTGCTTCGCCTCGTTTGCACCGTCGCGATAGACGACCACGCGATGCAGGTTGTCTCCGCTCGGCATCGCGCTCCACTCGTACCCGATCATCGCGCTGAAGCGACCGGGTTCGTTGGCTTCGTCGGCGAGCCGAGTGATCTCGTTCCAGATGCTCTGTTTGAAGTCTGCGTTGTCGATGATCGGGGCGGAGGCCATCAGACTCCCGATGATCTCCTGGATGACGGCGTACTGGCTCGCCTGATCGCCCTGGACGGCCTCGGAGAGTCTTCGCCCGACGGGATCGGAAAGGAGCGCTTCGTTCCCGGCTCGCAACGCCGGGAGCAGGCCCATGTACTCGGCGTGGTCCGACACGACGAGAAAGTCGAGGGGCGCCTCCAGTCGCGCCGTCATGCCGTTGTTCGCGACGACCGCCTCACCCTTCGCGAAGCGATAGGCGTCGGCCGGCGACAGACGCGTATTGCCCATCGAGTTTGCATCGACGCTGAAAGAGCTGTGGACGTGGGTGTCGCCCCAGAAGACCTCGGTCGGAAAGTCGTCCCCGGCGGCCGGCGCAAAGTCCGTCTCTGCGGCCTGTGTGAGGACCGCCGTGAGCAGCGTCACCACGGCGGAGGCGAACGCCGCCGATTCGGCGAGGTAAGGAGAAGGAGAGCGAAAACGGGTCATGCGAGTCTCCCGGGGCCTTCGAGTGTTCTGCGAGCGTAGTGCATCGGGCAGTGAGCGCGGCAGTCGCGCTCCGCCTGCAGGGGAGGCGCAGATCGAACGCCCCTCGACCTCGAATCTAGGCCACGAGGTCACACTTCCCGAGGATCGAGCACTCACGAAAGGGCGTTCCGAGAGGGAGCTGACAGATGGGCCTGTTCAAACGGCGCAAGAAGAAGAAAAACAAGGTCGGCGGGGAGTCCAAGGACTCGAGTCCGAAGCTGCCGACGGAGCCTCCGGTCGAGACCTCGCCCCAGAAGGTGGGCATCGTGTCAGGGGTCTTGTCCACGAGCGCGGAGACCGGGGCGAGCGAGACCTCGGTCTTCGGAGACATCGTCTCCCGCCGCTATGGGCCGATGGATGAAGAAGGCAAGGGCGATACGCTCCCGCCGTGTGACGAGGTCCAATCCATGAACGACGAAACCCCGACCGAAGCATCCGACGAACCCGCACGCGGGGATCACCTGCGCGCCGTCGAACCGCTGTTTCCCGATCATCCGGCGACGCCGGAACTGGAGGTCGATCCCATGGCGCATATCGGGCGCGCGACGACGATTACCGGCAACATCGTGGCCGACGAGGATCTCGAGATCCAGGGCACGGTCGAAGGTTCGGTCCGCCTGGCCAACCACCAGGTCACGGTCGGCGCCGAGGGACACGTGAAGGCGAGCGTCGATGCGGAGATCGTGATGATCTATGGCCGCATCACCGGGGACGTCGTCGCCTCGGATCTCGTCGAGATCCAGAAGGGCGGCATCGTCGGCGGCGACATTCGCGCGCCGCGGATCGTGATGCACGATGGAGCGATCGTGGTCGGGGCCCTCGATATGTCGGCGGCGCTCCCGAATGGCGGGGCCAACTACGAGCCTCCGGAAGAGCCCGATCCGCCGCGACCCCACCTCGCTCCGGTCGCCACGAGCGAGGAAGAGGCGCCGGATTCTTCGCCAGACGACTAGCGCCTACGCGTGCCCAGCGGGCTAGGCTTTTCCGGACACCTCGCGAGGAGGTGCGGAGGAAGCTTGGCCGAGTCCACCGGCGATGGCGACGAAGCGGCTGGAAGCGATCCGATCTTCGTGATCGATGAACTCGTCCTGCGCGACGGACAGCTCGACGCGTTCCTCGACGCGTTCGCGTCCGACTACCGACCGGGCGCCGAGGCGCGGGGGCAGCGATTGCTCCATCTGCTGGTCAGTCCGCCCACGCGAGCGGTCGCCCTGCCGCAGACCGTGACGCTGCTCTGGCAGCTCGACGGCATCGCTGGCTTCTGGGGCATGCGGAGTCAGAATGCGATGGAAGACGTCATTGCCTTCTGGGCCGATTGCGACGCGAAGTGGAGCACGTCGCGATCGCGACGCCTCGCGGCCACGCCCGAAGCCCTCCCTCTACTCGATGCGGCGGGACGGGTGAACGCGTGACCGGGGAAGTCGGACTCCGGTTCGTGGGGCAGGTCGGAATCGCGGGCGACGCCGATGCGGGCGACCGCGCCGAGTTCGCTCGGGACCTTGCTGCCTTCGGAGCGTCGCTCGAAGGCGTCGCCGACAGTCACGCGAGTCCCCATCTCGACCTCTCGGTCGGAGGACTCGATCTGACCTGGGACCTTCGTTTCACGACGTCCGAGGCCGCGCAGGCTTTCGAGACCCTCGTGTCGCGGGCCGAGGGACTGGGACCGCTGCAAGGCCGTGTCGAGCAGCTCGAACTGGGGCGTCCGATAACGCTCGCGACCGGGCTCGGTCGGCCGGGGCTCGTCGGCGTGAAGCGGGCGCTCTGGCTTCGCGTGGAGCCCGAGGCCAGCCCGGACGACGTGGCGCGCTTCGAAGCGGAGACGCCGCTCCTCGCCAAGGCCGTCCCGGCGATTCGCAATTGGCGTTGGAGCCGTCTCACGTCAGCCGACCACGGACCGATGGAGATGCGCTGGACCCATCTCTGGGAGCAGGAGTTCGAGACGGTCGAAGGCCTTCAGGTCGACTACATGTCGAGCCCGGTCCATTGGGGCCACATCGATCGCTGGTTCGATCCCGAGATGCCGGACCGGATCGTCGATCTCTGGCTCGCCCATACGGCGTACGTTGAGACCGCGCCGGTTCTGAGTTGGGGCGAAGCGGGGTAGGCGACTCGAGCGCACGCCCCGGGAAGGAAGCGCATGTACAAAGGCTGGTGGATCGTCGTGACCCATTTCGTGGTCATGTTCTTTGCAGTCGGTTTCTACCAGTACAGCTTGCCGCTGTTGTTTCCGGCGGTGATCGAGCACTTCGAAACCGATGCCGCGACCCTCAACATGCTGCTGACGGTCCATGTCGCCGTGGGGCTCCTCGTCGGGCCGCTCGCGGGCCCCTGGGTCGATGGGTGGAGCGCCAAGGGCCTGCTCGCGATCGGCGTGGCCAGCTTCGCCATAGGGGTCGCAATTCTCGGTCTCGCGCCCGACGTCTGGCTCTTCGTCGTGGGTGGCGGGCTGGCCCTCGGGGTCGCGGGGACGCTCTGTGGGCCGATGACCGGTTCCGCTGTCGTCTCCCGTTTCTTCACGGCCTCCCGAGGCCGTGCGCTCGGGATCGCCTCGATCGGGACGTCGGCGGGGGGCTTCGTGCTCCCGCCGCTCGTCACCGCCTCGGCCGCCTCGATCGGTTGGCAGCCGACGGTGTGGGTCGTCGCGGGGGCCATGGTCGCGATCGTGCTGCCGTTGGTGCTCTTCCGATTCTGGAATACGCCGGAAGACGCCGGAACCGAGATCGAGCGGGCTCCCGCTGGCGTGGGCGGCGTGGTGGATGATCATGCAGCGATGTCGACTCGAGAGATCCTGACCCATCGTGCGTTCTGGCTCTTCACGATCCCCCTCGCGCTCTTCATCTCCGTCTACACGTCGACGCTCTTCAATCTAGGATTGCACTTCACCGATCGCGGCCTCGAGGCGGGCCAGATCGCCGCCATGATGTCCCTCGCCGCAGCGAGCGGGGTCGCGGGGAAGCTGGGCTTCGGCGAGGTGGCGGATCGCGTGCCCCTCAAGCTGGCGTTCATCGCGGCGATCGCCGCGACGGCGGGGGCGCTCGTGCTCCTGCTCGTGGAGCCGGGAGTGGGGGTGCTGTACGGCACGATGGCGCTGCTCGGCGTGTCGACCGGGGGGCTGCTGCCGGTCTGGAACGCGCTCGTGCCGCGCCTTTTCGGCCTCGCGAATTTCGGGCGGGCGATGGGCTGGATGGGGCCGGTGATCGCGTTGACCACGATGTCCGTCTATCCCGCTGTCGGACTCGTGCGCGACGCGACGGGGAGCTACGCGGCAGTCTTCCAGGGAGATCTGGTCGCGCTCGCGCTCGCGGTGGCGCTCGTGATCCCCCTTCAGGAGGGGCGAGCCTAGGCGGCGGACGCGTTCGATCGTGGGTTCGTGGAGCGTTATCTTTTTGGGCCAACTGATTTCTCCGAGGAGCCTCCCCGATGCGCCATGATCTGGTCATCCGGAACGGCCAGTTGATCGATGGAACGGGCGCGCCCGGCGTGCACGGCGATCTCGCGATCGACGGCGACACGATCACAGCCGTCGGCGACGTCGACGGGCAGGGCGTGCGAGAGATCGACGCAGCGGGGCACGCGGTGACCCCGGGCTTCGTCGACATTCATACCCATCTCGATGCCCAGATCGGATGGGATCCCTATCTGACGCCGGTGAGCTGGCACGGCGTGACGACGGCGCTCCTTGGCAACTGCGGGGTGACCTTCGCGCCGGTCCGACCGAACGATGCCGATACCCTCGCCAACATGATGGAGACGGTCGAAGACATTCCGGCCGACGCGATCCTCGGTGGGCTGCCCTGGAACTGGGAGGGCTACGACGGATACCTCGACGCGATCGAGGGCCTCGATCCCGCGATCAACGTCGCCGGTCTCGTCGGGCATTGCGCGGTGCGCTTCTACGTCATGGGGGATCGCGCCGTCGACGAGCAACCGACGGAAGCCGAGATCACCCGGATGGCCGAGGTCGTCGCCGAATCGATCCGGGGAGGCGCTGTCGGCTTCTCGACCTCTCGGATCATCGGTCATCGCCTTCCGGACGGTCGAGACGTGCCGGGGACCCATGCGGCCCACGAAGAGTTGGTCGCGATCGCGGAGGCGGTGAAGGGCGTGGGCGGTGGGCTCATGCAGAACGTCTTGAACCTGAGCGGAGACTTCGACGGCGAGCTCGAACTGATCCGTAAGCAGGCGGAGGCGACCGGAGACCGCGTGCTCTTCTCGATCACCGCCGGTAACTCCGACGGTTCGGGCCGGCTCTTCACCGATCGGATCGCGCAGTTCCGCGCCGACGGACTCGACGTCAACGGCGTGGCGATCCCGCGCGGCTCGGGCTTCGTGTCCGGGCTGTCGGCGACGATGCCGTGGACCGAGGGCAGCTGGAAGGAGCTCGCCGAGAAGGACCTCGCGGGCCGCCTCGCGGCGATTCGCGACTCCGACTTCGCGGCCAGGTTGGTTTCGGACGCCCGGGGGGATCGTGGTTTCTTTGCCCACACGCCGAAATTCTGGCTCGGCGACGGCGAGGTTCCCAATTACGTCTTCGACGAAGAGAGCGACCTCGAGACCCTGTCGAAGCGCGCGGGGGAGGAGCCTGCAGAGACCTTCCTGCGACTCTCGCGCGACAGCGATGGGAAGACGCTCTTCTGCATGCGCCTGTTCAACCCCAACCTGCGCGCGGTGGCGGATCTGATCTCGCTCGGAGACGTGCTCCCCGGACTGGGGGACGCAGGCGCTCACGTCGGGCAGGTGATGGACGCCGGTTGGTGTTCGTTCGTGCTGTCTCACTGGGTGCGGGACGAGGGGCTCTTCTCCGTAGAGGAAGCCGTTCGTCGCATGAGTTCGGCTCCCGCGCGGATCCTGGGCGCAAACGATCGAGGCGTGCTCGCGCCCGGCAAGAAAGCCGACGTGAACGTCATCGACCTTGGACGCGTATCCGAACGCATGCCCGAATACGTGCACGACTTTCCGGGTGGAGCCGGGCGCTTCGTCCAGAAGGGCCGCGGCTTCCGGGCCACGATCTGCAACGGCGTGCCCATCCTCGAGAACGACGAGCACCTAGGCGCCCGCAGCGGTCGGGTCCTCCGTTCCTGAGCGGAGAGGAAACATGAACGGCCGCGGCAGCCTTCCCGACGACTTCGATTTCGACCCCTTCGATCCGGCGTCCTTCGACGACCCGTATCCCGCGTACGCCATGTTGCGGGAGCATGCGCCGGCCTATCGAAGGCCGAACGCCGAGGCGCGGGTGTGGCCGCACTACTGGATCCTCACGCGCGCGAAGGACGTGAACGACGCCTTGGCGGACTGGCAGACCTTCTCGTCCGCGACCGGGACGCTGATCGATACGGACATCTCGCTCATTCCGCCCAACATCTTCAACATGGACCCCCCGCGACACGACGAGCTGCGCGCGATTCTCGCTCGCGTGCTGACGCCCGCGCGGGTCGCCTCCCTCGAAGACGGCGTGAGGGAGAGCGCAGAGCAGCTCCTGGAGCCGCTCCTGGAGGCGGGTCGCTTCGACCTCTCGACGGAGTACGCGCAGCTGATCCCTACGCTCACGATGTGCGAGCTGATGGATCTCCCCACGGCTGATCGCACGCAGTTCCTCCGCTGGAACATGGATACCCTCGCAGGCAACGACTTCACCAGTGACCAGGCCCTGCGTGCCTACGAGGAGATGGGCAACTACTGGACGGATCTCGTCGCGGAGCGACGGGTCCATCGGGGCGAGGATCTGATCTCGCAGATCCTGCACAACCAGGGGGAGGTCGAGCCGCTCTCGGACGACGAGGTCGGCGGTTTCTGCTCGTTGCTCCACGACGCTTCCCAGAACACGACCATGAACATGATCGCGGGAGGCGGGATCGCGTTGGCGGCTTTTCCGGAGGAGCGCCGCAAGCTCGTCGACGACCCGACGCGTTGGAGTAGCGCGCTCGAAGAAATCCTCCGCTATGTCTCGCCGGTCCAGGGACTGGCCCGATCGACGACCCGGGACGTGGAGATCGGGGGGGGAACGATTCCCGCCGGCGACCAGGTTCTGCTCTGCTATGGCTCGGCGAATCACGATCCGACGGTTTTCGAGGATCCGGGCGTGCTCGACCTCGAGCGTGACGCGAAGAGCCACTGGACCTTCGGGCATGGCATCCACTTCTGCCTGGGCAACGCCGTGGCCCGGCTCGAGACCCGGGTCGCGCTCGACGTGCTGATCGAACGGATTCCCGAGTACGAGATCGATCCTGCTTCGATCGAGCGGAATCAGCTCGTGCCGACGCGGGGCATCGCGGCCGCGACCGTCGGGTTCGAGGCCAGCCAGGTGAGGGGGGCGCGCCCGTGAGCGACGAAAAGTCGGTGGATCGACAGCCGATCGACGAGGCGTACGCCTTCGATCCCACGGATCCCGAGGAAGCGAAGGACTTCGACCGCATGTCGCGAATCCGGAGCGAGCGACCGGTCTGTCGCCCGGCGGACAATCTGGTCCTGACCACGCGATTCCCGGATACGGCGCGCGGGTTCAAGGACGCGAAGCGCTACTCGAGCGTCGGAGACATGCGTGCGCCGGGCGTCGTCGTCCCGGTCGAGGAGAGCTTCCTCGGGGAGCTCGATGCGCCGCTCCATCCGCGGATCCGCCGGATCCTGCTGAAAGGCTTCACGCGGAGCCGCGCGACCGAAGCCGAGCCCTGGACCCGCGCGGAGGTGAAGCGCCGGCTCTCCGAGGTCGTCGAACGGGGGGAGGGCGACCTGATGGCGGATCTCGGGGTTCCGCTCCCGGGATCGGTCTCCGCCCACGTCCTCGGGATTCCCGACGCGCTTCACGACGAAGTGATGGGCTGGTGCAACGACCTGCTCCACAGCACCTGGCCGATGACCGGCGAAACCGACGACGGGCACGGAATCGAGGTCTGCTTCCCGGAGCTCGCCGCCTGTCTCGATGGACTGATTCGGGAACGCGCCGAAGCGGGGAGCCAGGCGCCGGACGACCTGCTCACGCTCATGGTGCAGACCGAGACCGAGGACGGATGGTCGATCGGAGCGCACCACACGCGGACGCTGGTCGTGAATATCCTGGCCGGCTCGCTTTCGGCGAGCTTCATGCTCGGAAATCTGCTCTACCGATTCCTGACGGACGCGGATTTTGCACGGGCCCTTCGCGAGGACGCGTCTCTGATCCCGAAGGCCGTCGAGGAGTCGCTTCGCCTCGAGGCGCCGGTCACGTTCCTGATGCGGACCGCGCGGGAAGACGGTGAACTCGGCGGCTGCCCGATCCATCAGGGCGAACACATGATGCTCCACATCGGCGCGGCCAATCGCGATCCGGAGGTCTACCCGGACCCCGAAGCGTTCCGGCTCGATCGTGAGGACGCGCCTGAGCACCTGGCCTTCGGCATCGGACCCCACATCTGCCTGGGCAACCATCTCACGCGCCTGGTCGGGCGCGTCGTCCTTGAGGAATTCCTCTCGATCACCTTGGAACGCGACGTGACGTTGGCTCCCGGTTTCGCCTGGGAATGCGTGAACCATCTCCAGGAGTACGGTCCGGAGCGGCTCGACGTCGTCGTCCGCTAGGCCGGACTAAACCGCCGGACAGCTCCCGCCGTCGACCATGAGGGTATGCCCGGTCACGTAGCGGGCGTCGTCCGAGAGGAGGAAACGCGCCGCCCGGCCGATGTCCTCGGTTGAATCGCCGAGGCGCCGGAGCGGATTCCGGCCGAGCACGCGATCGGCCATGGCGGGGTCCATCTCGAAGGCGCGCTCCATGGCCGGTGTGGACGCCAGGGGCGCGATCGAGTTGACGCGTACGCCGTCGCGGCCCCACTCGCGGGCCAGCGCTCGTGCGAAGCCGCGCTGCGCTCCCTTCACGCCCGCATAGGGTGAGAGCTTCGCCTTGCCTTCGAAGCCCGCTTCCGAGGTCATCAGGAGCAACGAGCCCTGGCTCGCCTTCAGCGCTTCGAAGCTCGCTCGCGCCAGGCTGTCGAGGGCGCGGAGGGCCACGTTCACGTGATCCTGGAAGTCCGCGAGCGGGACGTCGGCCAGGGAGACGGGAACGGGCGAGAGGCCGCTGGTCGCGTTGTGAACCACCCCGTCGAGGCGCTCCTCGTGGCCGAGGATCGTCTCGATCGCGGCGGTCGCCGAGCCGATGTCGCCCACATCGCAGGAGACGAAGTGGCCGCGCCCTCCGACTGCGTCGACTTCCGCGGCGACCTCGCGGCCTTCCTTCTCACGTCGCGCGGCGATCCAGACGTGCCAGCCGGCCTCGCCACAGGCGAGAGCGATCCCGCGGCCGACGCCCCCCGTGGCTCCGGTGACCACGACGACCTTGGATTCCTCGGGCGATGACTTCAAAGCGATCGACCTCCGTCGGCCGACAGAACACGACCGGTCAGGCCCGCAGCGTCTTCGGACAAGAAACTGCGAACCGCGCCCGCCACGTGACTCTCGATCGTGCCGGGGAAACCGTCGAGTGGTGGGGATGGCGCAATCAGGTTCGCGTCGACGAGTCCAATCGGAGTCGTGACGAGGTTCGCGCGTACCCCGCGCGGCCCCTCTGCCGCGGCGACGGAGCGAACGAGGGAGAATACGCCGTCGGCGATCGCCAACTCCGGCGTGCGGCCCGGGGCGTCCAGCGCGGCCGGGGCCTGGTTGACCGCGACGATCGCGCCGCCGTCCGAACAGAGCCGGCCCGCCGCGCCGAGCGCGAAGTTCCAGAGGAGATAAGGCGCTTCGAAGCGGCGGATCCATTCTTCGCCGTCGAGCTCGACGATATCCTGCGCGGGCTCCGCGGAGCGCCACAGGCTCACGACGATGCGCTTCCTCGGTTCGATCGAGAGTATCTCGGTCCGCCATCCTTCGAAGGTGTCCGGACGATCGACTGGGGGCAAGACGCGGACTTCGGCGTCGAGACACCGGGCGAGTCGGGCCATCTCTTCGGCTTCGGAAGCCAGGAGCAGCGGGCGGGGGGCGGGCATCGTTCTTTCCTTTTGCCGCTCTGCGTCCGCCTGCAGGAGGCGGATTGACGGGGCGTCGTCTCCCGAACGATACTGCGTCCTCCCGCCGGGTTCCGCCGGTCCGGAATCTTCCCTGGAGGCCGTGTGTCCCGAATCGAAGCCGCTCCGCTCCTCGAGGGTCGTGTCGCGATCGTGACAGGCGGCGCCTCCGGCATTGGCCGCGCCACATGCGAAGCGCTCTGCGCGGCCGGTGCGGCGGTGGTCGTCGCCGACCTGAACGGCGAGGGCGCGGAAAGGGTCGCGTCGACCTTGCGCGACGAAGGACGTTCTGCAGCTGGCTTCGCCGCCGACATGGGCGAGGAAGACTCGATTACGGCGATGGTGGCGTTTGCCGTCGATCACTTCGGTGGCCTCGACATCCTGCACAATAATGCGGCGGACTCGGACCCGGCGCTGATGGCACGAGACCTCGTCGTCGGGGAAATGGACGCCGAGGTCTGGGACCGCACGATGCGGGTGAACCTGCGCGGTCCGATGCTCGGGTGCAAACACGCGATCCCGCCCATGTTGAAGCGCGGCGGTGGGGCGATCGTGAATACGTCCTCCGCGTCCGGGCTGACCGGTGACTTCGCCCGCTCGGCCTATGCGGCTTCGAAGGCGGGGCTGCGCTCGCTCACCGAATCGGTTGCGGCGCAGTACGGCAAGCAGGGGATCCGCGCGAACGCGATTGCGCCGGGGGTGATCGCGACGCCGGCGCTCGAGGCGAACGTGCCCGCGAACCAGGTCGAGGTCTACGTCGATAACACGCTGACGCCGCGACTCGGTCGCGCCGAGGACATCGCAGCGGCGGTCGTCTTCCTCGCGTCCGACGCCGCTTCTTTTATCACTGGCCAGCTGATTTCCGTCGACGGCGGACTGCTCGCCCATCACCCGGCGATGGCCGAGATCCGGAAGCGTCTCCCGGGTGCGTAGGAGAATTCCCCATGAGCAAAGCGACTTTTGACGCCCTCTTCGAGAAGTACACGAAGGCGGTGACGGCGACCGACGTTGACACGATCGTGTCGATCTACGCGCCCGAGGCGAAGATCCAGATTCCCGTCGGCGGGCCGGTTCACGATGGGATCGACGCGATCAACGTTTTCTACCGGGAGAACGAACTCGCCGAGTCCCTCTCGGTCGCGGGACCGGCCTGTGTGGCGGGGAACGAGGCGGCCGTCCCCTTGCGGGCCGTGGTGGTTCAGGACGGGCGCCGTCTCGAACTCGACGTGATCGACGTCGCCGAGATCGACGACGAAGGTCGCGTACTCAGCATGCGCGCCTTCTTCGACCTGGAAGGGGCCCGCGAACTCTGAGGCCGTCGTTTCCGGGTCACAAGGAGTTGAACCCTTCGATCCACTTGCCCGCGGTCGCACCGCCGTCGACCGGAAGATCAATTCCCGTCACGCCGGCGCTCGCGTCCGAGGCGAGATAGAGCACCGCCTGCCCGATATGCTCGAGGGAAGCGCCGCCCGGGATGCCTCGGTTCTCCTGGTAATGCTGGGTCTGGTCCAGGAACGAGATCATCTTCTCCATCCAGGGGCCGTACATCTCCGGGTTCCCCCCCGCCGCGCAGACCGAGTTCACGCGGATGCCCGCCCGCCCGAGTTCGAGCGCGGTCGATTTGGCCAGGCCCCGGACGCCGAACTTGCTCGCCGAGTAGGCGCAGACGCCGTTCATCCCGACGAGGCCGTCGATTGAAGAGATGTGCACGATCGAGCCGTTGCCCTGGGCCTTCATGGTCGGGAGGACGGCGCGGGTCCCGAGGTAGGGGCCGACCGTGTTCACCTCGAGCACCCGGCGAAAGACCTCGGGAGGGGTGTTCTCGACGGTTCCCAAGTGGAGGACCGCGGCGTTGTTCACGAGCACGTCGATCCTCCCGTGACGTGTGAGGATGGCGTCGACGGCGGCGGCCCATTCGTCCTCCTTCGTGACGTCGAGGGCCTGGAAGGTGGCCTCTCCCTCGAGCTCGCTCGCGACCTGCTCGCCTTCCGGGATGAGGATGTCGGCGAGCACGACCCGTGCGCCCGCTTGGGCGAGGGTGCTCGCGACCTGTGCGCCCACGCCGCGGGCGGCGCCGGTGACGAGTGCGACGCGATCGTCGAGTCGGGACATCGGATCCTCCTGACCGCGCCAGAGGCGGCGCGTGGGCACCACTCTAGCCATCCGAGGCGCGACTGCGCGCGGTCCTTTCGATCCGTTATTCTGGAAAGACCTCAATCGTCTGGAGTCCTGCTTGGCGCGTTTCCCCTTCGGCATCCCGAACAGCTGGTACGTCGTGGCCTACTCCCACGAACTCGCTCCGGGCGAGCTGCGGAAGCTCGCCTACTTCGACCGGGAGCTGGTGCTCTTTCGCGGTGAGGGCGGCGAGGTGGCGGTGCTCGACGCTTTCTGTCCCCATCTCGGGGCGCACCTCGGCGTAGGCGGGCGCGTGGTCGAAGAGACCCTCCGCTGTCCCTTTCACGGCTGGCGCTGGGGCAGGGACGGGGTTTGCAGGGAAATCCCCTACGCCAAGCGGATTCCCGCGAGCGCCCGGATCGACGCATTCCCGGTCGTCGAGCGTAACGGCATGATCTTCGTCTGGTACCACGCGGACGGGGAGGCGCCGAGCTTCGAGATTCCCATCGTCTCTGGTTGGGACGAGCCTGGCTGGTTGGCGAGCTGGCTTACCTGGGAATGGACGGTCAAGACGCATCCCCAGGAGATGGCCGAGAACGGCATCGACTGGCCCCATTTCGACCGCGTCCACCAGATGCCGGTGCCAGACGACCGCTCCTGTGAGTTCCGGGAAGGCTCCTTCCTGTGGCAGGTCGGGGGGACGAAGCCGCTCACCCATCTCGAGGGGGAAGACCAGCTCACGATGCACGGCGAGAACTGGGGCCTGGGCTTCAGCTGGCTCCGGCAGGCGGGGAACTACGACACCGTCGTCGCGACGGGGCTCACGCCGATCGATGGCGAGACGACCCATGTTCGAATGGGCGTGATCGCGCGGATCGGGGACGTCGCCGAAGCGGACGTGCGGGAGGAAATCCGCACCTACATGGCGGAGCATGCCGTCTTTGCGGAGCAGGACTTCGCCATCTGGGAGAACAAGAAGTTCCGCGCGCGTCCCGGGCTCTGCGAGGAGGACGGGCCGATCGCTGATTATCGAAGGTGGGCGGCGCAGTTCTATTCGCCGTCGACGGCGATGCGAACCGGGGCGTCCTCCTGATGGACGCCGGCGAAAAGGCACTCGCCCACGCGGAGATCACGAACGTGCTCTCGCTCTACTACCAGGCCCTCGACCAGGGGGACCTCGAAACGCTCGAGCGATTCGTGATCGCGGAGGACGCGACGTGGGTCCTGGTCCAGCTCTGTGAAGACGAGCGCGTGGTCGACGAATCGACCGGCCGGGACGAGATCCTCGCCTGGTTCCGGGAGATGTTCGGCGCGGGTGTATCCATGACCGAGGGCACGGTCCGTCATTACCTGAACACCCACGTGATCGAGGTCGAGGGTGACGCTGCCCGCTCGACGAGTCATCTCCAGGCGATCGAGACGGCCGGCATGACGAACGTGGCGAGCGGCTTCGTTCGCGCGGACCATGTACGCACGTCCGAAGGGTGGCGGATTCGCCGCTACGAAGTCGAGGAGACGATCACCCGGAAGGACATGGACGCGCTCAAAGCGACCTTCCATGCGTCCGACTGAGGACGGAGGCCGCCCGGAGACGGGCTTCGTCGCGGCGGCTCTAGTCAGTCGAGGTCGGGCGCCCAGGCGGATCCGTTGATGTGGGAGCCACCGTCGACGAAGAGGGTGTTGCCGGTCAGATAACGGCAGTCCTCGCTCGCCAGGAAGAGCGCGACCGGGGCGATGTCGTCGTAGCAGTCGCCGATCCGCCCCATCGGATTCGCGGCATCGGCCGCCGCCACGAGCTCGGGATGGGCGGACATCGTCTGGTCGAAGGAGTTCGACTTGGCCGCGGGACAGATCACGTTCGCGGTGATGCCGTCGGCGGCCCATTCCCGAGCGGCCGTCCGTGTGGCGGCGCGCAGGGCCTCCTTGCTCGAGTTGTACTCGGCGGTTCCCATGTGGGCGTTCACGCCGTTGAGGGAGCAGATGTTGATGATCCGTCCCCACCCCTTGGCCTTCATGATCGGGTGGACCGCGTTCATGGCCCAGAACGGACCGAGGAAGCCGATGGCGAGGCCGTGATTCATCAGCGCTTCGGTCTTCTTCTCGATCCGGCTGATGCGCCCACCGCCCCAGGCGTTGTTGACGAGGATGTCGGCGGTCCCGAATCGGTCGACGGTCGCCTGGATCATGTGCTCGACGCTCGCGCGATCTCCCGCGTCGGTCTCGACGAAGAAAGCATTCTCGCCGAGCGCGTCCGCCGTCTGCTTTCCCGTGTCGGGGGAGAGCTCCGCGATCACGACCTTCGCGCCTTCTTCGATGTAGCGCTGGGCGATGCCGCGGCCGATGCCGAGTCCGGCGCCCGTGACGATGGCGACCTTTCCGTCGATGCGACTCATGGGAGTCCTCCTCTCGAGAGGTTCGGGTGGGCTAGGGCATCTCGATGGGG
Organism: Deltaproteobacteria bacterium; assembly: GCA_002709835.1. Classification (GTDB taxonomy): domain Bacteria; phylum Myxococcota_A; class UBA9160; order UBA9160; family UBA4427; genus UBA4427. The sequence goes on from PAQX01000003.1 coordinate 79,223, forward strand.
AGGGCGGTGATCTCGCGGAGCGAGAGGTTGCCCGGATCCCAGGTGATGCCGTCTTCGATCACGCGCGCGTTCGACGGCAGGTGGTCGAGGATGAAGTCGAGCAGGGTGCCTACCTGCAGGCGCGCCAGATGAACGCCCAGGCAGTAGCCTGAGCCGAAGCCGAAGTTCAGGCTGCCGCGCAGGTCCCGGTCGACGTCGAACCGTTCGGGTTCGGGATAGACGGTCGGGTCCCAGCCCGCGCCCATGAGCGAGAGGAGGATCAGCCGCCCGCGCGGGATCTCGCGCCCGTCGAGCTCGAAATCTTCCATCGAGGCGCGCATCAGATATTTCGTCGGGCTCTCGAAGCGAAGGCACTCCATCACGGCGTTCTTGAGCTTGGAGCGATCCTCTCGGAGCGCCTCCATCTCCTGGGGGTGCGAGAGCAGCGTCTTGACCGCCAGGGTCGTCGAGAGTCGGGTGGTGTCCGTCCCCGCCGCGACGAGGACGACGAGCACCCGGACCAGCACGTCCGGAGAGACGTCGCCACGCTGGTTCGCGATCTCGATGACCTGGGAAACCATGTCCGTCTGCGGGTTCGCGCGCCGGTTCTCGACGGTTCGGGCCAGCACTTCGTACATCGTCTTCGCCGCGACTTCGGCCTTGTCCCGGTCCTCGTCGCTCGCGACGGGGTTGATGCCGCGGAAGTAGTCGGGCGCGGAACTCAGGAAGAGGTTCGCGTCCTGGGTCGCGTCGTCGATCCCGAGCAATCGCGAGATCACGCGCAGGGGGACTTCCTGCACCGTCTTCACGACGTCGAGGGCGCGCTCGCTCCGGAACGGGGCGCAGACTTCCTCCACCACCTCGTGCACGGTTTCGTCCATCTTGCGGATCATGCCCGGCCTGAAGTCGGGGGCGAGGAGGTCACGCATCAGGCTGCTGTTCGAATTCTCGTTGGCCTCGATCATCTGGAGCGCGGCGGATTCCAGGGTGGGCCAGCGCTCCGCGCGCTTCGCCATCTCCGCGGCGTCGCCGAATCCGGCATCCATGGGGTTGCGTGAGACGCTCGGGTGGTCGCAGAGCGCTCGAACCGCTTCGTATCCGTGGACGAGGAGGCCCTGCATCTCGGGGACCTCGATAAAATCGTCACCGCCATGGGCGCGTTCGAAGGTCGGGTGGGGGTTCGCGGTGTACTCGATCGAGAAGGGATGGTGACTGGGCAGGCTCATGTTCGGCTCTATCGCGGGGAGTCGGGGCGTAACCGCTCCACGCCTTTCCGGGGGATTCTTCGGGCGAGGCCCGGCGCGCTCAGAATGGTAGCAATCGCGGCGCCTGCGCGAGGGCGCCGCGCGGGGCGTCGTGTTGCGTGCGTCGCCTCGGCCGCTAGCCGTGCGCGACGCGGCTCAGCGACCCGGCGCGAACGCCTTGAAGAGCGGCCGGAAGAGCTTCGACTGCGTGAAGGGGTCGAGCCAGCGATAGAGGCGGCCCGAGATCGCGATCGATCGTCCTTTCTCGACGGCGTCGATTCCGTCGCGGACGACGGTCTCGGCGTCGTACCAGATGAAGCCGGGGAGGGCGTTCTTCATGTCCATCATGCCCGCGGCTTCGTGGAAGTCGGTATGCGTGAAGCCCGGGCAGAGCGCCGAAACGTGGACGTTCGTGCGTCGGAGGATGAGATCGAGCTCCTCCGAAAGCGCGATCAGATAGGCCTTCGACGGGCCGTAGTGCGCGCCGGCGCCGCCCGGGAGTCGGCCCGCGAAGGAGGAGACGTTGATCACGCGTCCGAAGCGACGCTCCTTCATGGGCGGGATGAAGTGATGACACATATGTGTGACGGACGTCATCATCAGCTCGAGGAACGCCGCCTGGGGCGCCCAGTCCTTCTCCTCGAAGAGGGTGGGACCCGCGCTGCCCGCATTGTTGACCAGGTAGTCGACGTGGATCCCCTCGGCCTGCATCGCCTCGAAGAGAGCGCGCGGTGCGTCGGGGTCCGCCAGGTCCGCGGAAAACGTTCGCACGTCGACTTCGTGGCGCTTCACGAGTTCGGAAGCCACTTCGTCGAGCTTCTCCTTGCGCCGGGCGACGAGGACGAGCCCTACGCCCCGGCTCGCGAGCTGGTCTGCGAACTCGACTCCGAGGCCGGCGGAGGCGCCGGTGATCAGGGCGGTGCGAGAAGCGGTGGCGGTTTCGGTCGACATCGGCAGTCGGGCTCCGGGAAACGCGAGGCGGACACTGGCGCAGGGTAGCGCGAGGTATCGCGGGCCCTCCGCGTCAGCTCGTCGCGGTGTATCGGATCAGGGTCCGGGAGCCGTCGGCGTAGCCGCTGCGCATCTTGTCGCGCCAGTCGGCAATCTCGGCCGGATACTTCGCCTCGTAGCGTTCGAGCAGCCGGTCGAGGAGGGCCCGATCCTTCACGGCCTGTCCCTTCGCGACGAAGTTCGGGGCCTTGCGGAAGTCCTCGTTGCGCCCGCCATACCAGGTTCGCCACAGGCCGTGGTCCCCGACCCAGATCCGAGCGCGATCGAGGCCGCTTCGGATCGCCGTCGCCTTCCAGCGGTCCGTTGCGACGATCACCACGACGGCGTCGTCGAGCCAGGCATACCAGAGCTCTCCGTGACAAGAGCTCTCCCCGCCGTCTCGCTTGAGCGGAGAGATGTAGACGAAGGAGCTCTCGTCGAGCAGCTTTTTCGGGGCCGGCGGGGCGGCCTCGCTCGGGAAGGGGGCGAGGCCGAGGGCGGCGGTGCCGAGGCCGGTCCAGGCGATCGCCCGCGTGAAGCGGCGTCGCGTGAGGGGCCGGTCGAAGGAGAGGCGCTGCGATCGGTCGGTCATGGATGCTTTCCTCGGAGGCGGGCCGCCGGAACCTACCACGTCGAGTTCGTGGGAGCGTTACGCGGCGGATGAGCGGGACTTTCTTGCGCGTTGTCGCCCGTGTCGCTGCGGTTTAGGATCAGGGGCTCGCGCTCTTCGCGGCCGGCGCTCTTCGCCGCCGCGCCAACCATGATCGCCCGTGCCGATCCACACCGCCCTGCACTCTGCGGGTAAGGGAGTTCCACCATGAGTTACGACAACGACGCGCCCGGTTCCGACGCCGACCTCCGACCGTCCTGGCCCGCCTCTGCGGACGACTATGAAGTGCTGCTGGTCGATCGGCCCGCGCCGCTGATCAACCGCATCACGCTGAACCGTCCGGACAAGCGCAACGCGCTCAACAACAAGCTTCGTGCGGAGCTGCTGCATGCGCTCCGCGAAGGCGACCGCGATCCCGACGTCCACGTCCAGATCGTCCGAGGCGCCGGGCCGAGCTTCTCGGCCGGCTACGACCTCGGCGGCGGCAACGAGGGCCTCGAGTATCCGTTCTTCACCGCGGAGGGGGAAGGCCAGTGGCCACGGCACGTCACCGAAGGCTGGATGAGCATCTGGGATCTCGCGAAGCCGGTGATCGCCCAGGTGCACGGCTTCTGTCTTGCGGGCGGCAGCGAACTCGCCACGGGATGCGACGTTGTCTACATGGCCGAGGATGCGCAGATGGGATACCCGGCGGTCCGCTTCGGCGTGCCGGACATGCAGTTCCACCCGTGGCTCGTCGGTATGCGACGCGGCATGGAGATGATGCTGACCGGTGACTCGATCAACGGGGTCGAGGCGGTCGAACGGGGATGGGCGACCCGCGCGTTCCCGGCCGACGAACTGGAAGCGAAGACGCTCGAGATGGCCGAGCGGATGGCGTCGCTGCCGCCGGACATCGTCCAGCTGAACAAGCGCGCGGTTCATCGACAGATGGACGCGATGGGCTTGCGTCACGGCATTCGCCAGGGGACGGAGCTCTGCACCCTCGCGATTCACCAGCCGAGCTTCCAGGCTTTTATCAATCAGACGGGCAAGGGCGAAGGCAAGCTGACGAGCGCCCTCCAGAAGCGCGACGAGCAGTTCGGGGACTACCGGACCGAGAAGGACTGAGCCGTGACGGAGTTCGCGGACCTCGTCCAGCGGATCGAGCCCCATCCGAGGAACGTGAGCCACTACGTGGCGAAGCACGCGCGCCGGGGTGACCCGGCGGACGTGCTGGCCACGATGGATCGCTACGCCCGAGAAGAGCGGTTCCTGATGAACATCGGGCCCGACAAGGGCGCGCTCGTGGAGGAGGTCTTCGATCGGATTCCCTCGGATGCACGGATTCTCGAGGTCGGGGCCTATTGCGGTTACTCGGCGGTCCTCTTCGCGTCGAAGCTCGGGGGCGGCGGCTCACTCGTGTCCCTCGAAGTCGGGGAAGAGAGCGTCGAGGCCGCCCGCGCGAACGTCGCCTTCGCAGGGCTCTCCGACCGCGTCGAGATCCTCCTGGGTGCGTCCGGCGATTCGATCCCGATGCTTTCCGGGACCTTCGACCTGGTCTTCCTCGACCACTGGAAGGACCTCTACAAAGCGGACCTGCAGGCGATCGAGGCGAAGGGACTCTTGAAGCCCGGCAGCCTGGTCGTCGCCGACAACGTGGGCGAGTCCTTCAACCCCACCGCCTATCTCGAATACGTCCGGACCTGCGGCCGATTCGACTCGGAGCACCGGGAGTCGACGATCGAGTACCACACGCTCCCGGACGCCGTGGAGATCTCCGTCTACCGCGGGCCGGGCACCGCTTGAGCGACCCGGACGCGACGGCGGTCGAGGCCCGCCTCGATCCGTCGGCCCCGCCCGACTATCGGCGCCTGGCTGCCCGTCTCGCCGTCGCCTGGTCGGAGACACGGCCGCGCCGCGTCGGCTTGTGCGGGGGGCAGGGGGCCGGGAAGTCGACTCTCGGCCGGCTGATCGAAGCCGCCTGCGCGGAAGCCGGCCTCCGCGCCATCGCGATCGGGCTCGACGACTTCTATCTCTCGCGCGCGGCGCGGAAGGCGATGGGGGTCGAGATTCATCCCCTCTTCGAGACGCGGGGACAGCCGGGCAGTCACGATCTCGAAAGGCTGCGAAGCGCGCTCGACGCGTTGCTCGATCCGGGTGTCGTGGAGCTTCCGCGTTTCGACAAGGGGCTCGACGACCGGATCGAAGACGTTCGCGTCGAAGGCCCCTTCGATCTGGTGCTCTTCGAGGGCTGGTGCGTCGGGGCGCGCCCTGGCGGGGTCGGCGCGGAGACGCCGCCGCTGAACGCGCTGGAGCGTGAGGCGGATCCGCAGGGACGATGGCGGGCCGAGGTCGATGCGCGCCTCGCGCGGGACTACCAATCGATCTGGGAGCGACTCGACGAACTCGTCTTCCTCCAGGTTCCGGGCCTCGACGCCGTGCGGCGGTGGCGGCTCGAACAGGAGTCGTCGATTCCGGAAGCCCGGCGTCTCGATGCGGCTGCGGTGGATCGCTTCGTGCAACACTACGAGCGGATCACGCTTCGCATGCTCGAGGATCTGCCCGAGCGCGCGGACTGGACCGTCGTCCTCGCCGAGGACCATTCGGTGGACCGGACCCTCCGGAGAGAGAAATGCTTCGCATGAGCCTCTCCGGTCGCGAGGCCACCACGAGCAGGCCGAAGTCTTCCTCGCGTCTTCTTCGGGCTCGCGACCGTCCGGGAGGGGCTCCGAGTCTTCGGGCGGGCCATTGCGTGATGGAGCGCGGGGACTGAGATCGGCGCTTGCCGTCCACGCCCCCGGTGGCGAACATCGACCGGGCCGGGTGTGGTTGCCCGGGGAGGATGAAGGATGGACGTAGTCCCGCTCGGGGGTGCGCTCGGCGCGGAGATCCGAGGCGTCGACGTGCGGTCGCCCAAGGACGACGAGGTCGCTGCGATTCGTGAAGCGCTGCTCGAGAACGAGGTGGTGTTCTTTAGAGACACGAACCTCGACGATGACGGTCATCTCGCGTTCGCATCGCGCTTCGGAAAGCCGAGCGTCTTTCCGCTCTTCGCGATTCAGGGCGAGACCGCGCCGACCTTCCAAACGATCATCGACGGACCCGAAAGCCCGCCCTCTGCCGACTACTGGCATACGGACGTGACCTGGACCGCCGAGCCGCCCATGGCGGCCTTCCTCCGTGCCACGCTGGTTCCGGATCGGGGTGGGGACACGATGTGGGGCTCGATGACCGCCGCCTACGATGCGCTCTCGGATCGGATGCGCGTGTTCTGCGACGGGCTGACCGTTCGCCACGACAACACATCCTTCATCCGGGGCCTGGAGAGGAAGATGGGAGCGGACGCGGTCGCTTCCTTCGCGAACAAGCTGCGCGAGGCCTATCCACCCGTGGAGCACCCGCTGGTCCGGACCCACCCGGAGACGGGGAGGAAGGCGTTGATGTGGGGGGGAGGGTTCATGCGCGAGATCGTGCAGCTCGCCAAGGACGAGGGCGAGGCGCTGTTCGGCTTCCTGGGGCGCCACATCGATCAGTCGATCTTTCATACCCGCTGGCGCTGGCGGGTCGGTGACCTCGCGATCTGGGACGAGCGTTCGACGGTCCATCGCGCGCTCGGTGACCACTTCCCCCGCGCGCGCGAGGTTCGGCGCTGCGTGATCGACGGAGACCGACCGGTATGAGCACGAACTCGCGATGGTTCTCGGCGAATCCAGACAAGGCCTGGGCCGAGAAGTTCTTCCTGACCTTCATCCCCGTTTTCTTCGTCTACAACGGCGTGATGCAGGGAATGGACTGGCTCGACACGAACGATTTCTGGCACATCGTCCAGAACCTCGGCATGTGGCTGCCCTACTGCGTGTTCCTGCCGTGGTGGCTGCGGCGGAACTCGGGCGTCCCCTGGCACCACAGCTACTGGTGGAAGTTCAATCTCTACATGTTCGTCTTCGTGTTCTGGGTGACCTACTTCCACACGGAATACTTCTTCGACCTGCTCGGCCTGCGCTACCGCCACGACGACGTCTCGCTGTACTTCGATGCCTCTCTGGTCGGCCCCGATGAAGCTACGGCGGCGGAGACCTTCCAGAAGGTGCCGCTCGGGATGTATCTGAACGCCACCGCGTTCTTCGTCGTCTACCATACGGCCGCCGTCGTCGGCATGCGACGCGTCCGTAACATGACGCAGGGGCTCGCGGCGAACGGGAAGCGACTCGCCTGGGCGGCGATCGTCCTCGTGTCGGCGCTCTTCTGGGCCTGGGCCGAGACGTGGCTCTACATCACGCAGGCGGCGAGCACGACCGTCTGGTATGAGGACCTCGACGCGATGCTCGTCTGGGGCTCGGTGATCTATTCGATGTACTTCGTCGCGAGCTTTCCGAGCGTCTACCGCTTGGACGAGACGATGAGTGCGGCGCGCTGGACCTGGTCGCGAACCTTTCTGGAGGCGACCGCGGCGGCGATGATCAGCATGTTCCTCTTCGATCTCTGGGGCCACTACGTCGGGCGTATCTACTGACGGGGGATCCGACCGGATGAAGATCCTCGTGACCGGGGCCACCGGGCTGATCGGCTGCCACGCAGCGGCGGCTCTCGTCGAGGCGGGGCATACCGTCCGCTTGCTCGTCCGGGACCCCGGAAAGCTCCAGGCCGTCTTCGCGCCCTTTGGACGGCGGCCGAGTGACTTCGAGCTCTTCACCGGCTCGATCGACGACGACGCCGTGCTTGACGCCGCCCTCGAATGGGTCGAAGGACTGCTCCACTGCGCCGGTCGGTTCTCGCCCGACCGGAGAGAGGCCGCGGCGCTCCGGGCGACGAACGTGGAGGGCACGCGGCGGATCCTTGCGGCCGCGGAACGAGCGGGGGAAGCGGGGCTCCTCGGTCGCTTGGTGTACGTATCGAGCATTCTTGCGCTCTTTCCGGCGCCAGGGCCCATCATGCGAGCAGCGGATGTGGTCGCGACGCCCGTCGAGATGTACGCCGCGACGAAGGCTGAGGCGGAACGGGTCGCGAGGGACGCCCAGGCGCGGTTGCCCCTCACGATCGTGTATCCCGCCGCGGTGCAGGGGCCGGACGATCCGACCTTTTCGATCGGTCCAAAGCTCGTGGCGGACGCGCTCGTCGAGAACAGTGTGCTCGTGACCGAGGGCGGGTTGCCCTCGACGGACGTGCGCGACCTGGCGCGGGTCTTCGTCGCGATCTTCTCCGGGGAGGAGCACGCCGACCGGATGATGGGGCCGGCGTTCTTCGTCGAGCATGCCGACTATCACGCCTTGCTGTGTCGTGTGACGGGTCGCTCGCTGCGCGCGCAGCGGATGCCGGGCTGGCTCCTACGGGCGATGGGTCGCGTGGGGGACTGGATGGGGCTGCTCGGGCGACCGGTTCAGCTGACTTCGGAGGCCGCGGCCGTCCTCACGCGAAGCGTCCCCGTCGACGACGCGGAAGCGCGCAGACTGCTCGGACGGCCGCCCCTTACCGCGGAGGAGTCCTTCCGGGACCTGATCGCGTGGATGGCGAAGGTCGGACACGTGCCCGCGGAGGCCGCGGGTCGGATCGCCGATCGGACCGACTGAGTGTTCGGATAGGCGAACCAGGGGGCCAGCCGGAACTCGAGCACGTCGTCGAAACCTCGCGTCTGCGGACGGGCGGGCTTCGTTGCGGTGCCGTCCAGGCGGAGGCTCACGAGCACGGCCGCGTGTGTTCAGTCGAGGATCGCCAGGTTCACGGCCGCGTGTGTTCAGTCGAGGATCGCCGCGTTCACGCCCCGCATCAGGTGGGAGCGCAGGCGATAGGTGCTCGACGGTACGAGCTGCGTCATGAACACGACGGCGATGTCCTGCCCGGGATCGATCCAGAAATAGGTGCTCGCGGCGCCGCCCCAGCCGAAGGTGCCTTCGGAGACCGGGAGGCCGGTGAATGCCGGCTCGACGACGACGCTGCCCGTCAGGCCGAAGCCGAGGCCGAGGCCGCCGTTCGCATAGTCGGCGGAGCCACCGAAGGCGAGGGGGCGGTCGCCGAAGTCGACGCGCGAGAGATGGTTCGCCGTCATCAAATCCACCGTTCGTGGAGAGAGGAGGCGCTCCCCGTCGAGCTCGCCGCCGCGCAGCAGCATCATCGCGAATCGCATGTAGTCCCCCGCGGTCGAGACCAGGCCGCCGCCACCGCCGGGCATCGCCGGCGGTTCGCGATAGGCGCTCGTGCGCGGTGGGTCGATGAGCGTGAGCCCGCCCGCCGGCGTGGGCCCGTACAGCGCGGCGAAGCGAGCGAGTCCCCCGCCGTCGACGTGGAAGCCGGTGTCCGGCATCCCGAGCCGAGAGAAGATCTCCTCTTCCAGAAAGTCGGGGAAGGATCGACCGTCGGTGACCTCGATGAGGCGACCGAGCACGTCCATGTTGATGCCGTAGTGCCACGCGCGGCCCGGTTGCTGGACGAGAGGAAGTTCGCCGAGGCGCGTCACCATGTCGGCGAGGGTGGCGGTCTGGTCGGGACCGGCCCCGCCGAGTGCCGTCGTTCCCGGGGTCGGCCGAACGCCGGGGGTGATCGTCTGCTCGACGTACTGCTGGCCGAGAGGGGGTGGCGCCAGGAAGTGGTAGCTGAATCCGCTGGTGTGGCGGAGGAGGTCGAGGACCGTGATCTCGCGCTCGGCCGGGACCGTCGACGTCGTTCCGTCGCCGTTCCAGATCATCACCTCGAGATCGCCGAGTTCCGGAAGGTATTTAGAGATCGGATCGTTCAGGAGGAAGTTCCCGTTCTCCCAGGCGATCATCGTGGCCACCCCGGTCACGACCTTCGACATCGAATAGATACGGAAGATCGTGTCGCGCTCGAGCGCACGCCCCTCTTCGAGGTCCATCGCGCCGTAGAGGCTCTCATAGACGACCCGTCCCCCTCGCGCGACCAGAAGCTGGTAGCCGGGGAGGCGACCGTCGTCGACGTAGGCGGCCAGGATCCGGTCGAGGGTCGCGAGCCGCTCGCTGGACAGGCCGACCTCTTCCGGGGTCGCCGCGCCAAAGGGAGCCGCTGTGCGGTCGGCCGGTCCCTTCGCGCAGGCCCCTAGCAAGAGGAGCCCGACGAGGGCGAGGGCGCGCAGTCGGAGCGGGGAGGGGAGGAACATCGGGATCTCCTGAGCCAGGCAGGGGCGAGCGGGCTAGGGAAGCAGCGCGCCGCCGTCGACGTCGACGGTGGTTCCGGTCACGAAATCGTTCGCGATCACGAAGAGGATCGCCTGGGCGACCTCTTCGGGGGTTCCGGGACGCGGGATGAGGTTGTTCGCGGTCACGCCAGCCAGCAGCTTCGCGCCCTGCTCGAGATCCTCGCCGAACATCTCTGTCACGATCGAGCCCGGCGCGACAACGTTGATCCGGCGCGGCGTGATCTCCGGAGCGATCGCGCGCGCGAAGCCTTCGACCGCGTTGCCGACCGTCGAGATGGCCGACATGCCCGGGTTGCATTTGCGGGCCGGGAATCCGCTCACCAGGACGATCGTCGCGTCTCCGGTCAGATGCTCGGCACCGAGACGCACGGCATTCGTATAGCCCCAGAGCTTGTCGAAGGAGCCCTGGAAACCATCGAGGTCCATCTCGAGGAAGGGGCCCATGGCACGCTCGCCGCCCGTCGCGGCGCAGACGAGGATGTCGAGGGGGGCGAGCGAAGCGAAGAGCGCGGAGAGCGATTCGCGATCGCGGACGTCGACGTCGTGGAGCGTCGTGCCCTCGCCGAGTCCGTTCGTCGCGCGTTCACGCTTCGTGGCGGAGCGGCTGGCGACGGCGACCTGGGCGCCGCCCCGTTCGAGCGCCTGTGCTGTGGCGAGTCCGATGCCCGCGGTGCCGCCGAGTACGAGGGCGCTTCGGCCTGCGAGTTCCATGCGTTCCTCCTGATCGAGAACGACGATCGCAGCCGCTCGGAGGTGGGGCAAGACGCCTCGATCCGAGGCGACCTGGGGGCGGTCCCGCAAGCCCGACGTGATAGAATCCGCACGCGCGCGACGCGGGCGTCCTTGGCGCGCTCGCCGGGCGCGCGAGACGAGGAAGGGAATCCGATGGGGCGAACGGTATTCGTGAACGGGCGCGTATTCGACGGGACCGAGGTGCTCGCTGCCGGCACGAACGTCGTCGTCGAGGACAACCGGATCACGCAGGTGAGCGATGCCCCTGTCGAGACCAGGGGAGACGATCGCGTCGTCGATCTCNCGGGCCGCACGCTGATGCCNGGTCTCGTCCAGTGCCATTNCCACACCGGNTTCGGGCCNGATGCCGGNAACCCNTCGCCCTACCTCGGCCAGGCNATGCCGCCNGCCTACATGGGCATGATCGGTGCGAAGAACGCGCAGANCGCGATCCANTTCGGNGTCACCTCGATCATCGGNTCGTCGAACGGNGACCTCCTCGACGTCTGCCTNAAGGAAGCGATCCTGCTCGGCTTGACCCAGGGGCCGCGAATCGTCGCTTGCACGTCGGAGTTCATGACCTCCGGTGACTCCGCCGACGGCGACACCCGTTCCTGGTACATGGGGATCGAGCACAAGGGGCTCACGCGCCGTGTCGACGGTGTCGAGCAGATCCGTCAGGCGGTGCGCGAAGAGGTGGGGCGTGGCTGTCAGATCGTCAAGCTCGCGATTTCCGACGGACACGGCAGCCAGATCATCCCCGACTGGAACTACATGTCCGAGGCCGAGATCGTCGCGGCGACCGACGAGGCCCACAATCGCAACGCGATGGTCCGCGCCCATTGCCCGACGCGGACGGGGATCCTCCAGTGCGCGAAGGCGGGTGTCGACATCATCGATCACGCCGACCTGATCGACGACGAGGGGATCGAGCTCGTCCTGAAAGCCGGCGCGTCGGTCACGCCCAGTTACCTCTGGAGCGTCCGCTACATGCAATTCGCCGAGTCCTGGGACTATGCGAACGGCCCCTTCCCGATCGGGAACGGCTTCCCCGAAACGCAGGCTACGACCGAAGCGCGTCTGGCCGGTGTGAAGGAACAGTTCGAGTACTCGACGAAGATGCTCCCGAAGATGCGCGAGGCCGGGATCAATATCTGCCTGGGAGACGACTACGGTTTCGCGATGATGCCCCATGGAGACTACGCCTCGGAGATGGAGGCCTACGTCCAGTACGGAACGCCGGCGCTCGAGGTCATGCAGTGGGGGACGCGCAATGGCGCCCGGGCGATGAAGCGCCACGGAACGGAGCTCGGGGAGGTGAAGGAAGGCAAGCTGGCCGATCTGATCGTCGTCCAGGGCGACCCGACCGAGGACGTCCTGGTGTTCCGCGACCCGAGCAACGTCCAGCTCGTTCTCAAGGACGGGCAGGTCGAGAAGGATCTGCTCTCCGCCGCCTAGCGCGACGCGAGCGCACGGAGAATCGACCTTGGCCCTGGTCTCGTACGGCAGCGCATTGACGCTCCACGCCACGGAGCGTCCGGAAGCGACGGCGCTCGTCCATGACGGGGTCGAGACGACCTTTGGTGAGCTCGAGGCGGGCTCGAACCGTCGCGCGCGAGCCTTCGAGAAGCTCGGGGTGAGCGAGGGGGACTTCGTCACGATCGCGCTGACGAACGGCATCGAGTTCCTCGAGTCCCTCTTTGCTTGCTGGAAGCTCGGCGCCACGCCCCAGCCCGTCTCCGCTCGGCTCCCCCAGAACGAGCGTGAGGCGATCATCGAGCTGGTCGACCCGAGGCTCGTGCTGGGCGTCGACCCAGCGCTTCATCCCGGGCGGTCCGTCGTCCCGGAAGGTCTCGATGCGAGCGCCGAAGACGCCTCGGCGCTTCCCGACCGGACCGCGAAGTATCGAATGGCGATCTGCTCCGGGGGAAGCACGGGCCGCCCTAAGGTCGTCGTCGATCACATCCCCGGACAGACCGATCCGCGTGGCGAGTTTCATGGCCGCGGCCCGGGCTCGAGCATTCTCGTTCCCGGCCCGCTCTATCACTCGGGGCCCCTGATCAACTGTCTCTCCGTTCTGTTGACGGGGGGCAAGGTCGTGCTGATGACCCGCTTCGACGCCAAGCGGTCCCTCGAGTTGATCGCGGAGGAGCGCCTCGAACTCGCGATCTTCGTTCCGACCATGATGCTCCGGATCTGGAAACTGCCCGCCGGGGAGCGCACTGCCGCGGACCTCTCCACGTTGCACCGGGTCGTTTCGAGCAGTGCTTCGCTGCCGGACTGGCTCCAGCGCGAGTGGATCGAGTGGATCGGTCCCGAGCGCGTGTGGGAGGCCTACGGCGGGAGCGAGCGGATCGGCGGCACGATCATCTCCGGAACGGAATGGCTCGAGAAGCCGGGCTCCGTCGGTCGGGCGACCGAGGGGCGTAAGCTCCGGGTGCTCGATCCGGAAGGGCGCGACGTCGCGACCGGCGAGATCGGGGACGTCTACTTCATGCCGCCCGGCGGCCCCGGCTCGACCTATCACTATCTCGGCGCAGAGCCCCGTCGAACCGAAGACGGCTGGGAGACGCTCGGTGACATGGGATACGTCGACGAGGAGGGCTACCTCTTTCTCGTCGACCGACGGACCGACCTGATCATCAGTGGAGGCTCGAACATCTACCCCGCAGAGGTCGAGGGGGCGGTCGAAAGCCATCCCGCCGTGCGCTCCTGTGCCGTCATCGGGCTCCCCGACGACGATCTCGGCGCGACCGTGCACGCGATCGTCGACTGCTTCGAGCCAGTGGACGAGGAAGCGCTTCGAGCGCACGTCTCCGAGCATCTGGTCCGCTACAAGGTTCCGCGCACCTGGGAGTGGGTGGACGAGCCGCTGAAAGACGACGCGGGCAAGGTCCGACGACGCGCGCTGAGGGAAGCGCGCGTGTCCGTCGGCGAGTGACGCGGAGCGCGCGCTAGGGCGTGTACCAGATCGGCGACGTCCAGGCGCGGTCCTGTATGGTCTTCCGGATCGCGGCGACGTCGCAGACCCCGTGGTCCGGGTTCTCGAGGCAGACGCGCGTCGAGAAGCGACAGCTCGGGTTCTCGAACACTCTCGCGTAGTAGACGGCGCGCTGGTTCGGGTCGAAGTCCGGGTCGGTCCACACCGTGCAGAGCTGGCGCTCGCCGGGGCCGTTGACCGCGCAGGTCTTCGTGTCGACGCTCGCGCCGTTGTTCCGGTTCCCTGCGACGTCCACGACCTGCTGATGGAACGTCCCGTCGGGATCGGACCAGCCCTTCACGATCTGGACGCGTTGGAGGAGGTTGCCCGGGTGTTCGGCAGTGCCCGCGTCCTGCATGGCAGAGACGACGAAGACGGGGGCGCCGCTCCCGTCGGGTCGCGCGGGGAGATCGCCGCCCATCGGGACGCCGCCCGCGTATCCCTGGTCGACGAGATCCGCCTGGTCGCAGAGATTCTCCGGATAGTCCCATCCGCCGAAGAGTCGGACCGTGATGCGTGATCCGCTCGTCGCGTAGACCTCGCGTCGGCGCAGCGCGTCGAAGATGGCGTCGCGGCTGTTCTCCTCGGCCCAGACCGCGGCCAGACCGCCCAGGTTGTACCCGGGGCCCGGGACGGCCGAGTCGTAGGTCTCGATCTCCCACTCGTCGGTCGGGCCCGGGGTGCCGGTGTGAATGTCCGTCGCGCCGATCATGCCGAACGCGTAGGGGTTCACGCCGATCCGGTCGGCTTCCCGCAGCCCTTCGATCAGCGCATAGCGTGCATAGTCGAGGCGTGAGCTGCATCCCTGTCCGCCGAGCGCTCCTTTGTCCGTGCGGCCCTCGCAGTCGGGCGCTTCGTGGAGCTGGCGGTACTTCTCGAAGCCGCAGTCTTCGTCCGCCCCGAGAACCTTCCAGGGGTTCGCCTTGCACTCGGACTCGCCCTTGATCTGCATCATCTCGACGACCGGCTCCATCCGAGCACGGAGCGCAGCGAGTCGAGCCTGCTCGGGCTTCCCGGCTCCTTCGGGATACTCGATCGTGAACAATCTTCCGTTCGAGAGGTTTGGGTTGTGCGGGATCGCGAGCACGTCGCAGCCGGGCGTACCCTGAAGGCATTGTCGGTCGAGCTCGCGCCAGAGGCCGAGGGCGGTCGGCTCGTCTGAGTAGCGGACGGGGCGGTCGATCACGTGCTCGTTCCGGAAGATCACATTGCGATGGATCTTCGTGAGCTCCGGGGTCGCGGTGTGCTCGTAGGCGATGAAGGTCGTGAAGCTGCAGGCAGAGGTTGGGTCGTCGTGACGCGCCGCGGTTCGTTGCATGTCCTGCCAGGCGTCGACGAGGCCTTCCCGGCAGACGGCCCAGTCGCTTCCGCAGAGAGGGTCGGAGTTGAGGCTCGCGACGCGGCCGACGATTTCTTCCGCGGCTTCCTTGGGGTTGGCAGGCGCGAATGGGCTGCGATAGTTCTGACACACCGGGCTGTCGTAGGCCTTCGAGCCTGGTGTGGTGCAAAGTTGCACGCCGCCCATCGCGTCGGCGTGATCGGTGATCGCGGCGAAGTCGAGTGGACGACCGATCTTCACCGGTCGGGTGCCGGTTCCATTCTCGTCGAGCGGATCGATCGATCGTGTTTCGCCTTTGGCGAAGGCGTAGGCGTCGCCGGGATTGAGGCGCGTGTCAAACATATACGCGTCCATCGAGTACGCGGTGTGGATGTGGAGGTCGCCCCAGAAGACGTTCTTGTTGGCATCGAAGTGATCGCAGCGCTCGGCCTCCGCCGCCCGGGAAGGGCTGGCGAAGCCGAGGAGGGCGACGGCGGTTCCCGCGACGAATGAGGCGAACGAAACGGCGAGAGCGAGCGAGAGGCCCGACAGGGTCGTGGCATCCATGAGCGCGAGTCGAGAAGTCTTGCGAAGCGGGCGTGCTAGGGACGGCATGTCCATGATTGTATAGAATCGCGCGCACGCGCAAAGACCGAAACGAGAGGACCAATGGCCGCGGAGTCGGACGGGAAAAACACCTCCCCCCTCGCTCGAAAGCGCCTCCCTGGCTCCTCGCCGACGCGCACTGTTACGAGGACATCGAGCTAGCCCGGGAGGTAGAGATCGGGCGCCACACGCCGACACGAGACGAGATCGTCGACTTCGCGCGCCAGTGGGATCCACAGCCCTTCCATCTCGACGAGGAGGCGGGGAGGGCATCGCCGATGGGAGGGCTCTCCGCCTCGTCTTGCCACACGTACTCGATCTCATCGCTGATCTATTCGCGCAGCGACGAGCGGTTGCAGACGGCGGCGATGCTGGGGCTCCAGATGCGGTTCCCGAACGCGGTTCGGCCGGGCGAGGAGCTGACGCTCTTCGAGACGTTCACGGACAAGCGCGTGTCGAAGTCGCGCCCCGCGTTCGGCGTCGTCTCGAGCCAGTCGGTGCTGCGGAACGAACGGGGGAAGGACGTGATGGTGATGACGTCGAGCTATCTGGTCTTGCGTCGAGACGAATCGCGCGCGGGCTAGGCGGACATCAGTCCGCGAAGCGACGCCGAGAGCTCGGCGACGAAAGCGGCGCGGTCGGCGCGGCGTGCACGCCCGCTCGACTCCTGACCCGCTCGGTCTGCGAGCGCGTGGAAGAGCAGGAGCAAGGCGAAGCGCCCTCGATGGGAGGCCGTGCGGGCGGTCGGTTCGAGCTCGTCCAGATGTCGGCCGATGCGTCCGATCAGGCTGCGCGTCGCGGGGCGCATCTCGGAGTTGGTCAGGCCCTGGGCCTGGATCCGGAGATAGGCGCGTCCGGCAGGCGAATCGAGCTTGGCCGCGAGAGGGTCGACGAGGATCGAAAGCAGGGTCGCGAAGTCGCCATTGACCCCGTCCTTCTCGGCCTTTTCGAGGAGCTCCGCGCGGCGATCGTCGATCTCGATCCGGTGATCGTCGACGATCGCCGAGAGGAGGCCGGCTTTCGAGCCGAAGTGGTACTGGACGGCGGCGACGTTGCGCTGGTCCGCCTCGCGGGCGATCTGGCGCAGCGTGACCCGGTCGAAACCATCCGCCGCGAAGAGCTTCTCGCCCGCGCGGAGGATCTTGTCTCGCGTCGAGTCCCCCGAAGCGGCCGAACTCATCCGTCTGCCCCGATCGATTCGAGGGTCCGCAATCGATAGGAGAGCCAGTCGATCTCGTACGTGTTGTTGGTCGTGGCGATCGCCGCATCCCGCATATTAGTGAGGGCCTGCTTGTGTGCAGCGAGGCCGCGCGCGTGAGTCGGGTCGGCTTCGTGGACCATCTCGAGGAGATGGATCGCCTCGATGTTCCGGCCGGCCGAGATATGGGCCCCCGCCGCGTCGACGAGGGCGTCTGCGCCCGCGAGCGCCACGACTTCGGGGAAGAGCGCAGTCCGCGGCACGTGGTAGAGCTCGGTCGTGGTGTCCCAGTGGAACCACGTCGCGTAGTACTCCCAGATGCTCTTCACGGCCCATGACACGCGACCGTGGATCTCCGTCATCTTGAGCTCCGGGGGGAGCGAGATCTCGGCCATCAGCTCGTAGACCGTCTTGCCCGCATTCATGCCTTCCATGGTCCGGTCGTGCACGTACTGGACGGCATCCCGCATCTTGATCAGGTCGGCTTTGATCTGCTCCTTGCCCACGACGGGATCCTGGTGGGAGGGCACGATCATCTCGGGTTCGAGGGCGATCACCTGATTGAGGGACTCGATGTACTCGATCGGCTTCCGGACCTTCTCGCCGCGCATCGTGAAGACGTTCGGGAACTGAGGGAAATTGGGACCGAAGAAGTCGCCCGAAAAGAAGATCTTCTCCTTCGGCAGCCAGAGCGTCAGGTTGTCCGCCCCTTCGGCACCGGGAGTCGGGAGGAGCTCGAGGACGGTCCCGCCCTGTTCGATCGTGAGGATGTCCGGCTGGTCGACGGTCATCGTCGGAACGAGCCCCCCGAAGGCGAGGATTTCGATCGTCGGTGCCTCTTCCGGCATGAAGGGGAAGAGCATTCGGTTGCGGCCGTGGTAGAAGGGCTCGAGTTCCTTCAGGTAACGCTGCTCTTCTTCGAACTCGTGGTGCGCCACGAGTTCGATCCCCGGTTCGAGCCAGGTCTTCGCGCCGCTCGCGTGGTCGGCATGGGAGTGGCTCAGAATCACGTGGGTGACCGGGAGATCCGGCACCGCCTCGAGGAGCAGGCGGCGCTGCTTCGCCGCCTGGATCGCGAGGCCCGTGTCGTAGATCACGAGCCCTTCGCTCGTGACGATCATCTGCGTGTTTCCGACACCGCGCGCCTGGTAGACGTTGTCCGCGAGCTGGCGAACTTCGATCGGGATGCTGAAGAAGTCGCGGGAATGGTTCTTACCGTCCCGCCCACTGTCGCCGCCGGCGCGCGCATGCGCGCCAGTCGCGTTCGCCATCTGTTCCGTGGCGAGGTCGCCCACCTTCTCGAGGGCGGCACGCTGGATGTCACGCTGGGCCTCGTCCGAGCAGGCCAGGGTCAGGAGGGCGAGCAGCACGGCGGAGAGGGTCGCAATCGATCGTCGCACGAAGTCGGGCATCAGAGACTCCTTGGTTGGGATGCCGATAGTTTGATACGCGTGTTTTAATCGAGCAAGGCCGCGAAGCGTCCTGCCGCCGATGCTACGATGGCGCGCCATCCAACGAAGGAGAATCCCCATGCCCGCACGCTTCAACCACATGGAGCTCACGCTGCCCAAGGGCGGCCTCGAGACCGGCCGCGAAGAGATCAAGCGCTTCTACGGGGAGCTGCTGGGCTGGGAAGCGATTGACGTCCCGATTCTCGGCCAGCTCGGCCTCCTGCTCCGGACCGACCCCGAGACGAGCCAGTTCATCCTCGTTACGGAGCAGGACGCCCATCTCGAAAGCCCTGGGTACGACCACCTGGGGATCATCTACGACAGCCGCGAAGAAGTGGACGCGATCCTCGAGAAGACGAAGAAGATGCAGGCCCAGGACGAAAGGGTCCGGATCAAGGAGTACGAGGACCTCGTGACGGGCGGTGTCACGACCCACGCCTTCTACGTGAAGTTCCTGCTCCCGATCTGGTTCGACATCCAGGTCCAGGAGTTCGCTGATGGATCTGCGCCGAAGCGGAGCTGGACCTACGGCTGATGGCCGTCGGCCTTCGGCGGAACGTATTCGTCGAGGGTCCGCCGAAAATGGCGCAAGCGGCTTTCCTGGTAGACGCCGAGGCTCACCGTGGATTTTCGTGACGCGCGGAGTCCGCGTTGGACCCGCGGCATGATCGCCTGGTCCTCGTCGAGGACCGGTCCGAAATAGGAGAGCTCGGGGACGTCGCTCCAGGCTTCGTGCCCCTCCAGGAAGCGTCGCTTCGCCGGCGGTGGCTTCTCGGCGCCTTCGGGCACGGGCAGGAGCAATAAGACTTCGAAGAAGCACGACCCGGGATCTTGGCCGTCCGGTCGTGCGCGATAGAAGAGGGGCGATCCCAGGCCGCCGAACAGGACGATGTTCGGAAAGAGGCTGTACTGGATGACGTCCTGGACCTCGGCATCGCTGAAGGGCGCAGTGTCGATCCCGAGGTCCTGCTCGAGGCGCTTCCGCGAGGCCTCGATCATCACGGCTCGCGTCGAGGACCCTTCGGGCACCTGCGTTCCGGGTTCGACCATCCCGAAGCGGGCGGCGATGTCGATGATTCGTTGCGGAGAGAGGTCGTCGCCGACGTGGGGGCTCGGGACGCCCGACGGGTTCAGCATCCGATCGGAGTGGCGGCGCTCCGGCCAGACATCGTACTGGGAGTTGGCGTCCCCGAAGAAGGGGAGATTCGAGGGATGAACGCCGATGATGTGGAAGGTCTCGATGAAGGCTTCGACGGCGACCTTCCAGTTGCAGTCGACGCGCCGCTCGACCCGCGCGGCGACGAAGCGGTCTTCGAGGGGCCACCGCTCGAAGTCACGCGGCAGATCTTCGAGGTAGTCCGCGAGCGGCGCCGCGTCGGGATCGAAGTTCACGAAGACGAAACCACCCCAAGTGTCGACCTGCGCCTGCGGAAGTCGCCACGTGTCGTCTTCGATCTGCGGGAAATCCCAGCGGCTCGGGACGTCCTTCAGTTCCCCTTCGAGGCTCCACGTGAATCCGTGGAAGGGGCAGCGGAGGTGTTCGAGGCACGCAGGGGCGTCGCGTAGACGGGTTCCACGGTGCAGGCAGCTGTTGGCGTACGCCCGGAGCTCGCCGGACTTCGTGCGGAGCACGATTAGCGAGTCGTCGGCGAGGTCGTAGACGAAGGAGTCCCCGGGATTCTCCACTTCCTCGACCCGCCCGGCGATCTGCCAGACCCGACGCCAGAGCAGATCGACCTCCCGCTCGGCGTATTCGCGCGAGGTGTAGACGTCGGTCGGCCACTCCCGAGTCTCGTTCGGCGTGTCCGCCTCTTCGCGAAGGATCGGCGGCGCCGGGTGCGCGTCGCCGTCGAGGATGTCCTGATATCCCGGTCCGGGACATCGGGGGGGGCGATCGGATTCGTCCCCTGTTCGGCCCTCGTCCGCCATCTTTCTCCTCCCGGGGGATCGCCCCCTCCTGTGGCCCGCACCGCCACATGCATTCTAGGCGCTTCTCACGCGCAAATGCCGAAAGATGGCGTGCCATTGGCTCGTGCGACCCGCGGTCACTGTGCCACAATCGAGGCCGTGCGCGGCGACGTCCGCGCCCCGACGCGCGTAGAGGTGGCCCCCGCCGCCCGCGCTCTGAACGCAGTCTCTCCCAGGACTCATGGAAGGAATCGCACCCATGCTGGACGTACTCATCAAGGGCGGCACGGTCGTCGACGGAACCGGCGGCCCGGCCCGCCAGGCCGATGTCGGCCTTCGCGACGGTCGAATCGTCGCGGTCGGCCAGATCGACGAAGAAGCCAACGAGACCCTCGATGCCACCGGGAAGATCGTGTCCCCTGGCTTCGTCGACGTCCACACGCACTACGACGCGCAGGCGTTCTGGGACGGCACGCTCTCTCCGTCGCCCTACCACGGCGTGACGAGCGTCGTCGGTGGCAACTGCGGCTTCTCGATCGCACCGCTCTCGGAAGAGGCCGGCCCCTATCTCATGCGCATGCTTTCGCGCGTGGAGGGCATGCCCCTCGAGAGCCTCGAGGCGGGCGTGCCGTGGAACTGGCAGACCTTCGGTGAGTACCTCGACCAGCTCGAGGGCAAGCTCTCGGTCAACGCGGGCTTCATGGTCGGCCACTCGGCGATCCGCCGAACCGTCATGGGCGAGCGTGCCGTCGGGCACGAGGCGACGGAAGAGGAACTCGCCGAGATGGTGAAGGTCCTGCGTCAGTCGCTGGAAGAGGGCGGCATGGGCTTCTCATCGACGGTCTCCTCGACCCACAACGACATGGAGGGCAACCCGGTTCCCTCCCGCCATGCGTCGAAGGAAGAGATTCTGACCCTCGCGCGGCAGGTTCGGGACTTCGAAGGCACGACCGTCGAGTTCCTGCCCGGCGTCGGTTGGGGGGAGGACGAGGCGAACTACATGGCCGACATCTCCCTCGCGGCGAATCGGCCCGTCAACTGGAACGTGCTCGTCCCCAACGCCGCGAACATCCAGCACGCCGAGCAGCAGCTCGCTGCGACCGACATCGCGCGGAAGCGCGGCGCCGAGGTGCTCGCGCTGACCGTCCCGCAGCCGATGACGATCCGCATCAACCTGGACTCGGGCTTCGTGTTCGACGCGCTCTACAACTGGGCGCCCTTCTTCAAGCTCTCGAAGGAGGAGAAGATCGCCTTCCTGTCGGACCCGGAGAAGCGCAAGCAATTCGGTGAGGATGCCCAAAACCCGGAATCGCCGATGCACATGCTGGCGAACTGGCAGGGCTTCACGATCGACCAGGTGCAGAAGGAATCGCTCCAAAAGTACCGCGGTCGGTGCATCGGGGACATCGCCGAAGAAGAGGGCAAGGAGCCTTTCGACGTGATGGTCGACATCGCGCTCGAAGACGATCTTCAGACCTACTTCATGCCGCCGATGATGGGCGACGACGACGAGACCTGGAAGATGCGCGGCGAGCTGTGGCACGACGATCGGACGATCATCGGCGCGAGCGATGCCGGCGCCCACCTCGACATGATCGACACCTTCGCGTTCTCGAGCCAGGTGCTCGGGCAGGGCGTGCGGGAGCGCGGCCTGATCACGATGGAGGAGGCGATCCGCCAGCTGACGGACATCCCGGCGAAGCTCTACGGACTGCGGGATCGCGGCCGGCTCGAAGAGGGCTTCCACGGGGACGTCGTGGTCTTCGACCCGGCGAAGGTCGGTCTCGGGGAGACCTACACGAAGTACGACCTGCCGGCCGGTGCCGGTCGGCTCTACGCGGACGCGCGGGGAATCGAGCACGTGTTCACCAACGGTGTCGAGATCGTGCGTGACGGAGAAGATACGGGCGCGCGCCCGGGCACGGTCTTCCGAAGCGGCCGCGACTCGGCGACGGTCTCCGTCCCGGGCGGCGCGGACGCCTGACCGGGATGGGGCTACGCGCCTGGGTCAAGCCCAGGTTTCAGGACCTGGCCATGAGACAGATGGATCCGCTCCGGGCCGACACGATCCGGGAGGCGGAAGGCGAGGTGCTGGAGGTCGGCTTCGGTACTGGTCTGAACCTCGCCTACTACGGTCCGGCCGTGAAGACGCTCGTCGGGTTGGACCCCCTGGACGTGACCGACGTCGACAAGGTGCGCGCGCGGATCCAGAACAGCGCCTTTCCGATCGAGCGAAGAGCGCTCCGGGCGGACGGCGGCTTGCCCTTCGACGCAGGTCGTTTCGACAGCGTCGTGACGACGTGGACGCTCTGCTCGATTCCCGAGGTCCGTAAGGCCCTTCGCGAGATGCGTCGCGTGCTCAAGCCGGGCGGGCGATACGTCTTCATCGAGCACGGTCGCGCCGACGAAGACGCCACGGCTCGCTGGCAGGATCGCATCAATCCCCTCTGGAATCGGATGTGCGATGGCTGCAACATCAACCGGAAGATCGACCGGCTGGTGGAGGAAGGCGGTTTCGAGATGGAGCGGCTCGACCGCTTCCGCGGGCAGGGCCCGGGCATCGTCGCGCAGATGTACCGAGGGGTCGCGACGCGCTCCTGAGGGCTCCGGAAAGCACCGTCGCACGCGCCGTTCCAGCCGCTAGAATCGCGGCCCCGTCCGGAGCCCGCGTCTTCTTCGCTCCCGGTTCCGGTCGGTGGATTCCGATCCTCTGGAGACGAGGCCGCGATGAGCGACAAGAAGAAAGAGGCCCTCGAGGCCGAGATCCGCACCTATGTCGGCAAGCCGATCGGCCCGCCCGTGACGGGGCGTGACCCGGTGAACGAGCCGATGATCCGGCAGTGGTGCGACGCGATGGGCGAGTCCCATCCCGCCTACCTAGATGCCGCCACCGCGAGCGACACCGTGCACGGCGAGATCGTGGCGCCGCCCACCATGCTCCAGGCCTGGATCATGGAGGGCTGGGAGATGCACGAGGGCTACGACGAGCCCAAGAACGAGCAGCATCGCCTCCATAAGCTGTTGAACGACAACGGCTACACCGGGGTTCTCGGTACGAACACCGAAGAGAACTACACGCGCTACCTCAAGCTGGGAGAGACGGTCACGGCGCTGACCGTGATCGACTCGATCTCCGAGGAGAAGGCGACGGGCGCGGGCATCGGGTACTTCATCACCACGGTCACGACGTTCACGAACCAGGACGGCGAAGACCTCGGCAACATGAGCTTCCGCGTGCTCCGCTTCAAGCCGGCGGACGGCGGCGCCTCTCAGGCTGCGTCTGACGGGGGCGGCGAAGCCGCGGTCGCGCAGAAGCCCTCTCGGATCAAGCCTCCCTACGGCCATGACAACGGCTGGTGGTGGGAGAAGGTCGCCGAGGGAGACTGCCTCCCGATCCAGCGCTGCGCGGATTGCGGGAAGCTCCGGCACCCCCCGCGCCCGATGTGCGACGCCTGTGGCTCGCAGAATTGGGATTCGATCGAGGCGAGTGGAAAGGCCACGCTCCACACCTTCACCGTCATCCACTACCCGCAGTTCCCCGGTTACGAGTACCCGATCATCTCGGCGATCGTGGACCTCGAGGAGGGCGAGCGGATGGCCTCGACGATCGTCGAGTGCGCCCCCGAGGACGTGTCGATCGGCATGGCCCTCGAGATGTTGATCCAGGAAGACGAGGATGGGTTCAAGATCCCGTTCTTCAAGCCGGCCTCCTGAGCAGCGGCACGGCCGCGGAGAAGACGACCATGCAGAAGACGTACAAGGCGAGCGAGCTCGAAGTCGGTCAAGCGCTTCCGGATCTCGATCTGGAGACGACGGCGACCCTGGTGGCCGGCGGTGCGATCGCGAGTCGCGACTATACGCCGGTCCACCACGACAAGTCCGCGGCGGTCTCCCAGGGACTCCCGGACATGTTCATGAACATCCTCACGACTCAGGGGATCTGTTCGCGCTACGTGACGGACTGGGCGGGCCCGGACGCGACCGTGACCTGCGTGAAGACGAAACTCGGTGGGCCGAACATGCCGGGCGACACGCTCAAGATCCGCGGCAAGGTCGTCTCGACCGACGGCGACGACGCCGACATCGAAGTGACGGGCAACAACGCCTGGGGCAACCACGTCACCGCAACGTTCACTTTGCGACTGCCCTAGCCGAATCCGCACCCGCGACTCGAGAGAACAAGACATGCCCACGACACTCCACAACGAAGCCGCGATCGCCGGGATCGGTCAGACCGCGTACTCCAAGAACTCCGGCGTCTCGGAGCTTTCCCTCGCCACGGAATGCGTCCGCAAGGCGATCGACGATGCAGGGATCGAGCCCTCCGAAGTCGACGGTCTCGTGACCTACACGATGGACTCGAGCGACGAGGTCGAAGTCGCGCGGACTGTCGGGATTGGCGACATGACCTTCTGGAGCCAGGTCAACTACGGCGGCGGTGCGGCGGTCGGGCTCGTCGCCCATGCCGCGATGGCCGTCGCGACCGGCGCGGCGAAGAACGTCGTCGTGTATCGCGCGCTCAACGGTAGATCCGGGCAGCGGATGGGGCAGGGCGTCTCCGGCAACATCATCTCCAGCGATCTGATCCACTGGTCCTGGTACATGCCCTTCGGGCTCCTGACGCCCGCGTCGTGGATCGCCCTTCAGGCTCAGCTCTACATGCACAAATACGGCGCGACGTCCGAGCACCTCGCCCACGTCGCGATCACCCAGCGAAAGCACGCACAGAACAACCCGAACGCGGCCATGTACGGCAAGCCCATGACCATGGACGACTACATGAACTCGCGCATGGTCTGCGAGCCGCTTCGGCTCTTCGACTGCTGCCAAGAGGACGACGGCGGCTGTGCGCTGCTGATCACGTCTCCGGAGCGGGCGAAGGACATGAAGCAGAAGCCGGCGGTGATTCGCGGTGTGACCCAGGCGTCCTTCGAGGGGCAGGAGCAGATGACGAGCTTCTACCGTGACGATCTCGCGGCGCTTCCTGAGATGGAGCTTGCGGCGCAGCGCGTCTACGAGATGAGCGGTCTGTCCGCCAAGGACATCGACGCGGCCTGCCTTTACGACGCCTTCACTCCCGAGATTCTGATGCAGCTCGAGGCCTTCGGCTTCTGCGGCAAGGGCGAGGCGAAGGACTTCGTGACCGAGGATTCGCTCACGATCGGCGGCGCGCTGCCGAACAACACGCATGGCGGGCTTCTCTCGGAGGCCTACATGCACGGCGTGAACAACCTCGCCGAGGGCGTGCGGCTGATTCGCGGCGAGAGCTGCAACCAGCCCGAGGGCGTCGAGCACGTGCTCGTGACGAGCGGCGTCGGCGTCCCGACGGGCGCGGTCATCTTCGGCCAGGACTAGGCCGCCGTCCGGCGGGCCGCGCTAGCGAAGCTTCGCCGCGTCGTTTTCGAGGGGCGAGCCGACCTTCGTCCTCCCGTCACAGAGGTGGACGTCGCGGTCGAGCTCTTCGAGGATCGGCGTGCAGAGCGTGATCCGGGCAGTGAGCTTCGGATCGCGCGTGGTGCACAGGGCGAGGCTCGCCTCGGCCATGGCCTCGCGGCTCTCGGCGACGGCGAGGGCGTCGTCCGGCACGACGCCCAGGGCTTCGGTGCCCTCGGTGGGGACGGCGCCGACCGGTGCCATCGAGTTCACCCAGATCCCGTCCTTGTGGACCGCGGCAGCGAGGCCCGCGGTGAACCGCTCGAGGGCGGCCTTCGTCGAGCCGTAGAGAATCGAGAGGGCGTCGAAATCCTTGAAGGTCTCCGCGGTCGGGCGATCCGACGTCGCGGAAGAGATGTTCAGGATCCAGCCCTCGCCGCGCGCTCGCATCCCCGGCACGACCAGTTGGCAGAGGCGCCAGGGCGCGAACCAGTTGATGTCGTTGGCGACGCGGAACCGCTTCTCGCTCGTCTCGGTGTAGGGGAGATAGAAGGCGGCGGCGGCGTTGTTCACCAGGACGTCGATCGGGCCCAGGGCGTATTCGGTCTCGGCGATGATCGCGTCGGGGGCCGCCGGATCTGCCAGATCGGCCACGATCGGGACGGCGGTCCCGCCGAGCGCTTCGATCTCCTTCGCGGTCTGCAGCAGGCTGCCGTCCAGGTGATCGTGCCGTTCGAGAGTGCGCGCGGTGATCGCCACCTTCGCCCCCTCGGCGCCGAAGCGCTTCGCGATCGCGGCGCCGATTCCCCGACTCGCGCCGGTTACGAGCGCGACACGTCCTTCCAATTCACCCATCTATCTCTCCTGGTTCTTCGAAGTCGAAGGTTCAGCCGACCAGCGGCGACAGGCCTGCGATCACCGCTTCCGCTTCCGCCATCGTCCGGTCTACGATCTCCCGGCACGAGAGAATATCGTCGATTCCCCCGGCGCCCTGTCCGCAGGGCATCGCGTGGCGATCCTGCTCGATCCCTTCGGTCTGTCCGCCGAGCGCCGCCATCACGCCGGCCTGTGAGGATGCGTGCATCTGCTCGGGGAAGCGCTGGATTCGTTCCGGGTGGCGCTCCTGCTCTTCTACGTAGGCGTTCGTGATCACGCGCATCGGCTTGCCCGAATAACAGCGCGTGACCGTCGTACCGTCGCTCCGAGCCTCGCCGATCGCCTTCTTGTAGGTCTCGCCTGCGCGGGCCTCGTGGGAGGCGATGAAGCGCGTGCCCATCCAGGCGCCCTGCGCACCGAAGGCCAGGCAGGCGGCGAGGCCGCGCCCGTCGACGATGCTGCCGGCGCCGAGGACCGGGATGTCGACGGCATCGACGACCTGGGGAATCAGCGCCATGCCCGCGACCCGCCCCGTATGACCGCCGGCCTCGGTGCCCTGGGCGATCACGACGTCGCAGCCCGCGTCCTGCGCGGCGACGGCGTGGCTCACCTTTCCGCACATGCTCATCACGAGGAGTCCCGCGTCGTGAAGTTTCTCGACTGCCGGGCCGGGTACACCGAGGCCGGCGATGAAAGCCCTCGCGCCGCCTTCGATGATGACGTCGATGGACTCCATCATCTGCTCGGGAAGCGCGGCGAGGAGGTCGACGCCGAAAGGCTTGTCCGTCTGGTCGCGTACCTTGCGCATCTCATCGCGGATGCCGTCCGGCGTCTCGGCCGCCATGCCGAGGGTGCCGAAGCCGCCGGCTTCGGAGACGGCGGCACAGACGTCGGCGTAGGCCACGCCGCCCATGCCCGCCAGGAAGAGGGGGACTTCGATGTCCAGGAGGTCGCAGAGCGGAGTCTTGATCGGCATGGTGCGACGTTATCGCAGGGCGTTCGCCCGGCCAGCGGGGCCCCTTACCGACGCGGGCCGTTCTGATACGATCGACCGATTCCGCGCGACCGAACGCGCGGTTCCGGAGACCTCGATGCCCGCCAGTCAGCCTCGATCCGAACAGATCGCAGCCCTCGCGAAGAACCCTCCCGAAGGCGATCTCTACATGCTGAACCTGCTGAAGTTCCGGGACAGGGCAGTCTACGAAGACGGCCGCGAGACGGACCTCACGGGGCAGCAGGCCTACATGATCTACGGTGCGGCGGTGCAGCAGATCATCGAGGGCTTCGGCGGCGGTCTGCTCTTTGGCGGCGCGGCGAACGCCCTCGTAATCGGCGATGGCGATCTCGAGTGGGACTGGGTCGGGATCATGCGATACCCGAGCTTCGAGGCCTTCATCAACATGACCCAGAGCGAGGAATATCAGAAGATCCACGTCCATCGCGACGCCGGTCTCGAACACCAGGTGTTGATCAATTGTCTCGATCTCCCGCAGTCGCTGTCGGCTCTTCAGGCGGCGACCCAGTGAGCGGCGGCGCGCCGGATACGGCGTTCTTCACCCGCGCGGCCGCCGTCGCGGACCTGAACGCGTTGCGCACCGCCCTCTACCAGACGACCGGCGACGCTTCGCTCCTCGAATTCGGTCCCGTGCTCACGCTGGACGAAGCGGAGCAGCAGCGGCTTCGTGCGCGATGCGTAGAGCTGCTGGACGGGGATCGGAGTGCATGGGCGAAGCGCGTTCCGGACGACGCGGAGCTGCTCCGCTTGATGGACCTCACGCTCGGCGTGCCGACCCAGCCTTCCCACTTCGAGATCCGCAAGAAGTTCCTGAACTTCGAGCCCTATCCCTTCTCCTTCGTGCCGGAGGACGGCAAGCCGACCGTGCCCGAAGGGTTCAGCGTCGCGATCATCGGCGCCGGCTTCAGCGGGATCTCGATGGCGATCCAGCTGGAGCAGCTCGGAGTGCCCTATACGATCTTCGAGCGCCGCGGTGAGCTCGGGGGGACCTGGAGCGCGAACCAGTATCCCGACATCCGGGTCGACACGATGACGCTGACCTACGAGCTGTGTCTCGAGCAGCCCGCGCGCTGGAGCGAGTACTTCGCCCGCGGAGCGGAGGTCCGTCGTTACCTGGAGGGGGTCGCCGAGCGCCATGACGTCACGCGACACATCGAGGTAGACCACGCCCTCGAGTCGGCGCGCTTCGACGAGTCGACGTCGCGCTGGTCGCTCGGATTCTCGCGAAGCGACGGTTCGCGCGCGGAGTACGAGGCGAATGTCATCGTCAGTGCCGCGGGGCTCTTTTCGACGCCGACGACGCCGGACCTGCCGGGCAAGGAGAGCTTCGAAGGCGAGATCCTGCACCCGACCCAGTGGACGAGCGAGCACAGCGCGAAGGGCAAGCGCGTCGCGGTCGTCGGGAATGGCTCGACCGGAGTCCAGCTTCTCGCGCCGATCTCCGAAGAGGCGGATCAGACGGTCGTCTTCCAGCGCACGCCCCAGTGGATCAGCCCGCGACCTGGGTACGGCGAGCCGATCAGCGAGGAGAAGCGTTGGCTCCTCGATCACTTGCCGGGCTATTGGAACTGGTATCGATACAGCGCGATCATCGGCCTCTTCACGTGGCACGAGGACTTCCTGCTCCCCGATCCCGAGTGGGAAGCCAAGGGAGGCCACATCACGCAGAAGAGCGAAGATCTCCAGTCCTTCCTGCTCGACTACATCAAGAGTCAGGTCGGGGATCAGCCGGATCTGCTCGAGAAGCTCGTCCCCGACCACGCTCCGATGGTTCGCCGGCCGGTCGTCGACAACGGTTGGTACCGCGCGATCACCCGCGACGACGTCGAACTCGTGACCGAGGGCATCGCGCGCTTTACGCCCAAGGGCGTCGAGACCGCCGATGGCAAGCACTTCGAGGTGGACCTCGTCGTCTTCGCGACGGGGTACAAGGTCGACCACTATCTGTGGCCCGCCGAATACGAGGGCGAGGGTGGGCTGAACCTGCGCGATTACTGGGCGCCGCAGAGCCCGCGTGCCTACCTCGGACTGATGGTCCCCCACTTTCCGAACCTGTTCATCATGTACGGGCCGAACTCACAGCCCGCCTCCGGCGGCGTTGCACTCACGGCCTGGATGCAGATCTGGTCGGCCTACATGGCGCAGTGCCTGTGCCGCATGTTCGAAGAGGGGCACTCGAAGGTCGGCGTCCGGGAGGACGCGTTCCTCGCCTTCAACGAGAAGCTCGACGCCGAGGCGTCGGGGATGGCCTTCCTGACCGATTCGGGATCGGTCGAGAAGAACTACTACGTCGACGGCTCGGGAAGGCTGCTGGTGAACACGCCCTTCGAGGTCGCGGATCTCTATCCGATGATGGAACGTCCGGACCCCGAAGAGCTGGAGTTCGGCTAGGTCGGCTCAGTCGAGGCTGGAAGGGACCGTGAGCACGGGGCAGGGCGCCGTGCGCACGACCCGGTCTGCGACGCTTCCGAGCGCGACGTGCTTGAGGTCGGTCAGGTCGCGGGTCCCCATCACGAGGAGGTCCGCATTGCAGCGCTCGGCTTTCGCCGTGATCCCCAGCCGAGGGGCACCCGCCTCGAGAAGAAGGGCTTCGACATGAAGATCCAGATCGTCGACGGCGGGCCGGTCTAGGCGATCACGGGGGTCGCGGAGATCGTTCAGGGGGATTCGCCGCGGAGCGCGCGATGGGCCAGGCGATCGAGCTCACCCGAGAACCGGGAGCGGTCCCGGGCGCCGATCGGACGCGGTCCGCCGGTGGCGGTGCCGGACTCGCGCAGGTTCGCCTTGATCTCGCGTGTCGCGAGGGCGCCGCCGATCGACTCGCGCGTGAACTCGCGGCCGTTCGTACCGAGGGCGAAAGCGCCGACCTCGAGACAGCGTGCGGCGAGGGGGATGTCGGCGGTGATCACGATGTCGCCGGCTCGGATCTCCTCGGCGATCCAGTCGTCCGCGGCGTCGGGGCCGTCGGGGACGACGATCATCTCGACGCCGAGATCCGTCGGGACGTTCAGCCGCTGATTCGCGACGACGACCACCGCCAGGCCGAGGCGCGCGGCGACGGCGTAGACCTCGTCCTTCACGGGGCAGGCGTCCCCGTCCACGAAGATGTCGATCGTCGTTGGCAAGGGACTCAAGGCTCCTGGCGCCGAAGGCTCGCGCGGTTCGTGTTCTCGAGTCCTTCGACCGCGAGCCCGAACGGCCATTCGAGGAGGCCGGTGGCGGTTCCCGCGGCGTCGTGCGCGGTCGTCGTGAGGCGTCGTCGCTGCGACGTTCGGACGTGGGCGTTCACGGGCGTCTCTCGAGTTGGCTGAGGGACCCGGTCGATGGGTCGGGAGGGCTGCGGCAGAGCACGAGAGGTTGCCAGCAGCCCCCCTTGGATCCCCTGAGAGGCTAGCTCCCTGGCTCCGGACCCGTCGTCGCTTCGGCGCATTCCTTGGGCCGGGTCCACCCGTCGCCGGGACCGGGAAGGTGTCCCATCAGGACGGAGCCGATCCGATCGAGGGCCTCGCGATTCGTGGGCGTCTGTCGGGGAAAGCGCACCGGATCGCCCAGGAGCTCGCCCGCTTCCGTGACCCGCGCTTCGACGCCCCATGCGCCGCGGGCGTCCGGGCTCGCCCAGCTGTAGCGGACGTCTTCGAGCCGGACGCGAAGGACGCCGCCGGGTTCGGAGTGGACGAAGGTCGCGACGTCCTCGTCCGCGTGCCAGCGCATCATTTTCGTCTGCCAGGCCGCGTTCACGGCTTCGAGCGCCGGGGACGCGGCGAGTCGCGGGTGGACGCGCCAGGCGGGGCAGTCCCATTCCTGCCAGCTGTGCAGCCCGACCACGATCGCGTCGTCGGCGCGGGCGACGAAGCCGCGGGTCCAGGGCTGCAGGATCGTGGGGTAGGCCCGGACCCTTTCGAGTCGTCCGAAGAGCGGTTCGAGCTGCTTGCGGAGGTCCGACACGATCTGATGATTCACATAGAGACCGACCAGGAGATAGGCGGTCGAGAGCGTGACACCGAGATGGAGCGCGCGTTTCCGCGTGGCCTCGGGCAGCGATCGCCGGGCTGCCATGAAGACCCCCGCAGCGAGCAACAGGCTGTAGGCGGGATCGACGATCGCGACGCCGTTCCACGCGAAGCGAGCGCGATCGAAGGGAGCGAAGAACTGGGTTCCATAGGGAGTGAAGCCGTCGAGGAGGGGATGGGTCAGGAGTGCGAAGATCCCGATGCGGATCCAGCCTGCCAGCGTGTCCTCCCGGCCAAAGTCCCGCCATCGCCAGAGCAGATACCCGAGCAGCGGCCCGAAGACGAAGCCGAACCAGAGGGAGTGGGTCGTGCCCCGGTGGTAGAGCCAGCCGCCGTAGCCGTCGTGGAGCGGCCCGAGAAGCACGTCGAGATCTGGAGACATGCCGATCACGGCACCCCAGCCGAGGGCGCGTCCGCGGAGCTTCTTGCCAGCGACGAGCTCCGCGGTGGCGGCGCCGAGCAGCGCCTGGGTGACGGGCTCCAAAGGGGTCTCTCTCCGAAGGGGTGGGGCGCGCGGAGCGTCGCCTACGCGCCGAGGGATGGCAAGCGGGCGCGTCGTGCGAGGGCTGCTGAGGCTCCCTAGCATCGGGCGTCCGCCCGACGCTTCGAGGCGGAAGAAGGAGAGCACGATGGGGATGGTCGAGGGGCAACGGATTCTGATCACGGGACCGGCGGGGCAGATCGCGTTCCCGCTCGCCGCGCGGCTCGCGAAGGACAATGAAGTCTTCGGAATCGCCCGCTTCAGCGATGCCTCGACCCGGGAGCGCTGTGAGTCGGCCGGCATCGCGACCGCCGTCGTGGATCTCTCGAACCCGGACTGGTCGAAGACGCCCGAGTCCTTCGATTACGTCCTCCATCTCGCTGCGGCGATCGTTCCGGGCGAGGACTACGACGCTTCGATCGAGATCAACGCGGGCGGAACGGGCCACGTGATGTCGCGATTTCGCGACGCGAAGGCTTGTCTCATGATGTCGACGTGCGGGGTCTATGCTGCGCCGAGTGACTACGGCAAGGCGGTGCTCGAGACGGATCCGCTCGGCGGCACCCCGCAGCCCTACGCGCCGACGTACTGCATCTCGAAGATCTCTCAGGAGGCCGTCGCGAAGTTTGCCGCCCAGGAGTTCGGACTGCCGACCACGATCGCGCGGATGAATGCGGCGTATGGGGATAACGGAGGCTTCCCGTCGATGATCGCGGACATGGTCCTCGGCGGAGTGACGGTCCAGGCGATGCCCAAGGGGCAGGGCGACGTGATGACGCCGATCCACGAGGACGACATCTACGCACACACGAAGGGTCTGCTGGATTCGGCGACGGTTCCCGCGACGATCGTGAACTGGGGCGGAGACGAAGGCGTTGGAGTGGGCGAGATGGCCGAGTACGTGGCGGCTCGCCTGGGTCGCGAAGCGAAGGTCGAACACGGTGCCGACGGGATCCACCAGTATTGGCTGGATCCGGCGAAGCGGATCGGTCTCGCAGGGCCCTGCGAGGTCCCGTGGCGCGAAGGTGTCGATCGCTTGCTTCGGGCCCGGCACCCGGAGATCGAGCTCCAGGACTGAAGGGGATCGCGCCGAGGCGGGCCCGGCGGCTACACGCCCTCGCGGACCATCCGGATCAACTCGTCCTCGAAGGCGAAGTCGAAGTCCTGGGTGTCGGGGAGTCCCGCGTCCCGGTACCAGCGCCAGGTTCGTTCCAGGGAAGCGCGGAAGGTGAGCTCGGGCTCCCAGCCGACGTGACGTCGGAGCTTTTCGACGGAGAAGAAGACGCTCCGGTCCCAGCGGTGGATGTTGGGCGCGATCTGCTGGACGAGCATCGTGAGCATGAACCGATTCATGGCGAGGGTATTCGGCTTCCGGTCGCTCGAACGGATGTCGGCCTTCGATTCGGGCGTGGGCATGGCGACCTCGAGATCGCCGCTCCACAGGCGGTCCATCAACGAAGGAGGCACGAAGAGCTTTTCGACTTCCCGGTCGAGCAGGCTTGCGCAGGCGTCGACGTAACCCTCCTGGGTGAAATAGTCGCCGCCGGTCAGGTTGTACCGCTCTCCGAAGGTGACCGGCTGGCAGAGGATCATGCGCAGCGCGCGCGCCTGATCGTCCGCATGGCCGATCTGCTGAATCGTACGGCCGTTCCCGGGGATCAGGATCGGGCGCCCGCGGAGCATTCTCTGGAACATGCGCTGCTCGCGGTCGGGGATGATGTTCCCCGCCCCCATCACCATCGAGAGGGCGACGGTCGTGGCCGGGAAGCGATTCTCGCGCCACTCGCGGCGAAGGAGGTCTTCGCACAGGAGCTTGTTGCGACCGTAGGCCTGCTGATCCTCGCCGCGTTCGTCCGGGTGGTTCTCGGTGATCGGGAGCAGGTCGCTGGCGGCATAGGTGACCGTCGAGCTGATGAAGACGTAGTGGGCGATTCGCCCGCGGAAGATGTCGATCATCAGCTCGACATCGCCCGGGAGATAAGCGCTCACGTCGATTACGGCATCGACGTCGACGCTGCCCAGGACATCGCGCATCTGGGCCTCGTTCGTGCGGTCCGCGACCACGCGCTCGATTCCGTGCGGGAGATCGGCCTCGGTCTGGCCGCGATTCAGGATCACGACCTCGTGGCCGGTCCGCGCGAGCTCGTGCACGAGCGCGAGGCCGTTGAACTGGGTGCCGCCCATCACTAGGACTCTCATGGGGATCCTTCCTCCTGTCTTCCAAACCAGCATACACCGAAGGCGTCGCCTTCGAGGGAATGGTGGTACGTCGCTCCGCAAGCCGTCATGATAGGACGGCGACGGACGAAGCCGAACGAGAAGGAGGGCGAGCGATGGCCGGGACCGCAATTCCCACACCCGAACGCATGACGGAGATCTTCGAGTCGGTGAAGAACTGGGGGCGCTGGGGCCACGACGACGAGGCCGGCGCGCTCAACCTGATTACCGAAGACGTCCGCAGGGCGGCCGCCGCGAGCATCCGTCGAGGACGCGTCGTCAGCTGCGCCCGGAACCTCCCGGTCGATCCCGCGCCGGACAACCCCCATCCCGCGCTGCACATGATGGTCGTCGGCGGGGACGACTGCCTGGTCCCGGAGATCGGACTCGAATCGACCTCGGACTTCGTCGGCGTGGCGTTCCACGGGATGGCAACGAGCCATCTCGACGCCCTCTGCCACGTCCACAAGGAAGGGCTCATGTACAACGGCTATCCCGGCACGCTGGTGAAGAGCACCGGGGCCAAGAAGAACAGCGTCATGTGTGCAAAGGACGGGATCGTCTCCCGGGGCGTACTCGCCGACATCCCGCGCCACCTCGGCGTCGAATGGCTCGAGCCCGGGGCGATCATCGAGCCCGACGAGCTGACGGGCTGCCTGGAGGCGCAGGGGGTCGAAGTACGCGAGGGGGACATCCTGCTCGTGGCGACGGGGCGGGATGCGCGGCGCGCGAAGCTCGGTCCCTGGTCGCCGATGGATCCGGGGATGCCTGGGCTCCACCCGGAGTGCATCCCGTTTCTGCACGAGCGCGGCGTCGCGGTCCTGGGTTCGGACTGCGTCTCGGATCCGATTCCGCTTCCGCCGATCGAAGGGTGGGGCATGCCGATTCACGAGTGCACGCTCGTCGCGATGGGGGTCCACCTGCTCGACAACCTCGATCTCTCGGGGTTGCAGGCGGCGTGTGATGAACTGTCCCAGTGGGATTTTCAGCTCTCGGTCGCCCCGCTTCGGATCGAAGAGGGGACGGGGTCCCCGGTGAATCCGATCGCCGTGCTCTGAGTCGGCGGTCCGGATCGGGGCGGTGCCCGTTCGGCGCGGAGGGGGGGCGGTCGCGCGGCGCGGATTGACAGGATCTGGGGGGCTTGTCTCGGGAGGATCACGCTCCTCCACGGTCGGAGTGCTCCTGGAGAAGGCGGCCCATCCTTCCATCGCCGAACGCCGAACTGCCGAGTCGCCGAGCGCCCGCAGGCGACGTCTCATGAAAAAACGGGCATCACCGTCTCTGCGAAGAGCTGCGCCGGCGCGCGGGTATCGCGACCAAAGAACTCCATCACGAAGAAAGAGACGCCGAGGGCGCGGTGGCGCTCGATGCCTTCGATGACCCGCTCGGGCGAGCCCCAGATGCCGTGCTCTTCGAGGGCACCGCCCATGTGCCCGCCGTAGATCTTCTTGGCCTTCTCGAGGCCCGCTTGTCCGGCGTCGTCGTCCTCGCCGATGACGACCACGCACTGCTGGGACTTCTCGATCGACGCGGGGTCGCGTCCGGCTTCCTCGCAGCGCTTGTTCAGGGCTTCGACCTTCTGGGCCAGCTGGGCCTGGAAGACGGCCATGTTGTTCCACGTGTCGGCGTGGCGTGCGGCGATCGCCATCGTGACCTTCTCGCCGCCTCCGCCGATCAGGATCTCCGGCTTCTTCGCCGGCTTCGGCTCGCAGATCGCTTCGTTCACCGAGTAGAACCGACCCTCATAGGTCGCCTTCTCGTCGGTCCACATCCGCTTCATGACCTCGACCATGTCCTCGAGGGCGGCCAGACGGTCGCGCGTGTCCGGAAAGTCGCAGCCTGTCTGTTCGAACTCGGGCTTGAACCAACCCGCTCCGAGGCCGGCGATCGTGCGCCCGGGGGCGATCTGCTCGATCGTCGCGATCTGCTTGGCGAGGACCGCCGGATTCCGGAAAAAGGGTGGGGTCACGAGCGTGCCGAGTTTGGCCTGGTCGGTTACGGCGGCGATCGCGGCGAGCTGGGTCCAGGCTTCGAGGATCGGCAACTGGGGCGCCGGGACGCCGTAGAGGTGGTCGCAGACCCAGAGTGAGTCGTAGCCGAGCCGGTCGAACTCGACAGCCGCATCGCGGGCTTCCTGCCAGGTGCGCTTGATCTGGGGAAGGGTGACGCCGAAGCGGACGGGGCGGGACATCGAGGCTTCTCCTGAATGTGACTGGCGGAAGATAGGCGACCCGTACGGCGAGCGATATCATCGTGTCGATGGCTCTCTACGCACGTCTGACGAAGGAGATCTGCCAGGGCCCCACGGGCCCGAAGGTCGGGGCCTTCTTCGATCTCGATCACACGATCCTCGCCGCTTTCTCGGCGACTTCGTTCATGCGCGAACGCCTGCTGTCTGGACGCATGAGCCCGAACGAGATGGTGGGGACCTTCTACGGCGCGCTCTCCTTCGGCCTGGGGCGGACGGGCTTTTCGGCGCTCATGACGGGAATGACCGCGAGCTACAGCGGCCTGGCGGAGTCGGTGCTCGAGGAGGTGGGGGAGGAGGTGTTCGAGAAGCATCTCGCCCGCCAGATCTATCCGGAATCCCGCGCGCTGATCGAAGCCCACCAGGATGCCGGGCATACCGTGGCGATCATCTCGAGCGCAACGAAGTACCAGATCATGCCCTTCGCCCGCGAGCTCGGGATCGATCACGTCATGTACACCGACCTCGAAGTCGAGAACGGCGTGTTCACCGGCGAGCTGGCCGGCCCCACCTGCTATGGCGAGGGGAAGGCCGAGGCCGCGCGCATGATCGCCGCGAGCGAGGGTGTGGATCTTGACCAGAGCTACTTCTACAGCGACAGCCACGAGGATCTCCCGCTCCTCGAAGCCGTGGGCCACCCCCGTCCCCTGAACCCGAACCGCCAGCTCGCGCAGATCGCGAAGGAGCGGATGTGGCCGGTGCGGCGCTTCCACAGTCGCGGTCGACCGAGCTTCGCGGATCTGGTGCGGACGGGCCTGAGCTACGCGAGCGTGGCGCCTGCGCTCGGTGCCGGCGTCGCCGCAGGGATCGTCAACGGTTCGTACCGCGAACTTCTGAACGTCTCCGGCGCGGTGTGGAGCGACCTCGCGACCTCGCTCGCGGGAATCGATCTTCGGGTCGAGGGGGAGGAGAATGCCTGGGCGTCCCGTCCCGCAGTCTTCATCTTCAACCACCAGAGCGCCCTCGATCCCATTCTGATGCTCAAGATCGTGCGCCGCGACATGACCGGCGTCGGCAAGAAGGAGATCCAGGACGACCCGGTCATGGGGCCGATCTTCACCCTCGCAGGCGTCGTCTTCGTCGACCGTGCGGGGATTGCCGACGCGGGGGCCGAAGCCGCGAAGGAAGCGCTGGCCCCGGCCGTGCGGGCGCTGGAGCACGGTCGCTCGATCGCGATCGCGCCGGAGGGCACCCGCTCGATCACGCCGCGTCTGGGCAAGTTCAAGAAGGGTGCGTTCCATCTCGCGATGCAGGCGGGGGTCCCGATCGTGCCGGTCGTCTTCCGCAACGTGCTCGACGCGTTCCCGAAGGACGCAGCGGTCGTCCGCCCCGCGACGATCGAAGCCGTGGTCCTTCCGCCGATCGATACGTCCGGCTGGACGGTGGACGGACTCGACGAGGAGATCGCGCGGATCCGCACGATCTACCTCGACGTGCTGCATCAGGAAGACTGACGCCGCTCCGCTCGCCTCAGAGGTCGTAGACCAGCCGGCCCTTGTCGTTGCGATGCGCCTCGGCGTTGCCTTCGAGTCGAAGGTGCTCGAGGTGAGCGTAGGTCTCGCTCTCGGCCATGTCGCCCCAGCTGCGTTCGCGGAAGAGCCGCTTCATGAAGCTGTTCACGTCGGCGCGGCCGATGTCCCGGGCGATCCCCCTGATCTCGTCTAGCCGCTCGTAGTGGTGTTCCTTGATCGCCTGGGCGCGGCCCGCGAGGTCGCCGAAAGGATGGCCATGCGCCGGGAGTGCCAGGTCGACGCCCTGGATCTCTCCCACGCGATCGAGCGAGTAGAAGAACGACTTGAGCGGGTCCGCCAGGTAGGAGACGCCGCCGATGTGGGGCGTGATCGAGGGCAGTACGTGATCGCCCGATAGAAAGGCGCCGCTGTCCGGGTCGTGCAGGCAGATATGGTCCGCGGTGTGGCCTGGGGTGTGCTGGACGAACCATTCGCGGCCGGCGAGCCGGAGCACGTCGCCGTGTTCGACGTGGTGAGTGATCGGGGGGACGAAGCGGCTGCGGCCGAAGGTCGCATACGAGAGGAAGCGGAGCCCCTCGCGGAAGCTCGCCGTCTCTCCGGGGCCCTTCCACGGGGCCGGCGTCATCATCCGCTTCAGCGCGTGTCGGATCCGCCAGAGAGGGTTCTGGGCGCGTCTCCGGTCGCGTTCGAGCAGCTCCATGTGAGCGATCAGGTCGTCGACGCTCGCTTCGACGTGATGATCGTCGTGGTCGTGCGCATGTCCATGGGCGTCGTGGGTATGGCGCTTGTGGCCTCGGCTCGGGCCACCGAAGTGGAACGCGCGATGGGCGACGATCCGCGCACCGGATTCCTTGTGGATGCGGACGGCGCCGCCGAAGTGGTCCGGATGCGAGTGGGTGATGAAGACCGTGTGGATATGGCGCGGTTCGAGGCCCGCCTGCTTGAGGCGGTGGGTGATCGCGTTCCAGGTCGACTCGCCGGGCAGGCCCGGATCGATCACCGCGGCGCCGTCGTCGTCGACGAGCGCGTACATGTTCACGTGGCCGAGGCCGGGCAGCATGATCGGGAGCTGCATGCGAAGGATGTCCTTCGCGACCTCGCTGATTTCCTCGGAGGCCTTTTCCTGTTCTTGTCGCTTCGGTTTGCTCATCGGGTTCGACTCTAGTGCAGTTGGAATGAGGGCGGGCACGGCTCGGCGAATGTGCGGTTCGCGCTCACTCGGCGGTGTCGAGGGCGCCGGCGAGGAAGGTCGTGAGGTCGTGGAGGAAGTGGCGGAACGCAGCGGGGCCCGCGGTGCAGGCCTGCGTCGCGTCCTCTCCGGCGAGGGTGGAGATCGCGGCATCGACGGCGAAGCGGAATCGGCGCTGCTTCGTCTCGGCCGAAAGCGCGGGCAGGGCCGTGGCGAGGACGTCGCGGAGGCCGAAGAGGAGCGGAGGGAAGTGCTGGGCCGTCAGCGCGTCGACCCGCGCGCGGTCTTCCGCGATCGCGCGCGAGAGGAGTCGGAGGGAGGGGGCGGGGCCACCTTCCTCGGCGCGGGGAAGCGCCGCGACGGGCTCAACACAGAGCCATGCGAGGTCGCGTGCGTCCGCAGAGCCTCCTGCCCGGAGCTTCTCGATCAGGGGCGTCCTGAGCGCCTGGACCGGATCCAGCGCGCGAACGAGCACGGCTTCGAGCAGGCCTTCGCGGCTGCCGAAGTGGTAGTGGATCAGCGCGGAGTTCACGCCGCCTTCCCGGGCGATCGCGCGCAGAGCGGGACCGCCCGCCTCGGGCGCGGCGTAGAGCCGGGTGGCGGCGGCCAGGATCCGGTCGCGGGTATCAGCGGCCATCGCGGGAGCATATTTGATCAGATGATTGAATCAACTGGTCAAAAAACCGCCGAGTGACGAGCTGAGGAGTGGCTAGAATGCGTTTCCGCCCGTTCTCTGGGGCGGTCCCCTTCGAAGAGGAGCGCCGTCCGATGTCCGCCGATTCCCGAACTCCCGTCCTCGTCGGCGCCGCCGCCGTCGTCCAGCGTNGCGACGATCCGAATCAGCTCGCCGAGCCCCTCGACCTCATGGAGGANAGCGGCCGGCTGGCGGCGGACGATGCGGGCTCGCCGAGGGTCTTGGCGGAGCTCGACNGGATCTGGGCACCGCGGGGCTTCTGGGCCTATGCCGATCCGGGGCGGATNCTCGGTGAGCGCTACGGGGCGAAGGGGGCGAAGACCGTCGTCGCGGAGATCGGGATCCTGCAGTCGACGATCCTGGGCAAGGCCTGCGAGGCGATCGCTAAGGGGGAGTCGGAGGTCGCGATGATCGTCGGGGCCGAGGCCCGGGACCGCGCGAACCGCTTTCAGCGGGCCGGGCAGGACGTTCCGCTCACCGATCAGAGCGAGGGCACGCCCGATGAAGTCCTCGTGCCGCATCAGGAGATCATGGGGCAGCTCGAGATCGAGCTCGGTCTCATCACGCCGATCATCCAGTACTCGATGATCGACAACGCGCTGCGTGCTCACGAAGGACAGTCCCTCGCGGAACACCGCGACGAGCTCGGTCGGCTCTGGGGCGACTTCAACGAAGTCGCCGTCGACAACGAGGACGCGTGGAACCGCACGCCGCGTACGCCTGAGGAGATCGTCACGCCGGGGGAGGGCAACCGCATGCTCGCCTACCCGTACACGAAGTCCCTCGTCTCCCAGTGGAACGTGAACCAGGCGGGGGCCGTGATTCTCTGCAGCCTCGAGAAGGCGCAGGCGCTTGGCCTCGACGAGTCCCGCTTCGTGTATCCCCTCGCGGTCGTCGACAACGAACACATGGTGACGCTCTCGGAACGCCGCGACCTCTGGCGCTCGCCCGGATTCGCGAACGCCGGCAAGCGCGCCTTCGACTACGTCGAGCGCACGCCCGAGGAGATCGACCACTTCGAGTGCTACAGCTGCTTTCCGGCCGCGGTGCGGACGCAGCAGCGCGAGATGGGCATTCCGCTGGATCGCCGCGTGACCCAGACCGGGGGGATGACCTTCGGTGGCGGTCCGCTCAACAACTTCGTGATCCAGAGCTGGGTCAAGATGGTGGAGACGATGCGGGCGACGCCGGGCAGCTACGGCTGCGTCACCGCGGTCTCGGGGTTGATCACCAAGCAAGGCGTCGCGGTCTTCGGATCCGAGCCCGCCGCGAAGCCCTTCCTGCACGATTTCGTGACGGAGGAGACGCGGGAAGGGCAGGTGGTTCAGCCGGTCGAGGGGGGCGCGACGGGTCGCGGGAAGATCGTGGCCTACACCGTCTCTCACGACCCGAACGCGGCGCACGGGGTGGCGATGATCGTCGACCTCGACGATGGCCGCCGGACGATGCGGGTGATCGACGATCCGGACTGGATGGCCCTGGGCGAGTCCGAAGAGCTGGTCGGGCGTTCGGTGGACGTGACCGAAGACGGGGCCCGCTGGGCCTGAGGCCCGGTGGCGAGGAAGAACGGGCCGCTGCGGACGACTCTACACGCACGCTGGCCTGCGCGGACCGCTCCGGAGCCCCTTCCGGGGGGACTCAAAAAATGGAGACGGTTCGCTCGATCGTCCAGAACGCCGCGAGGGAGCCCATGATGTAGACGGCGGCACGCTGGGGGAGCGGAATCGGGAGTGAGATCCGGTGGAGGATCGCGGCTCCGATCCCGAGGGCGAGGACGAAGACGAGCTGCCCTAGCTCGATTCCCACGTTGAAGGAGAAGAGCGCCATCGGGATCTCGCCCTGAGGCAAGCCGACTTCACGGAGCGCACCCGCGAAGCCCATGCCGTGGAGCAGCCCGAAAAGCAGCGCCATCGGCCAGGGGTATCGACGCATCAGCGTTTCATTCTCCGTGTCGCGGGCGAGCTCGACGGCGAGGGCTAGGACGCTCGCGGCGATCAGGACCTCGATCGGGCCGGAGGGCAGGTTCGTGTAGCCGAGCGCGGCGAGCGAGAGCGTGACCGAGTGACCGACGGTGAAGCTCGTGATGGTCTTGACCAGCGGGCCGATCGCCGAACACAGCAGGAAGAGCCCAAACACGAAGAGCAGGTGGTCGGCGCCGGAGAGGATGTGCTCGAAGCCGATCGTCAGGTAGTCGGCGAAGACCTCGAAGCGACCGGCCTTCTCGGGCACGATCATTTCCGGCTCGCCGCGGCGGAGGACACGCTGGATCGAGCGGCCGTCCTCGAGGGCGATCCGGACGAGGGTGTCGATCTTCGCCGGGCCGAGTCCGTCGACCCGGAGCGGTTGGCCGACGAGGCCCTTCGTCCCGCAGTCGATCGTCCAGCGGACGAGGACGGCGACGCCCTGCTCCTCGAACGTGGCCGGCGTCGTCGCGGGGCACGCGGGCGGCAGCACGGGTTCGATGTTGCTGCCCGGGACCGAGAGGGACGACCGCTTCCAAAGCACGTCGACGAGGCCTCCCCCGCGCTCTTCGAGCTGGAGGAGGGCAGGGGCGAGAGGATGGGCCGTCGCGAGGCTCGGCAGCACGCACGCGAGGAGGGTCACGGCGAGCGTGCGAAGGCGGGCCATTCCGAAGCGGGCGGCGATCATCCGGTCTCCTGTCGCGAGCCGGCGGGCCCCGGGGCGACGGGGCCTTGGCTCGTCATCCGCACGCGGTATCGCGTTCGGAGGTCGCTGAGTAGCGCTTCCAGATTCGCCTCGCGACGTTCTTCCTCGATTTCGAGGCGCAGGCGGTCGGCGACGAGGTCGAGGGCCGGGACCGTACCGGCCTCGAGTCCCTCCGCGCGGACGAGATGGAAGCCGTAGGCCGACTCGAGCGGCCCGTGCCAGGTTCCGGGCGAACCGGCGGCGGCAAAGACGCCTTCGCCGAATTTCGCGCCGAAGGTCCGGTCGAGGTCATCGCGGGACCGGCCCGCGAGATGGTGTCCGAGGGGGAAGGGGTCGCCTCGTTCGGGGGCCGCTGCAGCCTCGGTCGATTCCCGCGCGAGGTCCGCGAGGAGCGAAGCGGCGCGGTCGAGCGTACCGTTCGGCCGGTCGCGGCTCACGAAGACCTGCGTGAAGGTCACCCGGTCCGGTGCGCGCAGCCGCTCCCGCTCCTGGGCGTAGCGCGCCTCGATCTCACTCGACGTCACGGCCTGGTCGTCTTCGAGGCGGCCGCCGAGCAGACGCATCTTCTGGACGAGGATTCGCCGCACGACGATGTCTTCCCGGTGTAGGCCCAGCTCGACCGCGCGTGCGAGGAGGTCCGGCGCTTCGTCGATCGTCGCCTCGTCTTCGAGGAAGAGCATCTTCTGGATGAGTCGGGTCTGCACGCCTCCATCGCGCTCGAGCAGTCCCCGTGCGACCGCCTCCCGGAAGAGGATCTCCTCCTCGACCTCGGCAGCGACCATGCGCCTCCTCTCCGCGGCGCTCGGGCTACGCCCCATGGTTTCCGCAAAGCGGGCTTCGAGCTCCTGGACGACCGACGCCTCGATCTCGATCTCGCGGTCAGTGAAGGCATCGCCGGGAGGCTCGCTCCGCATTCCCTGGACCCCATAGGCGATCACGCCCAACAAGAGGAAATGGAAGAGCGGGGAGCGGAGCAGCGCGCGCATGATCGAGGGACCCGGATTCGCCGTGCTAGGCGATCTCGATCATCACCTTCGCTCCGGCATCCGGCGAGCGAGCGACGTCGAAGGCTTCGAGGAAATCGTCCAGGCCGAAGCGGTGGGTGATCATGGGTTCGAGGTCGCGTCGTGCGAGCAAGCGGATCATTTCGCCATAGTCCGCCGGATACTCGATCGAGCCGCGAAGCGTGACTTCCTTGGTCAGCACGTCCATGAACGCGATCGGTACCTCCTGACGGTGGAGGGCGACGACGGAGATGCGGCTCTGTGGGGCGCAGTGCCTTACGACGTCGGCGAGGAGGGGGCCCACGCCGGTCGCTTCGATGAAGACGTTCGTCCCTACGTTC
The DNA here is from genome assembly GCA_002709835.1 of Deltaproteobacteria bacterium. Lineage (GTDB taxonomy): Bacteria > Myxococcota_A > UBA9160 > UBA9160 > UBA4427 > UBA4427. The sequence continues at coordinate 122,955 of PAQX01000003.1, forward strand.
TTCATCCAGTAGAGGGTCTCGGTCCCGTGGATCCGCCCCAGCCCCTCCCACAGGTCTTCCTCGGAGGGGTTGACCGTGTGGGTGGCGCCGAGCTTTCTCGCGACGTCGAGACGGGTCGTCGACATGTCGACGGAGACGATGTCTTCGATGCCCCGGTCGGCGAGGGTGGCGATCGCGGAGAGGCCGATCGGTCCGGCGCCGAGGACGGCGACCTTGTCGCCCGGTTTCGCTTCGCTCTGATCGACGGCGTGCATGCCGACCCCCAGCGGTTCGGCGAGGGCGCCGTGGGCGAAGCTCATGCCGTCGGGAATCGCGAAGAGGCTCTTCCCTTGAGCGGCGCCGCGAACGAGGAGGCGCGGGGTGAAGCCGCCTTCGGGCCCCCCGTTGCCGAGACCGAAGCCCGCGGCGCCCGGGTGGAGGGCGACGCGGTCGCCGACCTTCGCGACGTCGCCGCAATTCACGCCCACTTCGGAAACCGTGCCCGCGAGTTCGTGGCCGATGGGCATCGGAGTGTCCGCGGGGCCGGTCACCCCGCCCAGCCTCGCGTAGCCTACGTCCGAGCCGCAGATGCCGCAGGCGCCGACGTCGAGGATCACGTCGTCCGGCCCGCAGACGGGCGCCTCCACATCGTCGAGTCGGACGTCGTCGGGGCCATGGATTCGGGCGAGCTTCATGCGTCCCTCCGCGTCTGGGCTTCGGCACCCCAGAAGGTCTTCCAGGTGTCGAGCACGTAGGGGTGGGTCCCGATCCCCGTCTGGCTCGAGGGCCAGTTCGCGGGTTCCTGTTGGAGCGGATGCTGGCCGAGTTCGGCGCCATACACGAGGAAGTGTTTTCGGCGGACGAAGAACCAGTGTCCATCCCGACGTTCGTAGGTGTCGTGATACTGGATGGCGTGGATGATCCAACGGTCGCTGTCGGGGCCTCCGTCCTGGATCTCTCCGCGGCAGTAGACGATCCCGGTCGCGTGATCGTCGTCCACGAAGTCGATCACGTGGTTGCCCACGTGGAGGAAGGTCACGCCGACGCCGCGGAAGGCGCGGTCCATGTCTTCGCGAAGGGCGTCCCGGCCGAAGAGATCGCGACGGACCTGCACGTCGGGGATGTAGAGCCCTACGAGCGCGTCCATGTCGCGCGCGTCGGAGTAGACCGCATAGCGCGAAGCGAGCTGACGGATCTCCTCGTATGCGAGGAGCTTTTCGACGTCGGTCATCGGGGTCTCCCTCGCCGGTCTAGCTGATCGCCTTCTTCATGGCGTCTGGGGTCTTGCTGCCCGGGAGCTTGCCGTGGTCCCAGGAGACGAAACGGCTCGGGCGGATCTTCATCAAGACGCGCTTGCCGGCCATCTTGATCTTCACGTCTTCCGGGATCAGGTCGACGTCGGGAAGCGGGCTTCCCGTCCTGGCGTTCGCCCCGACCATCGTGCGCACCGTGTCGTCCAGATCCGTCACGATCTCGGCTTCGCCCTCCATCATGAGGCCGCGGAGCTCGCTGTAGGCGTGCCCCGTTTCGATCAGGAGTGTGCAGCGCGGGTCCTTCTGCGCGTTCTTGACCTTCTGGCTCGAGGCATAGGTGGCGAACTTGATCACGATGTCGTCGTCGTTCAGTTCCAGCGCGTAGAACATCGCCACCGCGTGGGGGAAGCCCTTGGGGCCATTGGTGACGAGGGTGACGGTATGGCCTTCCTGGAGATAGGTGCGGATCTCCTCGTCCGTCATTCTGATATCGTCTTTGCGGGGCATGAGCGTCTCGTTCGGCGGGCGCTCGCAGGATCGGAAGATCTCGGAGCGCGCTTCGGGTTCCTTCTAAAGCGTCCCGAAACGGTATCCCAATCGGTCGCGGGGCGCGCTGCCCGTCGACCCTTCGATCGAGGTGTTCATGTCGTTCCGCGGAGAGGGGAGCTGATGAGTCGGACTGCGCTCGTGATCGGGGGGACGGGGCCCTCCGGCCCCCACGTGGTCAACGGCCTCGTGGATCGCGGCTTCGAGACTGCGATCCTCCACAGCGGTGCACACGAACGGCCCGAGATCCCGGACGTCGTGGAGCACATCCATACGGATGCCTACGACCCCGAGAAGGTGCGTGCGGCTCTGGGCGACCGCACCTTCGACGTCTGCATCGCGACCTACGGTCGTCTGCGCGCGAACGCCGAGATCACCGCCGGGCGGGTCGGGCAGTTCATCTCGGTCGGGGGCTTCCCGGGCTACCGCGGCTACATGAACGCGCCGCTCTTCGATCCGCCGGGGTTCCCGATTCCGACCCGCGAGGACGGCGAGCTGATCCGGGATCCGGCCGAGGACGAAAAGGGCTTCCGAATCGCGCGGACCGAGGAGCGCGTCTTCGACGCTCAGCCGGACGCGACGCATTTTCGTTACCCCTGGGTCTACGGCCCGCGCCAGCCGGCGCCGCGCGAGTGGAGCATCGTGCGCCGCATCCTCGACGGGCGCGATCAGATCATCGTCGCCGAGGACGGACTCTCCCTCTCGAGCTTCGGCTTCACCGAGAACATGGCCCACGCGCTCCTGCTTGCAGTCGACCGTCCCGAAGCGGCGCGTGGGCAGATCTACAACGCGGCGGATCAGGAAGTGCTGAGCATCCGGCAGGTCGTGGAAGTCGTCGCGAAGTCGATGGGGCACGCGCTCGAGATCGTCTCGATGCCTTGGGAGATCGCCTGGCCGGCCCGCCCGCTGGTGGCTCAACCCTGGACGACCCACCGGATCGTCTCCACGGCGAAGATGGAGCGCGACCTCGGCTACAGGGACAAGATCCCGCCGAAGGAGGCGATCGCGCTCACTGCACGCTGGCTCGCCGAGAATCGACCCGAGCCCGGCGGGATGGAGGAGATGGTCATGCAGGACCCCTTCGACTACGCCGCCGAGGATCGCTTGATCGCGCAGTGGCGTGAGGCGGTCTCGAAGATCGCGGAGCCCGAGTGGGCAGGGGCGGCGCCCGGCTTCGGCATGGCCTTCAGCGGTCCCGGCGGTCGCGAACGGACCAACAAGGACTTCAAGTAGGGCCGGCCTCTATCGGACGGCGCCTTCTTCCTTCAGGCGAACGATCGCGGCCTCCCCGAGGCCGAGTTCGCGAAGGACCTCGTCGCTGTGTTCGCCGAGGCGCGGCGCATGGCGATCGATCGAGGCAGGCGTGCGATCGAATCGCCAGGGCGGCGCCAGATACTGAGTGGGACCGAATCGCTCGTCCTCGAGGACGCGCACCGTCGCTCGGTGGCGGACGTGGGGATCGGTCAGGAACGCGTCGATGTCGTTCACCGGTCCGAAGGTCGCTCCTTCTTCCCGCGCCCGTGCGACGAACGCAGCGCTCTGCCACTTCCGGACTTCTTCCTTGAGAAGGCCGACGAGCTCGATGTAGTTGCCAAGGCGCGTGCCCATCTCCTTGAATCGAGCGTCCTCGGCGAGGTCGTTCCGATCGAGGACCCGGCAGAGGGCGGCGAACTGGTGGTCCTGGATGATCAGGCCGACGACGTGACCGTCGGCGGTTTCCCACGCGGAGAAGAACGCCGAGGACATCGCCGTCTCGAGCACCTCCGGAGGAAACGCCCGCGGCGTCATCGGGTCGGGCAGCGCGAACGCGGCGTAGGCGTCGATCATCGCCACTTCGACACGCTGACCGCGACCTTCCGGGTCGCGCTCGCGTTCGAAGAGCGCCGCCAGGATCGCCTGGACGGCGGTGACGGCGGTCGTCTTGTCGGCGATCGGACCGTTCACCGGCTGAGGCGGGCCGTCTCCGCCCTGTGCGGGCATGATCCCGACCAGTCCCTGCATGAGCTGATCGTAGGCGGGCAGGTCGGCATAAGGGCCGTCGCTTCCGAAGCCGTTGATCGAGCAGAAGATCAGGCCCGGGTGGCGCGCGGCCAGGGTCGCGTAGTCGAGGCCGAGGCGGGGCATGACCGCCGGGCGGAAGTTCTCGACGACGACGTCGAAGCGGTCGATCAGGTCGAGGACCAGGTTGCGGCCCGCATCGCTCTTCAGGTCGACGACCAGACTCCGCTTGTTGCGGTTCATCTGGGTGTGCATCGCCGAGAAGAGCGGCTCCTTGAAGGGGGCGCCCGAGTACCGTGTCTGGTCCCCGCCCGGCGATTCGAGCTTCACGACGTCGGCACCGAGATCGCCCAGCTGCTGCGTGCACATAGGGCCGGAGACGACGCTCGTCAGGTCGAGAACGCGGATGCCGGCGAGCGGTCCGCGGGGATCGGATCGACTCATCGAAGGGCTTCCTCGCCGTCCGCCGCGACCGCGAGGCGCCGGCCGGGGGTGAAGCGGATCGGAACCGAGGCCGGTCCGCGGACCGCGGGGTTGCGACGGAACGGGATCGCGTCGAAGTCGATGTCGAGGCGAAGGTCATCCAGTCTCTCGACGACCCGGCCGAGGGCGACCTCCAGTTCGAGCCGGGCCAGCTGGGCGCCGATGCAGAAGTGGCGCCCGACGCCGAAGGCCGAGAGGTCGTGGGACTTGCGAGTGATGTCGAAGCGATCGGGGTCGTCGATCACCGCAGAGTCGCGCTGGGCCGAGGGCACGGCGCAGAGGATCATCTGCCCCGGGTGGACTTTCACGCCCGCGACTTCCGCATCGACCTTCGCATAGCGGGGGATGAAGAGGCCGGGGTGTTGGTAGCGGACGATCTCGTCGACGGCGCTCGCTCGGACCGACGGGTCGTCCCGGAAGCGCGCGAGCTGATCCGGGTGGCGCAGGAGCTCGACGAGACCGAACGAAAGGGAGTTCGCGGTCGTCTCGGAGCCGGCGACGATGATCGCCTGAAGGGTCGAGGTGATCTCGAGCTCGCTGAAGCCGCGCGCCGCGTCGTCCTCCGCCTCGACCATGTCGGTCATCAGGTCGTTGCCCGGGTTCTTCCGTTTCTCCTCCATGAGGGCGCGCACCTCCTCTAGGTGCTGCGTCATGCTGTGGAGGGAGCGGAGCTTGTCGTCCTCGCTCACGAGCGGATTGAATGCGACGACGGCCGCGTCGGCGAGAGACTTGAATCGGCGTTCCCGGTCGCTGTCCTTGTCGATGCCGAGGAGTCGACTGACGATCGTGACGGGCAGCACTTCGCCGAACTCCTTCGCGAAGTCGCAGGTGCCGCGCTCGATGAATCGATCGATCAGCTCGTCGGCGAGCGCATGCATCAGCGGGTCGAGGTTCTTGACGGCGCGACGCGTGAGCGCGGCGCTCGCGAGCTTGCGGAGGCGGGTATGCTGAGCGCCCTCGGCGGCCAGGATGTTCGCGCCGGTCAGGCGGACGACCGGATGATCCGCGTGTTCCGGCGGCGGCGGGACGTAGTGTTCCCAGCGTGTCCGGTCGCCCGAGAAGCGAGCCTCGTCGGCGAGGACTTCGACGATGTCCGCGTGACGACTCAGGAAGAGGGCACCGATTCCTGGGACGACGTAGTCGGGCGCGTGTTCGCGCATCGCAGCGAGGGTCGGGTAGGGGTCCCGGTGATAGTCCGGGCACATCAGGTCGAGGACGAAATCGGGGTCCCCGGGAGTTGGCGTCGCGGCGGCCATGATCGTACTTCCTTTCCGCTCTAGGGCGCCGTCGCGTCCGCATGGACGCCGAGGACGAGCTTTCCCTGAACCTGGCTCGCTCCGAGTCGCTCGAGGCCATCGGGGAGCTGGTCGAAGGGGACCATCTCCTCGACCCGGACCGAGAGCTTGCCCTCACGCCACCAGCCGAGCAGCGTCTCCTGGACGGCTTCCTTGTAGTCGCGGCCGTAGTTCGAAGGGATGACCCCGACGACGGAGTAGTTCTGGTAGACCATGTGGGCCGGATCGACGGGGCCCCATTGCCCGCTCGCGAAGCCGATCAGACAGATCCGTCCTTCGTGGGCGACGCACTTGCTCGCCGCGGTATAGGCAGGGCCGCCGACCGGGTCGTAGACGCAATCCGCGCCCCGGCCGCCGGTCAGATCCATGACCGCGGCTGCGATGTCGTCCTGCTTCCGGTCGATCACGTGGTCGGCGCCGAGGCCCTTGCAGAACTCGACCTTGTCCGAGCCCGCGACGGTCGCGATGACCGTGGCACCGAGGGCCTTGCCGATCTGGACGGCGGCTGTCCCCGTTCCTCCTGCGCCGCCGAGAACGAGCAGGGTCTCGCCGGCCTGGAGCTTCGCGCGGGTCTCGAGTCCGAGATAGGCGGTGTGCATCGGAATCAGGAATGCCGCGCCCTCCGCGTCGGTCATTCCGTCCGGTACGGGGAGACAGAAGTCGTCGAGGGCCAGCGCCTGCTCGGCGTAGCTCCCGTTCCCCGTGAAGAAGCTCGTGACCGCCATGACCCGGTCGCCAACGTTCCGGTTCTTCACCGCGTCGCCCCAGCCGAGCACGCGGCCGACGACTTCCTGCCCCTGAGTAAAGGGAAGCTGCGGCGTCATCGCGTAGCTGCCGTTGCACATGAAGACGTCGGGGAGTCCCATGCCGGCGGCGAGCACCTCGACGAGGACCGTGTCTTCCCGCGGTGCCGGCTCAGGCAGGTCGGTCTTGAACTCGAGGACGTCCTTGGGGCTCCCGGACTTGACGGTCTGCCATCCACGCATGTCGATCTCCTTGGTCTTTTCTCACGCCCGGGGCGCAAAAGGGGCTTCAGGTCACGGGTTCGCGGCGTGCGACGTGGCGATGGCGGATCGCCAGCTGCGCGCGGCGCGCCTCTTCGTCGAAGCTCGGCGTATCCGCCGGGAGGTGGCTCTTCAGGTCGGCGAACTTGCAGATCGTGACCGAGGGCGCGGGTCGGTTCTTCGACCAGATGTAGCGATACTGGATCATGCCCTCGCGTGTCCCCATCGTGTCGATCCAGTTCTGGACGCCGGGGTCTTCCGCGGAGAACACGAATCGCGCGCGGCCGTCGGAATGGACCCAGGCCTGCGTATGGTTGAGCCCCGTCTGGTGCGTGGCCCAGTCCATCGTCCGGAACCACACGTCGCAGAGCTGGATCTGCCAGTAACGGGCGTCGGGGGCTTCGAACTCGACGATCATCGCTTCGTCGAGGTCGAGGGACCACCAATCGTTGCCGTAGACGATGTCATCGGCGCCGCCGACGAAAGGCGCCGCCTCCATGAGCCGTCCCTTCTCGTGGTCGTCGCGGAGCTGGGTCACCCACTCCTGCCAGAAGACGGTCGTCTGCTCGATCCAGAGCGCAGCTTCGTCCAGGTAGTCCGCCATCCGGTGGGCTTCGAGGGGCAGTGCCGGAATGCCCAGGCCGTCGATCCGTTCGATCTCGAATCGGGCGGGACGTTCGACCTCCCAGTCGGCAAAGTACTGCCGCACGCACCAGTACTGGGTCTCCGGAGGCATCGCCATGAAGTTGCCGCTCCAGTCCGAGGGCTTCTCGGCGGCGAGCAGGATCTCGAAGTCGCCGTTCGCCTCGCACTGGCAATCCGTCAGGAGCAGCGTGTCGAAGACCTGATCGTCTCCGAGCTGCATGTAGCCGTCCTTGGTCTCGAGCAGCGCCTCGAAGACGTTCTCGCGATTGCCACGGACGAGGTAGCTCGACTCGGGGGAGACGCGGCACCAGAGGTATTGGTTGTCGACGTTCTCCGCGCCCCACTTCGTCTCCGAATCGGGGCTCCGAATGATCTTCGGGTAGTTCGGGTCGGAGAGCTGGGAGGTCTGGGCGATCCCCGTCTGTACCAGTCCGAGCAGGTAACGCATCGCCTGCGCGCGAAGCTCGCCGGGCGTCGCGCTCTCCTGGATCGGAAAGGCCAGCAGGTGGTCGGAGGCACGCTCGATCGCCGAGAGGAGATCCCTCATCGCCGAGCCGTCGACGAGTCGCTTCGCCTGCTCCTCGTCGCTCCGCTTCACGCTGCGGAGCGCGTCGCGCAGGGCCTTGCCGGACTTGCCGCTTCCGCCGATCGCCGCTTCTTCGCCCATGCTCTTCTCCTCGGCCGGATCAGGCCTCGTTCTCGACGCCGTAGGTCTCATAGTATTTCGCGAAGCGGGCGCGCTCTTCGTCGAGGTCGAGGCCCGTGTCCGCGAAGTCGTATTTGTGCGCGCCATGGCGGCCCTTCGGCTTGTTGTCGACGTAGTCCCGCTGCGCTTGTCGCGCCGAGTCCGGGTAGTCGAGGCCGAAGTGCTCGTAGATGCCCCCCAGCGCTGCGACCGGGTCCTTCATCAAGTCGGCGTAGCGAAGGTCGTAGCACTGGCTCTCTGGCAGGCGGCCGGAGCGGCGGAGCGCGGTCATGCCACCGAGAAGGGCGGCACAGGTCTCGCCCGTGAACCAACCCTTCATGGCGTCGACGTCGACCTCATCCGAGCGGACGAAGGCGGTCGAGTAGAGCGTCGAGACGACGGAGGGGAGGACGCAGAGTGGATCGCGGTGGGTGAAGACGATCTGCGCATCCGGGTAGACCGCGAGGAGCGCTTCGAGCTGCCCCATGTGGCTCGGCGACTTGAGGACCCATCGTTCGCCCGGGCATTTCCACTGGAGGTGCTGAAGCATCTGCTTGTGGAACTCGAAGCCCGGGACGCGGTCGCCGGTCGCGTACCACGCGGAGTAGGCGGGAACGACGTGTCGCCCCATCCATTCGTCGGACACGAAGCTCGCGCCCATGATCTGGATGTCCTCGACCGGGATGTCACCGCCGAGTTCATGGACCTGGTCGTACTCGGGGACGATCTCGCACCACAGGCGGATCTGCCGATCGGCCTGGGTGATCCGGTCGTCGGTCCGGTACGTCGCGGCCTCGGGGGCCGGGAACGGGTATCGGATTTCCCAGTGGAGCGGCGCCCGGTGGCGGGGGTCGGCGGCGAGCAGCTCGTGGGTGATCGACGTTCCCGTGCGCGGGAGACCGGTGATGAAGAGCGGGCGCTCGACCCGCTCCTCGGTGACCTCGGGATGGCGCTTGCGCTCTTCCGCGAGCTGCAGGCGGATCGTGAGCGCGTTCATCAGGTCGCCCCGGATCAGGAGCGCGCCGATCGCGTGGAGGGAACGCTCGTCGTTCAGGGATTCGACGAAGATGCGGAAGGGCTCTTCGAAGCGCGGATCGCCGAAATCGTCGAGGCCCGTCGAGGCGCGCGCTTCGGCGAGGAGGGCGTCGGCATCGAGCCGAACCCAATCCGGGTCGCAGGTTTCATTGAGCGCCGTCACCCACGCGGGGCGAGGTCCGGGCTGCCAGATCGACATGCAGGAACTCCCGTCGTCTCAGGCCATGTAGGAGCCGCCGCTCACGCTGACGAGCTGACCCGTGAGGTGCTTCGAGCGGTCGGAGGCGAAGAAGAGGGTGGCATCGGCGATGTCTTCGGGGCGACCGATGCGTCGGATGGGTTGGTTGGAGACGTTGAAGTTCGCGTCGCCCGACGCGGCCGCGTCGGCCATCTGGTCTGGCGTGCCGAAGAAGTCGTACCCGTACTTCCGCCAGAAGCTGCCCTCGCCGACGTGGTCCTCCTTGTGGGGGACGATCCAGCCCGGGGAAACGCAGTTGACCCGGACGCCGTGGGGGCCCCACTCGTAGGCGAGGCCCATCGAGAACGACTGGACGAAGCCCTTGGTTCCGCCGTACATGGCCACCTGGTTTGCTGCCTCGGGGACGAGGGCCGAGTTCGACGTGATGTTGATGATCGATCCTTGTCCGCGTTCGACCATGCCTTTGCCGGCGGTCCGGGTGCAGTGGTGGACGCCCCAGATGTTGAGATTGACCTCCCACTCGGCGTCCTCGACCGACTTTTCGAGGAAGGGCGTCGGGTGGAAGACGCCGCCGGCATTGTTCACGAGCACGTCGGTCGGGCCGAAGGCCGACGTGCTCTTCGCGACCATCTCTTCGACGGCCTCGAGGTTCGTGACATCCGTCGGGACGACGATCACGTCGCCGGGCAGATCCTTGGCCGCATCGGCGACTTCCTGACCCTTCTGGCCGTCACGGGTCGCGATCACGACGTTCGCGCCTTCCTCGGCGAAACCGAGGACGAGGCCGCGACCGATGCCGCAGCTGCCGCCCGTGATGATCGTGCTCTTGCCGGTGAGTCCGAGGTCCAATGCGTGTCTCCTGCCGGTGGGAGAACGATCCTAGCCAGCCCGGTCGGCGGCCGCAGATCGACGGGGCGGTGCTGCGCTTGCGCGATGGGCGTTCGCCTGCTCCCCTGAGCCTCGCCCTCTGTCCCCCGCGACCTGGGTTGGTTCACGGACTTCATGACCCATCTGGGTCACGCGGATCGCCACGCACTCCGCACGGCGGATCCTTTCTCCAGGGCCGTGCCCGAAAGGAAGCGCCGCTCCCGCGTGGTGCTTCGCCTCAGGACGTCCCTCGGACCTCATCGACGGTCGGACCGACCTTGTCGGCGATCGGATTCAGGAGATCGAGATCGAAGCCGAAGACGCGGGCGGCGTTCATGCCGAGCATGTCGCGGATCTCCTGGTCGTCCTCGACCTGCGCGAAGGTCTCGTTCAGCTTCTCGCGGGTGTGGGGCCAGGTGCCTTCGAGGTGCGGATAGTCCGAGCCCCACATGAGCTTTTCGACTCCCATCTCGTAGCGGAGGCTGCAGTCCTTCGGCGAGAGCATCGACGAGCCGAAGAACACCTGCCGCTCGTAGTACTCGGTCGGCGACATCGTGAGACCCTTGCCGAAGTATTTGAAAAGGGGCGATTCGTAATGCATCTCGAATGTCTCGAGCTTGTCGAGGATCCAGCGCGAGCCCTGCTCGGTCATGATCAGCTTGAGCTTCGGGTAGCGCTCGAAGATGCCGGCCCAGATGAACGCCGTGAAGGCGCGATTCGCGTACCAGGAGACTTCGTTCACGAACATCGCCGTCGCCGCCGGGCTGTCGCCGTAGTCCGGGCTCCAGCCGGAGTGGGTGTGGATGGGCATGTCGAACTCTTCGCAAGTCGCCCAGAGCTTCTCGTAGCGCGCGTCGTGGTAGTACTGGTTGTCACCGGTTCCGGCCGGGATCATGACGCCGCCCCAGAGGCCCATTTCCTTCGCTTCGCGCGTGTCCTGACACGCCACGTCGATGTCGTCGACGGTGATCATCGCGACGCCGGCGTGACGTCCGGGATTCTCGTTGCAGAGGTCGGCGAGCCAGCGGTTGTAGGCGCGCTGGCCCTCGAGGTTCTCGGTCGGGTCGACCTTCGTCCGGTACTGCAGGAGACCGCCGCCGAAGGGCGCCTGCTGCGGGAAGATGACTTCGCCCGCGATCCCGTCGCTCTCGAGCTGCTCGATCCGCATCTTGGCGTCCCACTCGCCTTCGATCGCGCGCAGCACGGATTGATCGTGGTTGCGGGCATCCTCCGCCTCTTGGTCGTAGAAGGTCCCGGTCCTCGCCTCCATCTCGGCTTCGTAGGCGGCCTGCCACTCGTCGTAGCGGGCGCGGAATTTCTCCGGGAGGTACTCGCGGTAGGTCGCGGGCTGCGCACCGGCGTGGCAGTCGCTGCTGATGATCATGACCTTGCCGGAGGAGGGGATCGGCTGCGTGTCGGACATCGAGATCTCCAGATTCGAGAAAGGGTGGGAAGGCGAAATGCTAGCGCGCGTTCCTGCGGTCTAGGGGATCTGTTGGCGAATGAAGAGGCCGATCCGCTCCATCGCCTGGGTCGCCTCGGGGAACGCGTCGCCCAATCCGATGTAGCCGTGGACCATCTCGGCGGTCGCGTCGACGATCACCGAAGCGCCCTCGCGGCTGGCGCGTTCAGCGAGGCGCGTCGAGTCGTCGGCGGTGGTGTCGATGCCTCCCACGGAGAGATACATGGGGGGCAGCCCTGCGAGCTTCGCGTGGAAGGGGGAGATCCCGGGGTCCCTGAGGTCGCCGTCGGGCCCCGCGTAGTCCTTGAAGCGCGCGCGGATCCAATCGGCGGAGACGAAGGGGTCCCGACCACGGGACTGCATCGCCGCGTCGCCGGTCTGCTCGGCATCGAGCCAGGGCGTCAGCCCAACGAGGCACGCCGGGAGTGGGCCGCTCGAATCGCGCAGGGCACACATCGCAGCGAGCGCGATTCCGCCGCCGCAGGAGTCGCCGGCGAAGGCGATGCGGGACGGGTCGATTCCCTGCGCGACGAGCGCGCGGAACGCGGTTACGGTGTCGTTCATCGCCGCGGGGTAGGGGGCTTCGTCCGCCCAGGTCCACTGGAAGCAGACCACCTTGCAGCCGATCTTCCTCGACAGGATCTCGCCGTAGCTCAGGTAGTGGTCGATCACGGTCGAGACGAAGGCGCCGCCGTGGACGTGCAGTACGACCCGGTCCGAGTCGGCGTTCTCGGGGGTGTAGATCCACTTCGCTTCGACTCCATCGAGATCGATGGGGTCGACGATCGTCCCCGGGCTTGCGGAGTTCGGGTGGATCGCGTGCATCTTTTCGCGAACCACCGCAATCGGATCGTTGTGGTCGACGTTGCCGCCGGGAATCGCGGCCATCACCGCGTCGTGCTGCTTGCTCGCCATCGGGGTCATCCTCCATCGAGTCGAATGCTGCCGAGTATATGCGCGTTTCGGAACCGGCCGGGGGGGGGGCGCGGCCCGGGTGACTCGGAGGTCGCCCGGACCGTCCCACGCAGCCGGGCGAGCGTCGGGGGGGCTCGAGTAGGTTTGCGCGATGAGTGCTGCTCCCCTCGACTTCGCGACCCTGCGCGGTGACGCGCGGCTCGCCGTCTATCTCGATCTCAAGAGCCCCTACGCCTATCTGGCGATCGAACCGACGCGGGACATGGCTCGGAACCTCGGCGTCGACATCGACTGGCGGCCTTTCACGCTCGACATCCCGAGCTATCTCGGCTCCGCCACGTTGAAGAAAGGGGGCAAGAAGGTCGAGCGGAGCGAGCGAACGCCGCAGCAGTGGTCGGGTGTGAAATACGCCTACATGGACGCGAGGCGCTACGCGAACCTCACGGGCCGAACCGTTCGCGGAACCGTGAAGATCTGGGACTCGAGTCAGGCCGGCGTGATGTTTCTCTGGGCCAAGCGCCACGGCCCCGACGCGTTCGATCGCGTGATCGACGCGGCCTACCCGCCCTTCTGGAATCGTGATCTGGACATCGACGACCCGGCCGTCCTCGAATGCGTGCTCGAAGAGGCAGGCGTGCCGACGGCAGGGTTCCGGGACTACCTCGCCGGCGCGGGCCGAGTGGAGCACGACGAAATCAACGCGGTCGCCTTCGCGAGTGGCGTGTACGGCGTGCCGACGTATCTCGTCGGAGACGAAGCATGGTTCGGACGAGAGCATCTTCCGCGGGTCGCCTGGATCCTCGGTGGCCGGCAGGGGCCCGCGCCGGGCGTCGCGAACCTCCGCTTCGCGGACCGGGCGCCGGCATGAGTCACGACGATCGAATCGACGAGGCGACGCTCACCGTCCTGATGGACGCTCGACAGCCCTTTGCCTATCTCGCGCTCGGACCGACGATCGAACTCGGCCGACGCCAGGGGCTCGAGGTCAACTGGCTGCCCGCGAGCGTGTCCCCGCTCAGGCCGCCGCCGGAGATCGAGGGCAACGATCGGAGCGTCGCCCACCGAAGGAACCGGTCCCGGATGATCGCGCGCGAGATCGCGGTCTACGCCGAGGCGCAGGGACTCACGCTCCGCGAGTACTACCGCGAGGGCGGCTGGTCGGCCCTTGCGCAGGGCATCCTCTTCGTGCGCGAGCAGGCACCTGTCGCCCTCGAGGCGTTCCTGCAGGCCACGTTCGCGGCGTACTGGGCGGTCGAGCTCGACCCCGAGGACGTCGGCGCGGTTGCGAAGTTCGTCGGCGGGCACGGCGCCGATGCCGCCGCGTTCGTCGAATGGGCGTCGAACGACGGGCCGGCCGTCGCCGACCGGATCGCGGATTCGCTTCGGACGCGCGGCCTGTCCGGGGCGCCTGCCTATCTCGTCGCGGGGGAGTATTTCCAGGGAAGACAGCATCAGCCCATGATCGAGTGGCTGCTCGAGGGGCAGGAGGGCCCCGGGCCCATTTGATCGGGCGCGCGTGCTAGCGGTCGGTGTACTCCGGGAGTCGGCTCATCGCGCGCTCGATGTGGGCCTCGTAGGTCTCGTCCCCGATCGGCGCATCCCAGCGCGGCTCCAGGAAGAAGGGGATCGAGAGGCGTGCGCTTTCGGTCGGCAGGACCCGGTGCAACGTGGCCGGATAGCGGTCGCCGGAGAGGGTCTGGAGGGCGCGGCCCGTGTTGACGATGAACGCGCCTTCCAGATACGGGACGTCGATCCAGCGCTGGTCGGTCGTTCGGACCTGGAGGCCGCCCTGCTTGTCCTGGTGGAGCAGCGTCAGGACGTCGCTGTCGTAGTGGGCTTCGCAGAAGAGCGCCGGGGCGTTCGGGTCCTCGGAGGCGAGCGCGGTCTCGGTCGGATAGCGGTTGAAGCGGAGCGTCGTCTGGGACGTGGGCCGAAGGAAGGCGTCGTCGACCCAACCGGGTGACGAGTCGATCGCGGCCAGGGCCTCGCGCGCGATCCATTCTCCCAGGGGCGTGAGTGCGGCGAACCAGGCTTCGACCGCCGTGTGGAAGCTTTCGTCGAGGGCCTCGGGGACGACGTTGCGTTCGTAGTAGGGCCGCGCGAGGAGTACTTCGTCGTCGAGGAGCGGATCCCCGAGGTCGAGGCCCTCTTTGCCATGGACGTCGGCCGGGAAGTAGCCGCGATAGCGGTTGGTCGCGCGCTCGTTCCATCGGCGTGGGGCGCTTTCTCGCTTCTCTTCGTCGGAGAGGGCGAAGAACGCGTGGGCAGCGTCGACGATGCCCGTGAGGAGGCCGCCGTCGACCCCGTGCCCGGTCACGACGGCGAACCCGATCTCCTCGAACGCGCGCTGGAGCGAAGCGCGTACGGCCTCGTCGTCGCCGCGCAGGTCGATGATCGGGATTTCGTTCATGCCACTCACGGCATCTTGATCCTGGGCGTCTCGATCAACTCGAGCATCGTGCCGTCGGGGTCGCGAAAAAAGACCGCGTTCAACCCGTCGATCATCGGGAGATCCGGGCCCATCTCGAGCCAGCAGGGGCCCGAGTGTTCGACTCCGAGGCGGTCGAGCTCGGCGCAGCACTCGGCGGCGTCGGCGACCTGGAAGGCCATTCGGAAGGGACCGAGGTGATTGGCTTCGACGAGGGGCTGGCCGATCGGCTTCGGATCAATCCACTCGAGCAGGTCGAGGATGAACGACTCGGGGTCGCCCTCGACTGCCAGGAAATCCGCGCGATACCGGCACTCGCCGTCGAAGCCGAAGCCCGTGCCGCTCGAAGCGGGAGGCTCGGCGCGAGGGGCGATCGGCCGGACGCCGAGGACGCGTTGATACCAGGCGCTCGAGAAGTCGAGATCGCTGCAGTTGATGTTGATGTGGGACATCCGGACGGGGCCCGGCGAGCGTCGCTCGACGAACTCGATGCACGTGCCATCCGGGTCGTCGCAGCAGAAGAACCGGACGTCGGCGCCTTCGAGGACCGGAGTCGTCACGACGCCGCTGCGTGTGCGCACGCCGGCGTCTGTGAACTTCGCGTGCTGGGCCTCGAGATTCTCGACCGCGAGGCAGACGCGCATGAACCCGAGGTGGTTGGCTTCCGGGTGGGGGCGGCCCACGGGGCCCGGCGTCTGCCATTCCAGCAGATCGATCGCGGGTCCACCCTGAGCGCGGTCGTCGTGGAGAAGGTAGGCATCCCAGACCACCTGGCCGCTCAGTCCGAAGCCTTCACCGACCTGGGGGGGCGGGCGGGTATGGGATTGGGGAACGAGCCCGACGAGATCCCGGTAGAACCTCAAGGAACGCTCGAGGTTCGAGCAGTTGACGTTGATGTGGGTCACCGCTTGGAGAGGGAGGGCCATCTTCGATCTCGCTCCTGGGGTCTACTGGTTTCGACCGCGTTCCATGATGTCGGCACGCCGTTCGCCGATCTTGGCCGAATCGATCTGCTTCGAGGATTCGATCCCGACCTCGAGTTCGTAGGCCATCGCGTCGTCGAAGTGCATCGAGTAGCCGGTGTCGATCATCGTCTTCACCTGCTCCATCACGCCGGGCACGCAGCTGCAGATGTCGCTGGCGAGGGCCTTGGCCTCGTCGAGTAGCGCCCCGGGCTCACAGATCCGGTTCGCGAGGCCCCACTCGTAGGCGCGATCCGCGGTCAGCGCATTGCCGGAGAGGCTGACCTCCTTCGCGCGGTTGATCCCGATGATCCGGGGGAGACGCTGGGAGAGACCCCAGCCCGGCACGATGCCTACACGTGCGTGGGTGTCGAGGAACTTCGCGCCCCGGGCGACGAAGATCATGTCGCAGGCGAGGGCCATCTCGAATCCCGCGGTCGCCGCCGCGCCGTTCACCGCCGCGATGACCGGTCCGGAGAAGTTCTCGAAGCCTGCCCGCATCGCGTCCTGCCCGGCGACCGACAGTTCGTAGCCGGTTTGGCCTTCGCCGCCGCCGCCGATCTCCTTCAGGTCCATGCCTGCACAGAACGATTTGCCTGCGCCCGTCAGGACGATCGCGCGGATCTCCGGATCCGCTTCGAGCTCCGCGAGGGTGTCGCCGATCGCGATCCGAAGTTCGGCGTTGAGGGCATTGCGTTGCTCGGGCCGGTTGAGGGTGACGATCGCGATCGGCGCTTCGCGCTCGACCAGGAGAACGGGTTCGGACATGGGAGCCTCATAGATCGTGGGCGTTGACTTGAATGCCGCCCTCGACGCCGAGCACCTGCCCGGTGACGAAGGACGATCGGTCGGAGCAGAGATAGGCGACCGCGTCGGCGATCTCTTCCGGGCGACCGAACCGCCGCATCGCGTGCACGCTCGCGGTCTTCTCCCGGATTCCCGGATTCGCATCCAGGTAGGTCGCCATCCCGGGCGTTTCGATGCCGCCCGGCGCGACCGAGTTGGCGCGGATGCCCTGCTGGGCGTACTCCGCGGCGAGAGTCTTCGTGAGGGCGATGACACCGCCCTTGCTGGCCGCATAAGCAGCCTGGGTCACCTGGCCCTTGATGCCGGAAACCGACGAGATATTCACGAGCGATCCACCGCCCGCTTCCAGCATGGCCGGGATCTCGTACTTGCAGCAGAGCCAGACGCCGGTGAGGGTGACGGCGAGGCATCGGTCCCAGCGATCCCGGTCGAGCGCATGGGTCGCGTGGAACCCCGCGCCGAGGGCCGCGTTGTTCGAGGCGCAGTGAAGCGCGCCGAAGCGCTCGATGGTCCGACGCACCATCGCCTGGACCGCGTCTTCGTCGGACACGTCGGCGTGGATGGCCAGCGCGGGAAGGCCTTCGCCTTCGAGGAGCGAAGCCGTTTCCTGCGCGCTCTCCTCGTTCCAGTCCGCGACGGCGACCGAGGCGCCTTCGCGCGCGAGGATCTGGCACGTCACACGACCGATCCCGGACCCGCCGCCGGTGACGAGCGCCACCTTGCCTTCGAGCAGGCCCATCAGCCGCGGTCCTTCTTCGGCGGAGGCCAGCCGGGCACGAGTCCGTGCTTCTTGACGAAGCTCGGCGCGTGGAAGGTCTCGCCGCTCCGCTCGGCAGCCTCGGGGGTCGTGAGCAGCCAGACGAGCATCTGCGCCGGGACCTCGGGCGGTGCGCCCTGGGCGATGTACTGCTGATAGATAGGGTCGTCCTTGCCGTAGCGCGCGAGCTGGGCCTCGGTCGGGACATAGCCGGGGTCGACGTTGTAGGCGCGGATTCCCTGGTCGTTGAACTCGACGTGGAGGAACCCGGCCATGCGATGGAACGCGCTCTTCGAGGCACCGTACGCGAAGCCCCAGCCACCTTCGCTCACTTTGTTGGGCGGATCGTATTGGCCGGCATTGCTCGTCATGTTGACGATCGTGCCACTTCCGCGCTCGAGCATGTGGGCGAGGATCTTGCGGGTCAGATAGAGCTGGTTGAAGAAGTTTCCCTGAAAGACCAGCTCGAGCTTGTCCTCTGGCAGCTCCATCATCGGGTCCATGACCCCGGCGCCCTGGTAGATGCCATTGTTGTAGAGCACGTCGATCTGGCCCCACTCCGCGAGGGTCTTCTCGAAGGCTGCGTCGATGGATTCGCGATCGAGGAGATCGAGGCGGAGGGGCAGGGCGCGTTGGCCGCGCGCTTCGACGAGCTGCGCCGTCTCCTCGACGCTGCCGGGGAGGGCGGTCTGCGTTCCGGCCTCGGCGCTCGAGGCGGCGTAGTCGTGGGTCTGGCCGGCCTGGACCGTGCGTGCGGTCACGACGACGTCGTAGCCGGCTTCCGCGAGGGCGAGGCTCCCGGCCTTGCCGATTCCTCGGCTGGCTCCGGTCACGAAGGCGACGGGGGACATGGCTCGTTCTCCGGTTCGGTGAAGCGTGCCGCCGATTCGGACGGCGGGCGCTCCAGTCTGGCGAATTCCGGGACGGGGCGCAGGGGAGTTCGACCGCGGACGGGAGCGCGACCCTCTTCGGGTTGCCCACGCCCGCGAAGCTCGCGAGACTCC
>PAQX01000004.1 GCA_002709835.1 Deltaproteobacteria bacterium
CAGGGCTTGCTCATGCGCCGCCCTGCCCCTTCTGCTTCTTCTTGTTCTTGCGGCCCTTGGCCGCGCCGCCGGCCTTCGCTGCACGCTTCGAGTCCCGCGCGCGACGCAGGACTTCCTGGGCATCGAGGTGGTCCTCACCCGCGCGGGCGAGATACTCGTCGTAGCCACCGCTGAAGTCCTTCACGCCCTCCGGCGTGATCTCGACGATCCGCGTCGCGAGCTCGTTCACGAACCAGCGGTCATGAGAAACGAAGATCACGGTGCCGTCGTAGGCCCTGACCGCTCCCACCAGCGCCTCGATCGCCTCGAGGTCCAGGTGGTTCGTCGGCTCATCGAGCACCAGCACGTTCGGATGGGTGACGGCCTGCTTCGCGAAGAGCATCCGTGCAGCCTCGCCGCCAGAGAGCGCCTCGAGCTTCTTCTTGCTCTCGTCTCCCGTGAAGAGCACCGCGCCGAGCGCGCCCTTCACGTAGCTCACGGTAGCCTCGGGGATGAAGTCGGCGAGCCACTCGTCGAGTCGCCGCCGGGCCGAGCCGATTTGTTCCTTGTGGTCCTGCGCCACGTAGCCCGGGTGGGTCTCGTAGCCCCACTCGACCTTGCCGCCATCCGCCTCGACCTCGCCCATGATGATCTTGAGGAAGGTCGACTTGCCGATGCCGTTCGGCCCGATGATCGCGACGCGTTCGCCGCGCTGGACCACGAGATCGATTCCTTCGAGCACGGCCTTGTCGCCGTAGGACTTGGAAAGGCCTTCGACCTCGATCACCTGCTTGCCGCTGGGGCGGCGCTGGCTGAAGGCGAATTTCGGGTAGCGCCTCGAACTCTCGGGAAGCGATTCGATCTCGATGCGATCGATCGCCTTGAGCTTGCTCTGGGCCTGGCGCGCCTTCGACGCCTTGGCCTTGAATCGCTCGACGAAGGCTTTGTGATCGGCGATCTCCGCCTCACGCTTCTCGATCTCGGCTTCGCGACGGTCCCGCTCGCTCTTTTTCGATTGGACGAATCGCGCGTAGTTCCCCGGGTACGCCTTCACCGTCTGATAATCGACGTCGACGATCGAGGTCGCGACGTTGTCGAGAAATCGGTGATCGTGGGAGATCAGGATCGCAACGCCGGCGTAGCTGTCGAGGAACTGCTCGAGCCAACGAATCGAGAGGATGTCGAGGTGGTTCGTCGGCTCGTCGAGCAGGAGTGCGTCGGGCTCCGCCGCGAGAACCTGCGCGAGCAGGACCCTGAGCTTGAACCCGCCCGAGAGCGTCGAAAGAGGAGCGGTATGGACCGCGGTCGGAATCCCGAGTCCTTCGAGGATCTCCCCCGCCCGCGCCTCGAGGCCGTAGCCGTCGTGTTGGACGATCACGTCCTCCAGCTCCGCATAGCGATCGCCGTCGAAGTGGTCCTCGGCATTGGCGAGGATCTCTTCCTTCTCGACCATCGCCTTCCAGAGCGGTGCGTTGCCCATCATGACGACGTCGACGATCCGGTCCTCCTCGTACTGAAAGTGATCCTGCTCGAGCACACCGAGCACGGCGCGCTTCGGGATCGAGAGGTCCCCATCGCTGGCGCTCTCCTCGCCCGTCAGGATCTTGAGCAGGGTCGACTTCCCGCATCCGTTCGCGCCCACGATGCCGTAGCGCTCGCCCCGATTGAATTGCATCGAGACGTCTTCGAAGAGGGTGCGGTCCCCGAAATGCTTGGCGAGGTTTGAAATGGAGATCATGGGCGGCGGGAGCTTACCCGGGGAGACCTTCGGGGCCAATCCGCCGCAGGGATCCGGCGCAATCGGCCGGCGTTCACTTGTTCGGCACGCGATAGCGTCCCTGACTCACGACGCCGACGATCCGTCGGGTATGCCGGATGTCTTCGAGCGGGTTGGCTTCGAGCAGAACCAGATCGGCGAGCTGCCCAGGGGCGATGCGGCCAACTTCGGCGTCGTTTCCGATGAAGCGCGCAGGCGCGCAGATCGACGCGGCCAACGCCTCCGCGGGCTCGAGCCCGGCGCGCACCAGCAGCTCGAGCTCTCGATGGAGACTCTCCCCCGGGACCGCGAGACCGATCGGCGTGTCGGTTCCGGCCCCGATCGGCACGCCCGCCGCTCGCATCCGCCCGACGACCGAAAGGCTCCAGTCGGCCAGGCGCGGATCGCGCTCCGTGCCCCGGTACCCCTCTGCGGTCGCTCGCCAACGCGTGCGCACCTCGGCGGGCAACGGCACGACGGCGTCGCGCCATTCGGGCAACCGATCCGGTCGCGCGCGATTGAACGCGTTCAGGCGGAGCGTCGGCACCTGCATCGTGCCACGAAGCGTGGCGAGCACCTCGTCGCACCGGGCGGTGTCGTGGTTCGACATCGCCCCATAACGCTGAGCGGCGTGAAGGGACTTGCGGAGCGGATACCCCCGCGGCTGGTCCCACCCCTCGAGAGTCGCGAGGCGCTCGGCCAGAAGCGCCTCCCAGTTCCGCGCACAGGCGATTTCGATGTTCCGAAGGTGTTCCATCGAGTCGACCTGCGGCCCCGCGACGTCGGCGGTCATGCTGAGGGGGACATGCGAGGCGATCGGCAGACCGTGCTCCCGAGCGGCCTCGACCAGGGCCGCGAAGACTTCCGGCGAGACGAGCTCGTAGATCTTGATCAGGTCCGCGCCGCCCTCGGCGAGCGCCGCGACTTGCCGGGCCGCGACATCGGGGTCCGGAACGGACGTACCGAGCGGGGGTTGAGACGGGTTGGCCCCGTCGTAGACGACGTGACGCCCATCGAGGAGCGGCCCGGAGACGAAGATTCGCGGTGCGGGCTCGCCGGATGCCTGCAGTCGGTCTCGCAGCGCGATCAAGGTCTCGAAATGGCCGCCGGTGTCGCGCACGCTCGTGACCCCCCAATCGAGGAAGAGCCCGGGCATCGAATCCGTCAGCGCGGCGTCGTAGAGGAAATGGACGTGGGCGTCCCAGAGTCCCGGGATCAGAAAGCGTCCGGCGCCCTCGACGTGACGCTCGGCGGGCGCGCCCTCCCCGTCCGGCCCGACCCAGACGATCTCATCGCCATCGACCACGACCCGCTGGTCCGCCACGACGTCCGTCGTCACTCCGCGATCCGTTCCCCCGCGAACGTGGATCACCGTGACGCCGTCGATCGAGAGCGCAGCCTTCGGCGCTCGCCAAGCCGGCCAGGACGTGCAGGCCGTCGCCACGAGCGCGAGCGCCAGCAGCGCACTCCCCCACCGAATCCTCTGTCTCATACGGAATCTCCTCGCTCACGCCAAAACTTCGGGCGTTCCCCCCAGAGGCCGACCGGGACTTCTCCGGCTTTTCGCAGTCTCACGCGATTCCGCGAGCTTATCCCTTACGACCGCCTCATCGCTGCCGATCTAGGAATCGATGAAACACGACCACGACACTCCTATTGCCGGTCGCACCCTCCTTCTCCTCGGCTGTGGGACGGAGCAGATCGAAGCGCTCCGGATCGCCCGCGAACTCGGTTACCGCACCTGCGCGTTCGACAACGATCCGAACGCAGCGGGCCGCGACCATGCCGACACGTTCCGCCGAGTCGACCTGAAGAACCCGACGAGTCTGATCGGGCATGCCGAGCTCGTTTCGCCCGATGGCGTCTTCGTCCACGCGGCCGAGCTCGCGGTGGAAGCCGCTGCCGTGGCCGAAGCCCTCGACCTGCCCGGCCTGTCGATCGAAGCGGCCCGGACGACGACCCAGAAGGAGCTGCGGATCGCGCGATTCGCCGAAGCCGGCATCCGCACCCCTGGATACCGCGTACTCGACCGGGACGCGCCCCTCGAAGCCTGGCAGGAAGCGGCCCAGGAAGTCGGATTCCCGTGCGTCCTCAAACCGACCGACCAGGCCGGTGCCCGCGGCGTCGAAGCGATCCGCGACGCGGCGGAGGTCGCCGCCTATCACGCGGGACGGACCCGTTTCAGCTGCGACCACTTCGTTTGCGAGGAACGTCTCGAAGGACTCGAGCTCTCGACCGAGAGCGTCCGGGCCGGAGGCAAGATCCTCCACCACGCCATCGCCTTGCGTCACTACGACACGACCGCCCACTGCGCTCCGGCCTTCATCGAAGACGGACATTCCCTGCCCTACGCCTTACCGGAGTCGCTTCGAGTCGAGATCGAGGGGGTGATCGAAAGCGCTTTCGACGTGCTCGGAGTCGCGACCGGCGTCCTCAAGGGCGATCTCCTGATCGACGCTTCGGGGCGCGTCTTCGTACTCGAAATGGCGGGGCGGACCAGCGGCGGCCGCTTCGCCGATACCGTGGTGCCGCTGGGAACCGGCGTGAACATTCTCTACCCGCTGATCGAGCTCGCGATGGGCGACGCGTTCTCACGCGACTGGTTCACGCCCACCCGAAACGTCGGCGTATCCCAGCGCTTCTTCCTTCACGAGGGACCGGGTCGCATTCGACGCTGGCCCCCGCTTCGCCAGATCGTCGGTCGCCCCTCGGTCAACGACTGGTACGTCGATCTCGACAGGTTCCAAAGCGGCGTGCTCCCGCGGATCGAGAGCCACCGCGAGCGCCTCGGGTACGTCATCTGCACCGGCGAAACACGGGAAGAGGCCGATGCCCGGGCCCGCGAGATCACGCACGACTTCGCACGAGAGATCGAGATCGATCCCATCGAGGAAGGCGAAGAATGAGCGGACGCGAACTCGTTCTCGTCGGCACCGGCGCCTTCGTCACCCAGGATGCCTGGGGACCCGGCGTGATCGCTCGCAGCCTCGCGCAGTGGTGCGCAGAGCAAGGGGGACCGCGCCGCACCCTCACCGTCGTCCACCGGTCGAGACGGGGTCGGGAGCGCTTCGAGCAGGCGTGGAAGACGATCGAAGCCGAGTGCCCGAACGCCCCGGCCCTTCGGTTCCTCCACGCCGACGAGGCGACGCTCCCGCGGACCGTCGCCGAGGCACAGGCCCTCTTCGTCTGCGTCCCCGACGACGCGCACGCCGACTACGTCGAGCTCGGAATCGCGGCCGGCACGCCGACCTGGATCGTGAAACCGCTGACCGGCGAAGGTCGCGCTTCGGCTGCGCTGGCCGAGGCCGCCGGCTCGACGGGCACGCCGGTCTGGGTGGACTATCACAAGCGCTTCGACGTCTCGAATCGCGGCCTCCGGGAGGCCCTCGATCGCGAAGAGCTCGGTGCGCCGCGACTCGTGAGCGTTCGCTATTCCCAGCCGCGCGACCTCCCCCTCGACGGATTCGCCTGGGCGGGCGGAACCGACGTCTTTACCTACATCGGCTGTCACTACGTGGACCAGCTCTTCTACGTCCTGCCCGGCCTCGAGATCGAGGGCGTGTCGGCCCACGGGATCGAGGGACCGGTTCACGCACGCCACGGCGGCCGCGCTTACGACACCGTCCTCGCGCGTTTCGATGGGCGCTGGCGTGATCGCCCCGTCTCGGCCCAGTTCGAAGTCGGCTGGAGCAACCCGCTCGGGAGCCCGACGAAGAGCCTCCAGATCGTCGAAGTGGCCTGCGATCGCGGGCGGTACTTCCTCGACCAGGCCCGCCGCGGCAGCGAGCGCTGGAGCGACCAGGGCGTCCACGTTCCGAATCCGTGGTTCTTCTCGCGCGTACACGATCCCTTGACCGACTCAGCGCGCTATCAGGGCTACGGCTACGACTCGATCCGGCACTTCCTCGACTTCACGGAAGCACCGGACGCACGACAGGCGGCGCTTCGCGCGAACTCCTCGCTGCCCTGGATCGAGGAGGCGGCGCGGGTCGATGTCGTGCTCGATCGCGTCCGTGCCGCCCTCCAGGCCGACTAGCGCCGCTCCCCCGGTCGAACGCGCTCGATGCCAGGAGCGGGCTACGCGGGTTCCGCGGAGTCCCGTTCGCCGCCGCGCCCGTTTCATCATCCGACGGAACGTGACCGTTGGCGAGACCTCACGGGTTCGAATGGGGGCGTGGGCAAGGGAGCCGCGGGCGTTCGGCCCCTAGATCGCGACCCAGACGGCCTCACCGTGCCGGCTCGCCCGCTGGAAGACGTCGACCAGCCGAACGAGCGTGACCTGATACTCGCGATTCTGAACGGCGACCCGATACTCTCGCGGCCGTGCGCCCTCTTGTCGCGCAACGACGAACTCGTAGCTCGCCCCGTAGGTCTGGCGGTCCGCCTCGTACAGGATCGAGCGCGCATGCTCGACCAGTGCCGGACGGAAGAGAACGGGCGCCCCACGCCCGAGCGTACCCTCGAGGCCGAGTTCGTTCAGCCGGTCGACGACGCCGTGCCCCTCCATCGCATGGAGCGAGTTCGCGGAGATCTGGAGGCGCTCTTCGAGTTCGAAAGCGCCCTCCGCGTCCAGCCGGACGAGCCCGGCTGCGCCCGTCCGGAAAGGCGCGGGCGGATCGGCAAACTCGTCGGGCTCGAGGTAGACGCGATCCGTCGCAGCCGTCATGCGTCCCGCCTACCCCTGGTCGTGAGAAGGGTTAAGCCGAAGCCTGGGCCTCGAGCTCCGCGAGGGCCCCGCGAAAGAGGTAGCACTGCGAATCGCGCGGGATGTCCTCGGACGGAAGCGGCGTGTTGACCTGCGCCGGCGTCGGTCCATGCTCCTTCGCACGCAGCGCGAGGGCCTCGAGGTCGAAGCCATAGAGCTCCGCGGCGTTCTCACCGAAGATCTTCCGTCGATCCCCTTCGGACACATCGGCAAAGGTCAGCCGCAAGGACTCGAGGTTGTAAGGGAACGTTCCCTCGTAGTGGGGGTAGTCGTTGCCCCAACAGACCTTGTCGACGCCGACGAGATCGATTCCCTCGAGTTCCTGCTTGCTCGGGAAGCTGGCCCCGTAGTAACAGTGCTCGCGCGCGTACTCGCTCGGCAGGCGCTTCAGCCCCCAATCGTCGTCGTCATACATCATCTCGCCGATCGCGCCGGCCTTTACGCCCATGTGGATTCGGTCCATCTGAGCCAGCATCTCCGGCGCCCACGAGCATCCCGACTCGGTGAGGATGTACTTGAGCTTCGGGAAGCGTTCGTAGACGCCACTCATCAGCAGGTGGCGGTACCCGGCGCGGCAGTGGAAGGAGACCTCGGAAATCCAGAGCGCATCCGCCAGCGCCCCCTCGCCGAAGTTCGGTGCCCCCTGCCCGGAGTGCTGGTTCATGACGAGGTCATGGTCCTGGATCGCCGCGAAGACGCGATCCCACTCCTTGCTGTAGAGCGGGTGGAGCCAATACGCGTCCGGCGGAATCAGCGGGAGGAGCACGCCGCCGCGCAGCCCGGCCTTCGCGATCCACTCGATGTCCTTGATGGCCTCATCGAGATCGTTCGGCAGAATCACGCCGATGCCGGCGCGACGAATCGGATCCTCAGCACAGAAGTCGGCGAGCCAGCGATTGTGGGCGCGCACACCGGCGAGGCAGCGCTCATACTCCTCCGGCTTCGGCGGCCCCGCCGTCACGATGCTCTTGCGGTAGAACGGCGGGACGGTGTTGGGGAAGACGACTTCGCCGACGACGCCCTGCCCGTTCTGATCCGTCGTACGGATGTCGTAGTCCCAGTTCCGCTTCTTCTTCGAGCCGTAATGCTCCTCGCCGGGGTTCTTGTAGCCGCCGCGCCACTCGTCGAAGGCCGCGCGGAATGCCGGATCGAGGTACTCGCGGTACTGCGCATGGGATCCCCCCGCATGCGTGTCCGAGGTGATGAGGACGTAGGGATTGTTCGAAGTCGGGTCCGACATGGGAAGGCTCCGGGCGCGTATCCCCCGGGCGCAGTGGGATCGCGTATGCAAAGAAATAAGCCGTCAAGGGCAGCCGGGCGAACCTAGCCTGTCGGCGAACGGTGTCGAGATCGGTCTTGCGCACAGCCATTTCTCGGCGCTCCTCGGGGAAAACGTCAGTCAGTCCTTCGCGCCGAAGATGTGCGACTGTCTTTCGTCCCACGCTCGATGTGGCCCCAACTGGAGAATCCCGATGATCAAGCTCTACGGCCTGCGGATGAGCAACTACTACAGCTTGACGAAGGCCCTGCTCATCGAGAAAGGGCTGGACTTCGAAGAAGTGAAGTCCCCGCCGTCGCAGAAGGAGGACTACCTCGTCCGTTCCCCGATGGGCAAGATGCCCTCGATCGAGGTCGACGGGCGCTTCCTCTCCGAATCCCTGGCGATCTTCCACTATCTCGAACATCACGCGCCGGACCCCGCGCTCCTCCCCGCCGATCCCTTCGAATCGGCGAAGGTCATGGAGCTCTGCTGCCACCTCAAGCTCGACATCGAGTTGGTCGCACGCCGCTGCCTGCCGGAGTTGCTCTTCAAGCAGCCTGTGAGCGACGAGACCAAGGATCAGGTCCGTGCGGACCTGGCCAAGGGCGTGAAGGCCGTCGACCGCCTCCTCGTCGCCGGGCCCTTCGCCGCCGGCGCCGAGTTCACGGTCGCCGACCTCTTCAGCTTCTACTGCTTCGGCCTCGCGAACACCCTGTCCCAGTCCGTGGTCGGCGTGGACCTCCTCGAAGGCACCCCACGCATGGCCGACCTGCTGAAGCGGCTCGCCGAGCGCCCGTCGATCGCGCGGGTGACGGCGGAAGCCGCGGGCTGATCGACTCGGGTCGGCCCCGACGCCCTGGAGGAGAGCCTTTTTGACGTTTTCCGCGCGAGCCCTGCTGATGGCGCTCCTCCTCGTGGCGAGCTGGAACGTTCCCGCGCTCGCTGGGGGCGAAGAAGAACGAGACGACGGGATCCGCTGGCTCGCACCGGCTCCTCGCACGAACGACGGACGCTTCACGAATCCCATCGGCCCGCTCGCTCACGGGACGATCGGTGTCCGTATTCCTTTTCTATTTCGCAGGGTCGGTGCCGCCTTCGGCACGCGCCCCAGTGCGCCGGTGTACGAGGACAGCGGCGGCGGCGTCTTTCGGGCGCCCATCGACTCGCCGCGTGTCACCTGGATCGGCCACGCCACGGTCTTGGTGAAGATGGACGGCATCCGGTTCCTCACGGACCCCACCTGGTCGAAGACCGCGAGCCCCGTCTCGTTTGCGGGGCCTCCGCGCCTGGCACCGCCGGGCGTTGCTCTCGAGGCGCTCCCTCCGATCGACTTCGTCGTGATCTCGCATAACCACTTCGATCATCTCGACCTCGCGACCCTCGTTCGTCTCGCCAAGCGCGACCCGCTCACCCAGTTCCTCGTGCCACTCGGAAACGGCGAGCTCCTTCGTGAGGCGGGGATCTCCCGCGTCCTCGAGCTCGACTGGACCGAAACGACCCGAATCGGCGACGTCGTCGTCCACTGCCTCCCGGTCCAGCACTGGAGCAAGCGCAGCCTCTTCGACGACGATCGCGCGCTCTGGTCGTCCTGGGCCGTAACCGGGCCGACTCGGCGCTTCTACTACGGCGGCGACACCGGCTACTTCACAGGCTTCCGCGAAATCGGCGCCGCCCACGGCCCCTTCGACCTCGCCGTGCTGCCCATCGGCGCCTATGCACCGCGCGAGATGATGATCGAATCGCACATGAATCCCGAGGAGGCCTGGCAGGCGGCGCTCGACCTCGAGGCCGCCGCCGCGCTCGGCGTTCACTACGGCACGTTCGATCTGGCGGACGAGCCCTCCGACGAGCCTCCTCGGCGCTTCCGGGCGAAGGCGCGCCTCGACGGGCGCGAAGCCGATGCCTGGGTCCTGCGCATCGGCGAGGGCCGCAGGTTCTAGCGGCGGGGTCGGCTCCGAAGGCTGTCCTCGGCGCACCCGCCACCCGTTTCCGACGCGAGGACGCCTCTCCGCGGCGAACGCGGGGTTCTGTCGAGGACAAGTCGATGACTTATAGTTCAGCGGCTCGCGCTTCTGCTGACCGCGGGCACTCTCTCCGTCCTCGATCCGAACGACGTCCGCCCCACCCGGCAGCGTCACCTCGCCAAACAGGAAAGACCCATGTCCGACGACGCAAACCTCGAATCCTTCCGAGAAGAAGCGCGAGCCTGGCTCGCCGACAACTTCCCGAGCGCCATCGCCGGACGCGGCGGCGAGCTCGTTGGGATGGAAGAAGCCTCCGACAACGCTGACCTCGAGAAGTGGCGCGTCGCCCTCGGCGAGAAGGGATGGGGCACCCCCTCCTGGCCGACCGAGTACGGCGGGGGCGGCCTCTCCCAGATGCAGGCGCAGGTCCTCGACCAGGAGATGCGCAAGATCGGCGCCTTCAATCATCTCCCCGTCATCGCCGGCATGGGCATTACGATGGTCGGTCCGACGATCCTCGAATACGGGACCGAAGCGCAGAAGCAGAAGCACATCCCGCCGATCTGCCGCGGCGACGTCTTCTGGGCGCTCGGCTATTCCGAGCCGAACGCGGGCTCCGACCTCGCCTCGCTCCAGTGCAAGGCCGAGGACAAGGGCGACTACTGGCTCGTCAACGGCCAGAAGACCTGGACCTCGGGCGCGGACCGCGCCCAGTGGATCGGCTGCCTCGTCCGCACGGACTTCGAGAAGCCCAAGCGAGACGGCATCAGCTTCCTGATCCTCGACATGGACCAGCCCGGCATCGANACCCGACCGATCGAGCTGATCGGCGGNTCCTCCCCCTTCTGNGAGACTTTCTTCAACGANGCGAAGGCCGACAAGGACGAGGTCCTNGGCGAGCTGAACGCGGGTTGGACCGTCGGCAANCGCCTCCTGCAGCACGAGCGACAGAGCCAGACCGGCGCCCGGGCCTCGGGGGGTGCCGCTGGCAAGGTCACTCTCCANGATCTCGCCGTGAAATACGTCGGTGTGGATGATGACGGCAAGCTCGCCGACCCGGACCTGCGCGCCCGACTCTCGGATCACCTGATGAAGGCACAGGCCCAGCGGCTCACGACGAAGCGTGTGATCGCCGAGGCCAAGGGCAACCACAAGGTGAGCGCCGCCGCTTCGATCCTGAAGAACGCGGCCTCCTCCGTATCGCAGGAGAAGGACGAGCTGACTCTCGAGATCCTCGGCCATCAGGGCCTCGGATGGGAAGGACACGACTTCCTCGAGCACGAGCTCGCCGCCGTCCGCGGCTGGCTCTCGGCCAAGGCGATGTCGATCTACGGCGGCTCCTTCGAGATCCAGAACAACATCATCGCGAAGAACATCCTCGGCCTGCCCGAGACGACCCAGAAGGGCTGACGCACGCCCTCAGGCGAGCCTCCCCTCCCCAAGCGACAAGCGAGAAGAAACATGGCGGCATTGACCGAAGAACAGGAACTCCTCAAGGAACAGGCGAAGTCGTGGGCAGCCGAAGAGGCGCCCGTCGCGAAGTTCCGCGAGATGCGCGACGCGAAGACCGAAGAAGGCTTCGATCGCGGCACGTGGAAGAGCATCGGCGAGATGGGCTGGGCTGGGATCGTGGTCCCGGAAGAGCATGGCGGCGTGGCGATGGGCCACCTGACTGCCGGCGTCGTGCTCGAAGAGCTCGGCCGCCAGCTGACCGCCTCGCCGCTCTTCGCTTCAGGCATCGTGGGCGCTTCGGCTCTTGCGCTCGCCGGCAATGAAGCCCAGCAGGCGGCCTGGCTTCCGCGCATCGCGGACGGCTCCGCCATCGTCACCCTGGCCGTCGACGAAGGCCCGCGACACGCGCCGCTCCAGACGCGACTCGCGGCCAAGGCAGACGGCGATGGCTTCGTCCTCGACGGGCGAAAAGTCCACGTGCTCGAGGGCCTCTCGGCGGACGCGTTCGTCGTCGCGGCCCGCACGAGCGGAAGCGCGGGCGACGCCGAAGGACTGAGCCTCTTTCTCGTGGAGGGCAACGCCGACGGAATCCACCGCTCCCGCCTCTCGATGGCGGACAGCCGCGGCTACGCGAACGTGACCTTCACCGGCGTGCGCGTCGGCGCCGACGCCGTCCTCGGCAAAGTCGGCGGCGCATCGAACGTGCTCGACCGGATCCTCGACCGAGCACGCGCCGCGCTCTCCGCGGAGATGCTCGGCACGGCAGCCCAGTCCTTCGACATGACCCTCGACTACCTCAAGAACCGCGTGCAGTTCGGCCAGGTCATCGGGTCCTTCCAGGCGTTGGGCCATCGCGCAGCGACGCTCTTCACCGAGATGGAGATGGCACGCTCCTGCGTCGAGGCCGCCCTCACCGCGATCGACGAGGACGCCGACGAAACGGCGCTGCTCTGCTCCCTCGCGAAGGCCAAGGCCGGCGACTTTCTGCACCACATGTCGAACGAGCTGATCCAGATCCACGGCGGCATCGGCATGACCGACGAGTACGACGCGGGGCTCTTCCTCAAGCGCGCTCGGGCGGCTGAGGCCACCTACGGAAACCAGTCGTTCCACCGCGACCGGTACGCGACGCTCCAGGGCCTCTAGTCCGGCATCAAGCCTCGCTCTGCGACCGGGTTGATCGAAGCCGGCGTTCGTCTCTATGCTGACGGGCGCCGGCTTTTTTCATGCCACTGGCGGCGCGAAAAGGCGGCCCCGCCCCTTCCCTCCCCCGGACACCGGTCCAACACGAGGTTCTCTTGCCCCCTTCCCGACTCGACCCCGACCAGTATCGCTGGATCCACGTCTTCGACGACAGCTCGCCCCTCTACACCGTCGATCATGAGCAGACCGTGCTCGGGTACGACCGCGACGCCGGCACCTTCGACATGATCCTCCGGTTCAAGGGCAATGGCGGGCACTGCAATCGCCATCGACACGTCACGACCACGACGGTGCTCGTCCTCGAGGGCGAGCAGCACCTGACGGATCTGCTGCCTGGCGGCGAGACGCGCCAGAAGGTTCGGCGAGCCGGGGAACATCACCTCACGCCCGGCGACGTCCACCCCCACATGGAACGCGGCGGACAAGATGGCGCGCTCATCTTCTATGGCCACCACACGACCGATGGGCGGATGTACGAACTCCTCGACGACGACCTGAACGTCGT
The DNA here is from genome assembly GCA_002709835.1 of Deltaproteobacteria bacterium. GTDB lineage: Bacteria > Myxococcota_A > UBA9160 > UBA9160 > UBA4427 > UBA4427. Next base: position 12,826 of record PAQX01000004.1, read on the forward strand.
TCACACGGTCACTCTCGGCGAAATGATCGAAACCTGGGAAAACGCCTGAGCGGGCCTCTCTCCGTGTGCTTCAACGGAGGGGCCTAGGGCCGGACCTCATAGTAGAGATTCGTCGGGTCGTCGAAGTCGTGCATCTGGAAGCGCCCGAAGCCGGCTTCGAGCACCATGCGCTCGGCGACCTCCGGGTTGAAGCCGAGGGTCCCGAGTCCGGCTCCGTCCGGCTCGGAGAGCGCCGAAGACATGCAGGCCGAGACCGAGAAACCGTAGAGCATCGCCAGCATCGGGTGTCCCAGGTTGTCCTCGAACCGCGGCTGGCTCCGGATGTCCTTGATCAGCCAGGTGCCCTCCGGCCGCAGCGCGCGCCGGATCGACGCGATCACGTCCGCTGGCCGCGTCATGTCGTGCAGACAGTCGAAGGTCAGCAGGAAGTCGAAGCTCCCGTCCGCCGGCAGGTCCTCCCCGCCCGCAACGTGCAGCTCGACGTTCGAGAGTCCCTGCTCTCTGGCCTTCGCCCGGGTCCGTTCGATCGCGATCGAAGACGGGTCGTAGCCATGGAACTCCGACGCAGGAAACGCGTCGGCCATCGCTAGCAGCGCGACCCCCGAACCGCAGCCCACATCCGCCGCCTTCACACCGGCGCGAAGCTTCTCCTCCACCCCGTCGAGGGCGGGAAGGATCCGCGGCACCAGTGCCTGACGCGTCCACGGCCCGAGCATCCGCTCCGTCCGGTGAGCCGCGTTCGGGCCGAGATCTTCGTAGGAGAGGCCGATCCCGGTCCGGAACGCGTCGACGAGGCGCTCCGCGATCTCGGGTCCCATCGGCGCCCCGAAGGCCCCGGCGGCGAAAACCAGGCTCTCCGCTTCCTTCGCGAGGACGAGCGCCCCCGCTTCGGACAGTTCGAAGCGATCCGGCGCGTGGTAGACGAGGAGCTCGGCCGCCGCCTGCCCGCGCAGCCACTCGAGCAGCCATCGTTCCTGGAGTCCGGTTCGTTCCGCGAGCTTCGGCGCGGACACCGGCCCCGCTCCATCGAGCGCACGGTAGAGCCCCAGCTGATCCCCGAGGTAGATCATGAGCGAAACGACCTCGCCCTTCTTGTACCCCCAGACGTTGAGCGAAAAGGCCTTGATCTCTTCGGGCGTGGGCGCGCCCCCGACCTGCGTGCTCATGAGCGGACTCCTCGATTGCGTAGGCTCGACGTTACGTGCGCCCGGAAGGCGGCGCCACGCGACCCGCTCGCCTAGCTTGGATGACGAGGAGACCGGGATGAGCGAAACGTCCGCCGCCAGCAACTGCATCTTCTGCTCGATCGTCGACGGCCGCGCCCCGGCCCACACCGTCTACGAGGACGAACGGATTCTGGTCTTCATGGACCTCTTCCCCGCGCACGAAGGGCACGCGCTCATCATCCCGAAACGGCATGGGGAGAATCTCTTCGACGTCGACCCCGACGACCTCGAGGCGGTCATGCGCGCCTCCGTCAGGCTCGGCGAGGCCCAGAAGCACGTCTTTTCTCCTGACGGGATCGCGGTGATGCAGCTGAACGGGGCAGCCGCGGGACAGACGGTCTTCCATTACCACATGCACCTCATCCCCCGGCTGAAGGGCGAACCCTTCGGCGTCCACGGCAAGAAGCAGGGAGACTCACGCGTCCTCGCCGCCCAGGCGGCAAGACTCGCGGCGGCATTCACGCTGCGCGCCTGAGGACCGACCTCGGCGTTCTCTCCGGCGGGGATCGGCGTAGTATCCTCGCCTGCCCAACAGTGAGGTCCCGATGTCCAACGATCGTGAAGCACTCCTCCTCGAAGACGACCCGCGGCCCTTCGTGCGCCGCCTGACCCTGAACCGGCCGAAGAAGCGCAACGCGCTCTCGAACCCGCTTCGAAGCGAACTCTTCGACGCGCTCCATCGCGCCGATGCGGACCGAGAGATCCGCGTCGTCGTCCTCCGCGGGGCCGGCTCTTCGTTCTCGTCGGGATATGACTTGTCCGGGAACAACCAGCAGGACCTGCCCTATGCCTCGACGATGGGCGACGGATTCTGGCCGCGCCACGTCGTCGATGGCGCTTTCCGCATCTGGGATCTGGCAAAGCCGGTGATCGCGCAGGTTCACGGGTACTGCCTCGCAGGCGGTTCGGAGCTGATGGCGTCCTGCGACCTCGCCTACGTCGGCGAGAGCGCGCAGATCGGGTACCCCCCGGTGCGTCTCATGAGCCCGCCGGACAACCAGTTCCACCCCTGGCTCGCGAGCATGCGGGACGCGATGGAGCTGATGCTGACCGGAGACGCGATCGACGGTCACGAGGCGGTGCGAATGCATCTCGCGAACCGCTGTTTCCCGGACGATGCACTCGAGGAAGAGGTCCTCGCGGTCGCGGAGCGGATCGCGAAGATCCCGACGGATCTGCAGCAGCTGAACAAGCGCTCCGTCCACCGTGCCATGGAGATCATGGGGATGCGCGCCGCGATCCGCGCCGGAACCGAGATCCAGACCCTCGGCTTCCACCAGAAATCCGCGCGGGAATACCTGAAGAAGATCACGGAGGACCTGAACAAGGCGCTCGAGGAGCGGGACAAGGCTTTCGGAGATTTCCGCGGGCGCGAACGAGACGGGGACGACGGAGCATGAGCGGAGCGAACGACCTCTTCGACCTGAGCGGTCGGGTGGCCGTCGTGACCGGCGGCAACAAGGGCATCGGCCTGGGCTTCGCCCGCGGACTCGCGAAGGCCGGCGCCGACGTGGCGATCTGGGCACGCAGCGAGGACGACAACGCGCGGGCCGCGGAAGAACTCCGCGCCTTCGGCACCCGCGTGATCGGCCTCCCCTGCGACATCACCGACTTCGCGACGATCACCGAAGCCTGCCGACGGACCGTCGAGGAGCTCGGGCGGATCGACGCCTGCTTCGCCAACGCCGGCGGCGGAGACGGCTACGACCCCCTGAAGGTCAGCCCGGAGCGCTTCGGAAAGACCCTCGACATGAACGTCGACGGCACCTTCTTCACGCTCCAGGAAGTCTCGAAGCACATGAAGGAGCGCGGCGGCGGCGGCAAGCTCGTCACCGTCTCCTCGATCACCGAGCGTTTCGGCGCGGCCAAGATGCCCGGCTACGCCGCGGCCAAGGCCGCGCTTGGCGGGATCGTACGCTCCCTGGCGATCGAGTTTGCACGCTACGACATCCAGGTGAACAACCTTCAGCCGGGCTGGATCGAGACCGACGCTACGCAGCCCATGCGGGACAACGACAAGCTGCGCGACACGGTCGTCCACCGGACTCCCGCGAGGCGCTGGGGCAAGACGGCGGATTTCGAAGGCATCGCCGTCTATTTTGCGTCGAGCGCGTCGGACTTCCACACCGGAGACACGCTCTGCATCGACGGCGGGTACTCGATCTTCTGATCGGCCGCCGGAGACGAAACTGCCAAGCCCTCGCCCGAATCGACATGACCTCCTCCAAACCAGCCCCGCTCTCCCGTGACGAACGGAATGCCTACGCGCAGGACGGCTTCGTGCTCCTGCGCGAGCGGATCCCGACCGAGCGACTCGCCCGCTGGTCTGCCCGGTTCGAAGCTCTGGTTCTCGACCGGGTTCCGACCTCCGGCAAGATGGTCGTCATGAAGGACGTCGAGGTCGTGAGGGGAGGCGTCCAACCGGCGAGCCCGCTCCACGCGATCAACAAGCTGCTGAGCTTCGAAGAGGACCCGATCCTCTGGGAGTATGCGGTCGATCCGCACGTGCTGGCCGCCGTCCGCTCGATCGTCGGCGACGCGCTCTATTCGATCTCATCGAATGTCTTCAACAAACCGCCCGGTGTCGACGGTCGCCACCCGCTCCACCAGGATCTCCGGTACTTCGCGCTCCGCCCACCCGAGAAGATCATCGCGACGTGGACCGCGATCGATCGCTGCACCCGGGAGAACGGCTGCCTCGCCGTCGTCCCCGGTAGCCACCGCGGCGAGCTCGGATGGCACGGGGCCCCCGACTGGGAGCACGTGAACTCCGGCTTCTTCGCGCTCGAGGAGATCGACGTCGACGCGCGCGTCCACGTCGAGATGGAGCCCGGGGACGTCCTGCTCTTCCACCCCCTGCTCGTCCACGGGAGCGGACGCAATCGGAGCGACGGGTTCCGCCGCGCGATCAGCACTCACTACGCTTCCGCCGAATGCGAACGCCCCGAACAGCCACGAAAGCGCCCTCCGGTCATGCGCTTCATCGACGCCGGCGAGGGACGCTCCGCTTGAGCGCAGCCGCCCGGACTTCACCCAGAAAGGACTCCCATGATCGAAGCCGAGATCTCGCTCCAGACCGAAGACGGCACGATGAGAGCGTTCACGACGCGCCCCGACGAGGGGGGGCCCTTCCCCGTCGTGTTCTTCTACATGGACGCACCGGGCAAGCGGGAGGAGCTCCACGACATGGCCCGCCGCATCGCGACGACCGGCTACTACGTCGTCCTCCCGAATCTCTACTACCGATGGAAGGACGACTTCGTTCTCGACTTCGAGACGGGCGCAAACCGGACGGAGATGTTCGACCTGATGAACCAGCTCTCCAACGCGATGGTCGTGCAGGATACGCAAGCGATGCTCGACCACGTGGCCAGCGCCGATTTCGCGGACGGATCGCGGATCGGCTGCGTGGGCTACTGCATGAGCGGCCCGTTCTCTCTCGTCGTCGCGGCCGCCTACCCCGAACAGATGAAATGCGCCGCATCGATCTACGGCGTACGCCTCGCGGTCGACGAGGACGACTCGCCGCACCTCGGCTTCCCGAACACGAAGGGTGAACTCTACGTGGCCGCCGCCGAAACCGACGAGTACGCCCCTCCCGAGATGATCGCCCGCGTCGAGGCCGCACTCGCGGAATCCGGCGCCGACGGCCGGGTGGAGTGGTACCCGGGAACCCACCACGGCTTCGCCTTCCCCACACGCACAGGCACCTTCGACAAGGCCGCCGCGGAGCGTCACTGGGTCCGGCTCCACAGCCTCTTCGACCGCAACCTCCGCTAGGCGCCGACGCTAACGATCCTCATAGACCGGAGGGCGCTTCTCGAGGAACGCGCTCATCCCCTCTCGGAAGTCCTTCGTCCGCGCGCACATCAGCTGGTTCCGGTTCTCGATCGCCATCGCCGCCTCGAGGCTCCCGGCGTCGATCGCCATGTTCAGTCCTTCCTTCGTCATACGGAGGCCCGCCGGCGTCGTGAGCAGCATTTCTTCGAGATAGGGACGGACCGCCTCCTCGAGGGCATCCTCCGCAACCACCTCGGACACCAGTCCGCGGGCGAGCGCGCGGTCGGCATGAAGGAAACGCCCCGTGAGCATCAGTTCGCTCGCCAGCGACGTACCGACCAGGCGCGGCAGGAAGTAGCTCGTCCCCATGTCGCAGGCGGAGAGGCCGATCTTGATGAAGGCCGCGTTCATGCGCGCGTTCTCCGCCGCGATCCGGACGTCGGAGGCGAGCACGAAGGCNAAGCCGCCGCCGCAGGCGTTGCCCTGGACGAGACTGANGATCGGCTGGGGGCACCGNCGCATGAGGACATACACGTCCGCCAGGTANCCCTGGAAACCGAANCCGCGGCCNACGGGCTCCCGGCCTTCGCTGTCGACCGGATTCCCNCCAGCNCGCAGATCCAGCCCNGCGCAGAAGCTCGTCCCTGCGCCGCGCATCACGACGATCCGCGTCGACGTCTGATCCTGCAGTCCCCAGAAATAGTCGCGCAGTTCCTTGGCCATCTGTCCGTTGATCGCATTGAGCGAACCCGGCCGATTGAGGGTCAGCCAATCGACCCCGCCGTCATGGTGGATTTCGATCGTCTCGAGGTTCGTCGTTTCCATTCCGTGTGTCTCCGGTCGTTGGGCGCGCGAAGCTAGCGCGCCGGCGAACGGGACGACGACGGGCAGAGTCGCGCGCAGCCGCGGGCGGTGCGAAACTCCGCAGCCGATGTCCTCCCCCGAACGTTCCCGCGTCTTCGCCTCGCTGTCGGAACGCAACGTCCGCATCTTCTTCGCGGGACTCGGGATCTCGAACGTCGGAACCTGGGCGCAGACGACCGCCGTCGTCCTCCTCGTGACCCGTCTGGGCGGCGAAGGCCTGGAGATCGGACTGGCCGTCGCGGCGCAGTTCCTCCCGGTACTGCTGCTCGGGCTCGTGGCGGGCTCGATCGCCGATCGGCGCGACCGCCATCGGATGACCCTGCTGACCCAGGCCGGCATGGCCCTTCAGGCCTTCGCCCTCGGCTTCCTCGACCTCGCGGGCGTCGCGACGATCCCGCTGGTCTGCGCGATGACGGCGGTTTACGGAACCCTGTCCGCCTTCGACATTCCGGCCCGTCGTTCCTTCGCGACCGAGCTCGTCCCACCGGAACGCCTCGCGAACGTCCTCTCCCTCAGCACGTCGGTGATGACCGGTGCCCGCATCTTCGGCCCATCCCTCGCCGCTTTCGTGGCTTCGGAATGGGGCACCGCCTGGGTGTTCCTGGGCAACGGGGCGTCCTTCCTTGCCATGATCGGGGGCCTGCTTCGGATCGATCGAACGCGGCTGCATCGCGTCCCCGCCCCGCCCCGCTCGCCGAACCCCATCCGGGAAGGCCTCGCTGCCGTCTGGTCCGACCCGGCCCTGCGCATCCTGCTCGTCGTCTACGTCCTCGTCTCGACCTTCGCCTTCAATCACCTCGTCTATCTGCCGCTGATCGTGCGTGATCAACTCCTGGCCTCCGAACAGACCTTCGGATGGGTGCTTTCCTGCATGGGGATCGGAAACGTGCTCGGCGCGCTCCTCGTCGCGCGACTCATCGTGGTTCCGCTTGCCTGGTTCTTCGTCCCGTCGATCGCCCTCGGCGCGATCATGAGCGCGATCGCCTTTGCGACCCGGCCCGAGGAAGTGTTCCTCCTCGCGATCCCGATGGGGATCGCGATGACCGCGCTGATCTCCTCCGCCGGCGTGATCCTCCAGCAGCGCTCGGACCCAGGACTCCGCGCGAGACTGATGGCCCTCACCTCCGTGATCCTGATGGGCTCGACGCCGATCGGCGGCCCCATCACCGGGTGGATCGCCGACGAGGCCGGTCCGCTCGAAGCAACGCTCTACGGCGGCGTGATCGCGATCGTGACGGGTGCGGTCGGTCTGGCTCTTTCGGGCCGGCACGACGACCCGCGGGCCGGGATCGACATCCGCCCGCCCGCCGAGCGGCCCCTTTAGCCTGGGCTAGAAACGAAAGGCGAGCCCTGCAGACGCGCCCCCGTCGCGGATCGGCGCCACGAAGGGCGTCCACCGAATTGCCGTGCGGGCCCGCTCCTCCTCGAGCCTACGGAAGCGTCGATTGTGGATCTGGGGGTGGGCCCAGACGTTGATGAACTCCGCGACCCGGAAGCCGAGAAACACCCCGGAGGCGATGAGCCCGACGGTCAGGAAGCAGTCCGTCGTCTCGAAGATGCCTTCGAACCCGTCGTCGTCAGGATCCGCTGTCGCGCAGGCCGCGGTCCCCGCCAGCAGCCCGACGAGCGAAGCGGTCTCCGCTGCCGTGTAGATCCAGCCCGTCTCCTTCCAGCGCCCCTGATAGGCGTGTCCGGTCCCGAATCCCAGGGTCGAGCCGAGGAGTCCGCCCCCGATGACCTCGTTCTGCGTGTAGAGCCCGCGCGCAAGGATCTCCGCGTCCCGGTCACTGAGCCGTGAGGCAGGGTCGGTGGTCTGGGCCTGCGCACCGGTCGCGCCGGTCGCGCCCGCCAGAAGGACCGCGAGAACGAGCAGGCCGATCCACGGCCGGAAGTCCGACGAGCAGAACATGCGTTTCTCCCTTTGCGAGCAGGCCCATCCTAGACCAGAACCGATCCTTCGGATCGGCGACCTGCGAGGCGAAGACTCGCGGTTTCGTAGACTTCGGCCGACTCCCCGAGTCGAAGCAGCCCCACGGGCTCACTGACCTCCGCGCGATCGCCGGCAAGCGCGGCCAAACCCGCGTAGACGCTGCGTTGATTGACGACGGGGCCCGACTGGGCGAGATTCGCCCGCCGTTTCTCGCGCGCCCAGTCCATCCGGAGGCCTCATGCTCGATACCAAGATCACGCACGCCCGCATCGTGGATGGCACCGGCGCCCCCGCCTACGACGGCGACATCGGCATCCTCGATGGCAAGATCGTCGCGATCGGCGACGTCCCCGAAGAGGCTCGGGAAACGATCGATGCCCAGGGTGCTCTCGCTGCCCCGGGCTGGGTCGACGTCCATACCCATTACGACGGACAGGTCACCTGGGACGACCAGGTCGATCCCTCCGCCTCCCACGGTGTCACCACGATCGTCATGGGCAACTGTGGCGTCGGTTTCGCACCGGTCCGTCCCGGCGGCGAGAACGAACTCATAGAGTTGATGGAGGGAGTCGAGGACATCCCCGGCACGGCCCTCCACGAAGGCATGCCCTGGGGCGCTTGGGAGAGCTTCCCCGACTACATGAACTTCCTCGACACCCGTGAGTACGCCCTCGACGTCGGTGCCCAGCTCGCCCACGGCGCGCTGCGCAACTACGTGATGGGCCAGCGCGGTCGCGACAACGAAGACCCCACGGCGCAGGACCTCGAAGAGATGGGCCTCCTCGTCGAAGAGGCGATGCGCGCCGGCGCCGTCGGCTTCTCGACCTCGCGGACGATCGGCCATCGCTCGATCGGCGGCGACCCGGTTCCGGGCACCTTCGCGGAAACCGACGAGCTTCTTGCTCTCGCGGGAGCCATGGAGCGTGCCGGCTCCGGTGTCTTCGAGCTGATCCCGGCCGGCACTGTCGGCCTCCTCGAGGCCCTCGGCGGCGAGCACAAGACGCTCCAGGAGGAACTCCAGATGATCCGCGCCATCGGAAAGGTCGGCCGTCCCGTCACCTTCACGACCGTTCAGACCGTCGACTACCCCGAAACCTGGCGCGACTACCTCGAGGTCTGTGCCCGGGAGAACGAGGCGGGCTCGAACCTGCGCCCCCAGGTTTCCTCGCGCCCGATCGGCTTCGTGTCCGGACTCCAGACCTACCACATGTTCCAGCGCCGCCCCTCCTACGCGGCCCTCGCCGACCTGCCCCTCGCGGAGCGCGTCGCCGAGATGAAGAAGCCCGAGATCAAGCAGGCGATCCTCTCCGAGGAAGACGTGAAGCCTGCCGACGATCAGGACGGGTCGATGGCGAACATGACGACGATGCTCGGACGCGTCGCGGCGGCGCTCTTCCCGGTCACGATGCCGGCGGACTACGAACCCGACCCGACGACGATCTTCGGCGCGCAGGCTGCCGCCAAGGGAGTCTCGATCGAGGAGTTCGTCTACGACTACCTCCTCGAGGATGAAGGAAAGGCCTTCGCGATCCTCATGGGCGCGAACTACCTGTCCTTCGATCACGAGGCCATCCGCGAGATGCTCACCGACCCGCACACGGTCACGGGGCTCTCCGACGCGGGCGCCCACGTGAACCTGATCTTCGACGGCGTCGCCCCGACCTACCAGCTGATCCATTGGGTCCGCGATCGCACGCGCGGCGAGAAGCTCCCCATCGAGTGGATCGTCCAGAAGCAGACGAAGACGAACGCCGACCTCTATGGATTCGAAGACCGGGGCTCCCTCGAAGTGGGCAAGCGCGCGGATCTCAACCTGATCGATCTCGACAACCTCTCCCTCGGAGAGCTCGAGGTCCACAAGGATCTGCCGGCCGGCGGCCAGCGCATCCTGCAGAAGGCGCGGGGCTACCTCGCGACCTTCGTGAACGGCGTGAAGACCCGGGAGAACGACCAGGACACCGGCGCGCGTCCGGGCCGACTCGTCCGCCCCACGGCGGTCACCTCCTAGTCCGGCCCGGGCGACAGGTACGCCCCGGATGCCACGCGACGCGTTTCAGATCGAAACGTGTTTCCGGTTTCGCCCAGAACGCGCTCCAGCAGCGCCCGCGCGCGACCGATCCGACACGTGATGGCGGAAATCCACGTTCCCGAGACCCTCGAAATGGGACTGCAGGTCGGCGCTCTGGTCGGCCGGACCGTCCGCGTGCGCGAGAGCGAGGGGCGGAACAAGTTCGACCGGAGCTGTCACGTCGCCTATTACGTGACGCGGGAGGACGAACTCGCCGGGTTCTGTGTCGTAGATCTTCCACTCTCCGGCTATCTGGGTGGCGCGCTCGCGATGATCCCGACGTCCACAGTTCAGGAGGAGATCGACAGCGGTTCCCTCGGCGAGGATCTCCTGGACGCCTATTACGAGGTGGCCAACATCATGGCGGCCCTCCTCTGCGCCGACGAGGCCCCGCACGTCCGAATGATCGGCATCGACGAGGCGGGGAAGGATTTCGAGGCGAAGGTGCTCGCGACGATCAAGGAACCTCACGTCCGGATGGACATCCAGCTCGAGGTCGAGGACTACGGGTCGGGCACCATGACCCTCCTGACGACGCCCCAGGTCTGAGATCCAGGGCGACCGGCCCCGACCGATCGGATAGACTCAGCGGCCTCCGCTCGCTCTTTCTACAGGACTCCTCGCCATGTCCGCCGTCGACCTCGGCACGCCCTTCCTCGAAGGACGGATCGATCAACGCATCCTCCACGTTCGGATCGTCCGCCCTGAGCGGCGAAACGCGATGACCCTCGACATGTACCGCGGGGTTCGCGACGCGACGATCCTCGCCGACGGCGATCCCGAAGTGGATGCCGTGTGCCTCCGCGGAACCGACGGCTGGTTCTGCGCGGGGGGAGACATGTCCGGGCACCAGGAGGACAGCGCCGCCCTGACCGAGCGGGATCCGACGGTGAACTTCCCGTTCCGCCACATGGAGCTCTGCCGGAAGGTCGTGGTCGCCGCCGTGGACGGCGCGTGCCACGCTGGCGGTCTCAACCTTCTCATGCACAGCGACGTCTCGCTCGCCTCCGAATCCGCAGTCTTCCGAGGCCCCGAACTCCTCCGCGGGATCCCCGACCCGTACATGAGCGCCCGCCTCGCCGATTACGTCGGCCTCGGCAAAGCCAAGTACATGATGTTCACCGCCGCCCTGGTCGAGGCTCACGAAGCCGAGTCGATGGGACTCGTCGGCAAGGTCGTCCCCGACCTCGACTTCGAGACCGCACTCGAAGACATGCTCGAGCAGATCCGCCTGACCGCTCCTCGAGCCCGCGCGATGATCAAGGCGGACCTGAACGATCCGCTCCGGCGTCACGACCACAACATGTTCAAGCGGTCCATGATGAACCCGGAGATGGTCGAGGGGATGCGGGCGTTCATGGAGAAGCGTAAGCCGGACTGGCCGCGAGACTGACCCGTCCAACCCCCCGCCCACCTGGCCGGACGGACTCAGGCGCGTTGCCCACTCGCCGACACGCACTCGCCGGTCAGGTAGCTCGCGAGATCGGAAGCGAGGAACACGACGACGTTCGCGATCTCGGCAGGTTCCGCCGCACGCCCCTGGGGCTGGAGCGCGGCCATCGCCTCGAGATGCTCCGCCGGCGCAGCCTTCTCGAGAAACGCGTGCATGGCGAGCGTGGGCATCACAGCGTTCACGCGCACTCCCCGCTCCGCCGCCTCCATCGCCGCACATCGGGTCAACGCGTGCACGCCGGCCTTCGCGGCGGCGTAGGCCGACTGCCCCCGTTCGGCGCGATGCCCCGTCACGCTGCCGACGTTGACGATCGCGCCCCCCGAGGTGAGCCTCTTCAAGGCGGCTCGCACGCATCGAAAGCTGCCCGTGAGCGAGACGTCGAGGACCCGGAGCCAGTCCTCGTCCCGCATCGAAACGAGATCGCTCGAGAAGCCCAACCCCGCGTTGTGCACCGCGACGTCGATTCCGCCGAGGGCTGTCTCGGCCCCTGCATAGAGGGCGTCGACCTCGTCCGTGCTCGTCACATCACACGGGATCCCGTGGACTTCGCCGCCCTGGCCGCGCAGCCGCGCCACGGTCTCCCCCAGACGCCGTTCGTGCCGATCCGACACCACGAGCGTCGCGCCCTCGTCGACGAATCGCTCCGCGATCGCGAACCCGATCCCGGTCCCTGCCGCCGCCGTAACGACGGCGCGGCGTCCCTCGAGCAGATGTCGTCCCATCCCGGCAAGCTCCTCCTACCCGGTCGGAATGTCAAGCGCGACGGCCGATCCCGCGCCATGATCCGGAGTCCCCTGCCGAAAGGAGCCCACGAAATGAGCGAGATCGAGATCGACGACGAGATGTACGACATCGACGCCGTCGCGAAAGGGGCCTGGGTCCCCGGACCCTACGGCGCAGGCGACCAGCTCGGTACCTACAACGAAGTCACCCCGGAGAAGCGCGCCGCTGCCTGGTCGATCCTCGAAGGCGCGACGCGAGTCCAGACGATCAACCTCGGCGACGTCCTATTCAACGGCTATCCGGGTTTTGGGGATCGCGACTATCAGCAGCAGCTCGTGATCGCGGGCTATGCGCCCCCGGAAGGCTATGGCGGGATCTCGAAGGGGACCGATCCCATGGGCGCGACCCGGCTCAGCTTCCACGAGGAGCGGGTTCAAACGACCTACAACATCGCGAGCAAGGTGAACGGCCTGCTCCACTGCGGTGTGGAGGACCTCTTCTACAATGGATTCCGCGGCCGGGACATCGCGCGGGATCACGGCACGAGCGATCTGGACGTCGTCAGCTGGGGCCCGCCACTGGTGACGCGGGGCTTCCTGATCGATGTCGTCGGCCTGAAGGCCGAGAGCGGGGAGAACGTCTTCGAGGTGAATGGGCGGGCGAGCCTGGAAGGAAACTACCGGATCACCCTGGAAGATCTCGAAGCAGCATGCGCTCGCCAGGGGCTCCCCGCGTTCGAGCCCGGTGACGCGATCATGATCCGGACGGGCTGGAACAACCTCGTGCGCTCAGACCCCGAACAGTTCCTCTCGGGTGCCCCGGGGCCGTGGCTCCGGGAAACCCGGTGGCTCGCGAGCCACCGCCCTGCCCTCCTGGGCATCGACTGCTGGGTCTGGGGCACCCTCGATCCCGAGGCCACGAAGGGCTTCTACAACGCCTGCCACCAGGAGCTTAACATGCGCTTCGGCATCCGATTCGGCGAGGGCTTTCAGTTCGAGGAGCTCGCCGATTCCGGCGCCGACCGCTTCGTCCTGACCCATACCCCGCTTCGCGCCGAGGGCGCGACCTCCTCCTCCGTCCCGGCGCTGGCGATCGCCACGCTCGACGACTAATCCCCGAAAGGAATTCCGACATGTCCGACCCCGATCTCTCCGCACGCAATAAGGCCACCGTCGAAAACATGTGGAAGGCGCTCAGCGACTTCGACTTCGAGACGCTGAAGAGCTGCCTCCACCCCGAGGTCCACTACGAGGACGTCCCGACCGAGGACCCCGGTGCCATCGGTCCGGAGAACGTGGTTGCGCGACTCTCCGTCGCCTGGGACCACATCGACAAGCAGATCCAGACGACCCACCGGATTGCCGCCGACGGGGACGTCGTCTTCCTCGATCACACGGAACAGTGGATCTTCAAGACGGGGGAGACGGTCGGCCACCGCTTCGCGTCGATGCACGAGCTGAAGGACGGCAAGATCATCAAGTGGAGCGACTTCTGGGACGTGAACAACTTCGTCGGCCAGTTTCCGCCGTCTTTCCTCGAAGTCATGGCGAAGAATCAAGGCGCGGATTTCACGAGCTGACGACAGGCCCTGGGCGCCCGCAGGGAAGCCGCCCAGGCCGCGAAACGGTCCTGAAGTCGCTCGCGGCTCATTTTCGCAAGCTGAATCGGATTCAGACGGGATTTTCCGCGCCGACAAGACCCGCATATCCTCGAAAGTGAGGCCCGATCCGACCGCCGCCCCGACCGAGCCCTGCGAACGCCACCCTCTCGCCTGTCCGATGGCGTTGTCATGCCCGATGTTCGACGACTTCGAGTACGAGGCCACGCTCCGGATCTGGCAGATCAACTTGCGACCGAGACTACGCGCGCTGCGCCCGGCACAAGGTCCGGGAGACCGGCGCGATCCTGCCCCGGGGTCTTCGCCCCGACGGAACGTCCGACGACTGCGAGAACGGGATCCGGATTCGACGTGGACGCGCCGCCCCGGGATGCCCGGCGACGTCGAACCTGCCCGTAGAAACCGGGCGGGCTTTTCCACGTCCGCTCGATAGAATCGCTCCTCGCGCTCCCTTCCAGACACGAGGATCGTTTTGCTGGGCCCCGGTTTGATCGACGACAGAGAGCAGGCGGTCGAAGGCCCCGCCGGCCCGATTCCGCTTCGCCCCGCCCGTTCGATCCGGCGCACCGCCACGATGGACATGCTCTGGCCCGAAGGCCCGGGCGGCCCTCTCGAGCTGCGGGGCCGCGCCCGCGACGCCGTGACGGGAGACCCGACGCAAGCGCCCCGGATCGTCCGCGAGGCCTCGATGGACTCGCTTCTGCGTGACCGCGTGATCGAGTCGATCAAGACGACGCCCGACTTCGACGGGATCTCCAACCTCGTGGGCCATCGCGGCGGAGGACACCTGCGTGGCGCGCTCGCGACGCTCGTGCCCGAAGTCCGCGCCTCCGGCTCGCCGCTCTACCTCCTCCTCGACGACGTCTCGGGCACCAGCCTGATCGGCGGTGTCGCGTTCGTCCGTCAGACCGAGTTCCGCGACGCCCGGGCCGACGGCTCGAGCGAGCGCCGCGGCCCGCGACCGGAAGACATGGAGGGCGTCTGCATCGGCTTCGCGCCCGGCTCGAGCGCGCTCATCGAAGTCATGGACCACATCGGCCCGCCGCGGATGCGCCCGATCGGCGACCTCGTCCGCCCGGACGACCCGGACGGGTGGCACGACCTGCTCGCGATGCCCAGGATCGGAACCCGCCGCGCACGCTTCATCGACGTGCAGGTGGAAGGAGACCGCGTCGAGATCCACGCTGGTTTCCAGGACTCGACCGGGGACCCGGACCACGGGCGCGTCGGCATCCACGAGTATCGGCTGCGCGCGACTGCCGACCTCGCGAGCGGCACGCTCGAGACCCTCGAGCCGACGCCGCACATCCTCCCCTTCCGGGAATGCCCTTCGGCAGTCCAGGCCTCACTCGCGGTCCTCGACGCCCCCCTGTCGGACCTGCGTGACGTCGTGCTCGAGCGGCTGTCGAAGACGAGCGGGTGTACCCACCTGAACGACGCGCTGCGATCCCTGGCGGAGGTGCCGGTCCTGATTCAGGAGCTGACGGAGGCGTAGCGAGTCGATGAACCCGACCACGAGGTCGCAGGCGCTCCTCCACCGCGCCCGGAAGGTCGTACCGAATGGCGTGTACGGCCACTACGGCTACTCCGTCACGCCCGAAGCACCGGTCTTCTTCGAGCATGCGGAAGGCGCGCACTTCACCGACATCGACGGGAACACGTACATCGACTGGATGTGCGCCTACGGACCGATGATCCTCGGCTACGACCACCCGGAGATCGAGGCTGCCGCCGCGAAGCAGCTCGCCGCAGGCAACACCGTGAGCCTCGCCTCGCCGGTGATGGTCGAACTCGCGGAGAGGTTGGTCGACCGCGTCCAAGGCGTCGACTGGGCGCTCTTCGGGAAGAACGGCGCCGACTCGACCGGCCTCAGCAGTGGGTCGTGGAGTGGGTGAAGCGCGGGGCCTACCTGCTCAGCAACCACAACAACTTCGTCTCCGCGGCAGACACGGAAGACGACATCCGGCGAACCTGCCAGATCGCCGATGAAGCCTTCGCTGCGCTTCACTAGGGACGGCGCGATCTAAGGCGCAAGCCCGTCCTCCCGTGCCTCGAACCCGAGCATCTCCCCCACGGCACCTCGCATCTCGAGACTCCGCTCCTCCACCGGAAGTCCGATACTGTCGGCGGCCCGCGTATTCAGCTGAAACATTGCGACGATGGCGGCCGTGTCGATCAGCCCCGCTTCTCCGATCGCGGACTCCAGCCTCGCCCGCGCCACGGCCGTCGCCTCAGGGTTCCAGGACAGGGCCGCATCGACGAAGGCGATGATCTCGGCGCCGTGAGGCACGCCGCCGTCTCCCTCGGCGGATCCGATCACGGAAAGGTCGACGTCCCTCTCCGCTTGTTCGCCGCCCACACGGAGCAGCCCGGCATGCGCGGTCGTTCAATAGAAGCAGTCGTTGTGAATCGAGACCCGAGACGCGGTCAACTCCATCTGCATCTTGCCGACCGCGTAGTCGTGATCCGCGTCGGTGTAGCTCGTGACCCGTTCGTAGGGGAAATAGTGCGAGTCCATCAGGTCGTTCGCGAGACGCGTCGCCGCGGGGACGAGACTGAAGGCCCGATGGACGTTGGGAACGAAGGACGTGGTGTCATAGAGATCGGCGGTCTCCGGCTCGAGATCGTCCGCCGGAATCGTCGCCACGTAGCTGCCTTCGACTACCGCCGTCCGCGGCCGGACGCGCGTCGGCTCGCCTTCGGTCGGCGCAGGCAGCGATCGAAGGGAGAGCCCGAGCGCTGCGTGGAAGGTATCGACAACGACGACCGCGCTCACCAGCCCCGCGAGCTCGACGTACTCGGCATCGCTCATCCCGGCCTCGAGCAGCGAGTCGACCCAGCTCCGCGAGAGGCGGCCGGGATCCGTGACGATCCGATGCACGGCCTCCACCTGAACGGGCGAGAGCGCGTCGTTCGCGGTGACATGCTCCCCACTGACCGAGAACGGCGAGAGTGCCGCCTTCCGCTCCGCACAGAACGCACATTCCCGCGCGGCTCTCGTTTCGGCGGCCAGGGCCACCCGTTCTTTTCCGGTGAGCCAGGTCCCCGCATCGGCGAGTTCCCGCCAGACGCGATCATGGGAAGCGAGGAGTGCCGCGCGAATCTGCAAGGGAGGCTCCATGGGAGGCGGCGACAACATACCCGAAGCGGGCACGGCGGCCGGAGTGCCAAAAACGCGACCCGACCGGGAGTCTCGCGGGGCGCCCCCGCTCTCCCCTACCCTCTAGCGCCGACCCCGAGCCTGGAGCCCGCATGACGACCGAGACCGAGTCCGTCCCCGAAGTCCTTTACGACGTGAGCGACTCCGTCGCGAAGATCACGTTCAACCGCCCCGAGCGGCAGAACACGATCTCCCCCTCGATGCTCGACGATCTGACGGCGCGTCTGGTCGAGGCCGACAAGGACCCGGAGGTCCGCGCGGTCATCCTCACCGGCAGTGGTCGCTTCTTCTGCGCGGGGCTCGACCTGCGAGGGGGGCTCGGCATCGGCGGCGGGGCGGCCGCGACCGATCTCGATCTCCGCAACGCCCCCCCCACGGTGATCCACGCGATGGGCAAGCCGACGATCGCGGCGCTCAACGGATCCGCCGCCGGATACGGAATGGACATGGCGCTCGGCTGCGACATCCGGATCATGGCGCGCTCCGCCAAGCTGGCGGCGGCCTTCACCGCCCGGGGCATCGTCCCCGAGTCCGGCGGGACGTGGATACTCCCTCGCCTGATCGGCTGGGCGAAGGCCAGCGAGCTGATCTTCACGGGCAAGACGCTCACCGCGGAAGAGTGCCTCGAGGAGCGCCTCTGCAATCACGTCGTGGACGACGGGGATTGCCTCGAGGCCGCGCGAGAGATCGCTCTCGAGATCGCACGTAACGCGCCGCTCGCGGTGCAGGCCTCCAAGAAGATGATGCGGATGGGTCTCAACGAGACCTTCCCGGACCACGTACATCACGTCTTCCTCCAGCTCCTTCCGCTCATGCGGACCCAGGACTTCAAGGAAGGCATGTCGGCCTTCATGGAGAAGCGCCCCGCGGAATTCGAGGGCAAGTAGTGGCGATCGAAGTGCCTCAACGAATCGGAGCGCGGTCGATCGCCGACGCGATCGGGATCACCGGCTCGACGCTCTGCGCCCTGCATTGCCTGATCGTGCCCATCACCCTCGTGCTGGGTCCGATCGCCCCACTCATGGCGTTCGAGGACGAGTCCGTCCACCGTGCCCTCGTCTGGCTCGTCCTGCCCACGGCGATCATCGCCTTCGCGACCGGCTGCGCCCAGCACCGGGATCGCCGGGTGGCCTTCCTCGGCGCGACGGGCCTCGCCCTGCTCCTCTCGTCGTTCACACTCCTCCACGACCTGCTCGGCGAGAACGGCGAGCGGATCGCCGCCCTTGCCGCCGCAGCCCTGCTGATCTCCGCGCACGTCCGCAACTCCCGACTGTGTCGTGCGAGTGACTGTGACGACGGCTGCGGCGACGAGCGCTGAGCCGCTCCGACCCGTCGGGCGCCCGCTGCGTCGGGACCTCCCGCCTGCCTGGACTCTCCAGATCATGCGCACCGTCCTTCACTCGTTTCTCCTCCCCTCCTCGCTGATCGCGTGCGCCTCCCCGGCGGACGATGGGGCGGCCCCTGCCGACCCGCTCTTCCGGGTCGAACGCGTGAGCCCGATCCTCACGCCGGCGTCCCATCCCGAGGCGGGGCACAACATCATGGACCCCTCGGCCGTGCGCGCGCTGAACTGGGTCGAGGCGCCGCTTGGTCGTTACTACCTCTACTTCTCCGACCATAAAGGCGACCGGATCCGCCTTGCCTACGCCGACACCGCCGCGGGCCCTTGGGCACTCCGCGCGCCCGGGGCGCTCCAGCTGGCGGATCCCCATTTCGCAGTCGGGCCAACCGAGGTGAAATGGCTCGCTCTCCAGGGCGCGCGATTCCTCGCATCGACGCCCAGCACCCTCGCGTTCTGGGACAACCGCTCGACCCAGCACTACGCACTCAACGACTTCCACGGCCAGCGCCGCGAGATGCTGCGCGTCGTCGTCGAGGGCGACCGTCCGGTCTAGGCCGCGCCTGGAACGAGACAGGTCGGACAGTTCGGTTCGACCGCTTGGCGATCCGCCTCGAACTGATACTGCGGCACGTCGGTCCGTTCGGCGCGATCGTCCTCTGCTTGGCCCGCCGGCGACTTCGGGCGCATCACGCCGTCCTTCCAATCGTCGTTCTCGCACCAGCGAAGGTCGAGGGACCGGATCTCACCGGGGACGGTCGCCTCGGCGAGCTGCGCGATCGCGGCGCGCAGGATCGCGTCTTGCGACGCGGGATCATTCGGCTTCCCCGCCGTCCGGCCGAGGGGGTAGTCCGTGTAGACGCCCCGCGGCGGATTCACGCTCGCCGTGATCGAGAGTGCACTCGACAGCGAGACCGTCGGAATCCCGCGCGCCTCGACCTCCCTTGCGATCAGCCCCACGGACTGATGGCAGACGGGTCAGACCGGGACCATCAAGGCGACGTCGACCTCGTCGTTCTCGAGGTGATCGGCGATCGATGGCGCCAGGACTTCGCGCACCTTGCGCGCGGAGTAGATCCCGCCCATGAACGTGTAGGCGTTCGGGCCGAGAGCACCAATCTCTCCGGCCGAAGCGAGCCGCCGGAGCGTGTCGAGGGGCAGGACCACGTTGGGATCCTCGCGTGCATCCGTCAGGTCGTAGGCGAAGTGGGTCACGCGGAGGTCGGCCACTACGGCGTCCGTCGCGATCGCGCGAAAGCTCAAGTCGTCCTTGAAGTGGAAGGCGGGCTGGCCAAGCGCATAGATCCCGCCCGACGCGACGAGGCCGACCTTCCATTCCGATGGCGGTCTTTCCGGACGAGCGAACGGAGGCGCTGCCGGGTTCTCGACCCACGAATACACGGGATAGCCGAGGACGGAATACTGCTCGCGGGTCCGCGCGATGTAGTCGACCGGTTCCTGGCGCATCGTCGAAACGATAGCCCGGAGACCGCGCGATCGTTCAGACCGTTTCGCGCTTTCGGTGCTGCGTCGTGCAGCACGGCGTCATCAAGAGCAGCTCGCTCTCGGCGAGGACGACCTGACGGTGCCACGCGCCGGCGGGGACGATCGCGCTACCACCGGGCCGGATTTCGATCGCCCCCTCCCTCTCCGGTCGCTCGGGCACCACTTCGATCCGGCCCGACAAGAGCGTGAGGGTCTCGTCCCCGTCCGAATGCAACTCCCAATCAGTGTCACCGGTCATCCGAATGCCGCCGCAATATACGCCGCGCTCGATGCGGAAGAGCTCGGCCATCGACTGCGGGGAGCGCCTTTCAGGAGAAGCCCAGCGTCCGCGGGAGCACGGCCAACGCCGACACGGCGCGCATCATTAGGCGATTGATCGACATGGCGGAACCTCGGGTTCCATTCTCGGGCGCGCAGGCCGTAGGGTAAAATCCGCTTCGCGGCGGTGCCGCGTGGCCGCTTCTCCGATCGTTCACACCGAACCGGATTCGCCGATGCTAGCGTCGAGCGGTCTTCGGCAGGTCGGACGCGCTGCACCGAGCCGTCCGGAGCCGCCGCGCCACCCATCGCGTTAATGCGGCCGCGCCGAGACGACCTGAGGAGAGAAGAAGATGGAAAACCTCGAAGCCAACCTGAACGCCTCACTCGAATCGATGCGCGCCGCGCAACTCGCCGAGGGCATCCCGACCGCCGCGGTTCGCAAGGCGCGGCTCCAGAAGTGCATCGATCTGCTGGTCGACAACCAGGACCCGATCGCGAAAGCACTCGACGCCGACTACGCCGGCCGCCCGGAGCCGCTCACGCTGATGTCCGAAGTGATGATGCCGCTCAACCACCTGAAGATGGCAATCAAGAACGTCGAGACCTGGATGAAGCCCGAGCGTCGCAAGGTCCAGTTCCCGCTCGGCCTCTTCGGCGCCCGCGCGGAGCTCCGCTATCAGCCCAAGGGCGTCGTCGGCATCATGTCGCCCTGGAACTTCCCGATCGCGATGATCGTGAATCCGCTCAGCCAGGCTCTCGCGGCGGGCAACCGGGTCATGATCAAGCCATCGGAGTTCAACCCGGCGACGGCGGACCTGCTCGCCGAGCTCTTCCCAAAGTACTTCGCGGAAGACGAGGTCGCCGTGGTCGTCGGCGGGCCGGACGTCGGCGCCGCCTTCTCGAGCCTGCCCCTCAACCATATCCTGTTCACGGGGGCGACGACGATCGGCCGCAAGGTCATGGAGGCGGCGAGCGCGAATCTCACGCCGGTCACGCTGGAACTCGGCGGCAAGTCACCGACGATCGTCAGCCGCTCGGCCGACATCGCGGCGACGGCGGAGCGGATCACGACCGGCAAGTGCAACAACGCCGGCCAGGTCTGCCTCTCTCCAGACTACGTCTTCGTGCCCCGGGAATCGGTGGAGGCCTTCATCGACAAGGCGCGCGAAGTCTTTCGCGAGCAGTACCCCAAGGCCCTCGACAACCCCGACTACACGGCCGTGATCAACGAGCGCCACTACGCGCGCATAATGATGTACCTCGCCGAGATCAAGGAGGCGGGCCTGCGGCTTGAGAACCTCGGGACCGAGGACCCCAAGGAAGGCGACCGTCGGATCCCGATCCACGTCTGCGTCGATCCGACCGAAGACCTGGCCGTGATGAACGACGAGATCTTCGGCCCGATCCTGATCGTGAAGGCCTACGACGACGTCGAGGGCTGCCTCGACTACATCAACGCGCGGCCGTCTCCGCTCGGCCTCTACTACTTCGGCAAGAATGCCGCGGAGCAGGAGCGGGTCCTGAACGGCACCCTCTCCGGCGGCGTCTCGATCAACGAGGTGATCATGCACGTTTCATGTGTCGATCTGCCCTTCGGCGGAGTCGGTCACAGCGGGATCGGCAGCTACCACGGCCGGGAGGGCTTCAAGACCTTCAGCCACGCGCGCGGCGTCTACACCGAGGGGAAGCTGAACCTGATGAAGCTCGCGGGCATGGCGCCGCCATATAGCGACAAGACGCGCAAGGCTCTCGGATCCCAGATCAAGAAGTGACAGGATCGGCGGAGCCGGGGCGTGTCGTGGGATGCTCGCTGGCCCCTGCCAGGCTCCCTCGCCGGCGTCGCGCCCTTCCTCTCGCCCCCTTTCGAAAGGAGTTCTCCCGATGTCCGGCGAAGTCGTTCTCTACGACGTGGAGGCGCACGTAGCCACCATCACGCTCAACCGCCCTGACAAGGCGAACACCCTGCTCATGGAGATGATCGCCGGCCCGAACGAATCCCTCGCGCGGGCCAACCGCGATCCGGACGTGAAAGTCATCGTCCTCGAAGGCGCCGGGGACAATTTCTGCGGCGGCTTCGATTTCTCCGGAGGCCTCGAGCACTACGGCGGAATTCCGGAGAGCGGCTGCGACCCGGGGATGGACGTACACAACGTCACGAACCAGTACACGAGTTACCTGACCGCGTTCATGGGGCTCTGGCGCGGTCAGAAGCCGACGATCGCGAAGGTCCACGGCTACTACGTGGGCGGCGGCTCGGAGATGGCGCTCTGCGCCGACCTCGTGATCGCCTCGGACTGCGCCCAGATCGGAACGCCCGACTCCCGCGTATGGGCTGCCACCTCTCGGGCATGTGGGTCTATCGCCTGGGCCTCGCGAAGGCCAAGTACTACGCGCTGACCAGCGAGTGGATCAGCGGCAATGAAGCCGCGGACATCGAGCTGATCAACTTCGCGGGACCGCTCGAAGCGCTCGACGACGAGGTTGCGAAGCTCGCGACGATCCCGCTGACCCAGCTCGTCTCGATGAAGCTGATCGTGAACCAGGCATACGACAACATGGGCCTGCAGAGCACGCAGACCCTCGGCCCGATCCTCGACTGCATCATGAACAACACGCCCGAAGGCCGCGAGTTCGTCCAGGTCGCGGCCTCGCAGGGCGTGCGAGAAGTCATCACCCGCCGTGATGGTCCCTTCGCAGAATACAGCCAGGGCCGACCGGAAGACCAGCCCCGGAAACGGAGCGAACTCGGCCACTAGGGCACGTCGAAGCGCGCCGGCTCAGGCGGACAGCAACGAGATGAGGCTGCCCAACACGGTGACGAGCTGCGCCGTGTTCAGGAACACGCTCACGCGGTGGCCGCGCTCGAAGACGGGGCCGGCGCTCTGGTCGCCGGCCTTCTCGCGATCCCGCGCATCGTTGATCCGGGGCATGAGCCACTGGCGAGCGAATAGGAAACAGACCGCGTTCGTGGCGATCACCGCCGCGACGACCGGCGCGGTCGACGCGAGGCACGGCGCGGCGATTCCGCAGAGGATGGCCAGAAACGCGTAGTAGCGAGGGAATACTTCGCGGATGAACCGTCCCGCGGTCTCCTCTTCGAGCTTCGTGAAGATGAGCGGAGCCATGACGGCGGCGAAGAAGATCATCGCGCCGAACGCCACGGCGACGAAGAGTTCGGCCGCGATTGCGATCCATTCGTTCATGCGAAGTGGGGTTCCTTCTGGCACGGCGGGTCAGCCTTCGCTCGCCGCGCGCGCTTCCTTGGTCAAGCGAACCATTTCCTTCCGAACGTCCATCGCCGTCTCGCAGTGCTTATCGTACGGGAGATAGGCTACTTCGCCGCCCCACCGCATGTGAAAACCTTCGGGATCGCTCGCGAGCATCGTCGGCTCTGCATCGTCCTCCGCTCCGAGTGAAGCCGGCGCCGCGCCGCGCGCACGGACCCACATCAGCGCCATCGCGTCGCGATGGTCCTCGTTCATGTGCTTCACGATCCCGGCCTCTCCGTCCTGCCACTCGGCCCGGGGGAGACAGAAGGCACCCTTCTCGACCCATTGGATCTCGCCGAAGCCGCCGATGTATCGCACGCGTACGGGCTCGATCGCCCAATAATCGAAATCGTGCACCTCGGAATGGCCGCGACTTTCCGGGAAGAAGAGCTCGTATCGCTCGCGGGCAGCGTCGAGCGCGGCCCCCTCGAGTCGGCGGGCATCGCCCAGCACGCTCACGCGACCGAAGGCTTGCGGATCGCCGTCGGCCCCGGACAGATCCGCCTCGACCACGGTCAGACTCGCGCGCGGATCCTGCTCGAAGTTCTTCGTGTGCTGCGCGATCCGGCTCACATAGACCACGCACTCCCCTTCCGGCGTGACGACGAAGGGGACGAGCGAACCCAGCGGATAGCCTTCGACGGCGACCGACTGGGTCGCGAGCACACCGGCCGCGGTCTCGCGCAGCAGGGTACGGGAAGCGGCGGCGGCAGACGGGGCTCCGGAACTCATGATCGAATCTCCTCTCGAGCGGCTAGGATCGCATACACGGGGGGCCGTTGCCGCCTCATGCGCCGTAGCGAGCTCACGAAACCAGATAGTCGTAGAAGGGTCCGGTCATCTTCATAAACGATCCGAAGCCCACCAGCGACTCGCCTTGGTTTGCAAACGTGACCGGCCCCCTCGGCGTCTCAATCTCGAGTTCAATCCAGGAAGGCCCTTCCTCGACGATCTGCTCGATTCCGGCGCGCCGAAAGGACTCCGTCATCGCGGCGCCGTCCGGGTGCACCAGTCGAGGCGAAATCGCTGATCGACGGCCCCCTTGTCCTCCCGCGCCCGCCACTCGATCACGCACGGACGCTGGGATTCGAGACCGGGTCCGAGAATCCCACGCTTGTAGGCGGTCCGGTCCCCGTTCCAATCGAAGTCGGTCGTCTCGACCCGCTACATGGGCGTCCCCGCCCTGTCGGCGCAGGCCGAGAACGCGTCGAAGTTGCCCGTGGCGACGTGCCAGAAGAGGAGCCGCGGCTCCGCGTAGCCCGTGATCAGCTGCTTGAGCGGGTGGAACCCCTCGTGTTCCGGATTCGGCCCTAGGATTTCGAGGCACGCGTCGTCGCCGAGCTCGAGTACCCCGCTCCATTACCACTGGCCCGCTTAGAGATCGGTCGCTTACGGCTCGGACCCGGTCTTCTCTCGGATCCATTCGAGCGCCGTAGGCATGTCAGGCACGCCAAGCGAGATGTGGTCCATCGCGAGACCGTGACTCCGCGCCAATACGCGGCCAACATCGTCCTGCTCCGCACCCGCGTCGCCGTGGACTCGGCGCGGCGCGAGCCCGCGGCCGGTAGTCGCGAGGCACGCCGCGGCGACCCCACCCGCCGTCCACGACAGCGCCTCCCGTCGACTCATTCGTTACTCGACCGTCTTCTTCGGACCCATCTTCGGCTTCCCTTCCGACGCGTCCGCACCAAGATACGCCATCGGCTGCCAACCACCGGGATCCGGCCGCGGCCCAAGCAGCAACACATGGACCGCGGTCGCGCACCGCAACTTCCCACACCTCGCCGCGCCCGGTAGCGTCAGTCCATCATGACGAGCGCCCCCTCCGACCGACAGATCTCGCGCCGCGTGAAGACCGCGTGGGGCTTCGGAGCCGTTGCCGACGGCTGCAAGAACGCGGGCTTCGACGTCTTCCTCGGCCTCTACTACGTGACCGTGCTCGGCCTCCCGGGGACGATGTCCGGCTTCGCCATGCTGGTGGCGCTGCTCGTGGATGCGGTGAGCGACCCGCTCGTGGGCTCGATCTCGGACAACTTTCGTTCGAAGTGGGGTCGTCGCCACCCCTTCATGATCTCCGCGGCCGTGCCGATGGCGCTCTGCTTCTTCGCCCTCTTCTCACCGCCCTCGGGCCTGGACGAGGGACAGCTCTTCGCCTGGCTGCTCTTCTTCTCGATCGGGACCCGTCTGAGCCTCACGCTCTACAAGGTGCCGGCGGATGCGCTCGGGCCGGAGATGACCGACCACTACGACGAGCGAACCACCCTCACGTCGTTCCGCTGGGCGATGGGCCTGGGCGGCGGGATCATCCTCCAGGTCGTCGGCTGGCTCTACTTCTTCGAGGACCGGGCGGCGATCGCCGAAGGGCGCCTCGACCTGAACAACTTCCCCGCCTTTGGCGTGTTCGTCGCAATCACCGTAGCGGCGGCGATCCTCGTCGGAACCTTCGGGACGCGCTCCGTGATCCCCGCGTTGTCGCAGGTCGATGAAACGAAGCGCTTCAGCGTGCAGCGCTTCCTACACGGCATGAGTTCGGCCTTCCGGAGCCACTCGCTGCGGATCCTGCTCGGCGCCGCCGTGCTCTCCCAGACGGCCGTCGGCGTGACCGAGGTCCTGAGCGTCTACCTCTCGACCTGGTTCTGGGGATTCGACTCGGACCAGATGGCTCTTCTCGCCGGCGTCGGTGTACTCCCTCTCGTCCTGGCCGTCGTCGCCGCGCGTCGTCTGAGCATCGCGGTCGGCGACAAGCGCACGGCCTTCATCCGCCTCGTCGTCGCCCTGATCCTCTGGGGCCCGCTCGCGGTCCTGGCCCGGGTCTTCGGCCTCGCGCCGGAGAACGGCTCGTTCTGGCTCCTCCCCTTCGTCGTCATCCACACGTCGGGCATCATCCTGCTCGGCGTCCAGATCGCGATCCTCACGAGCTCGATGATCATGGACGTGACCGACGAAGTCGCCCTCGAGTCAGGGGAGCGCCACGAAGGCATCGTGATGTCGACGGTCAGCTTCGCCGGCAAGTGCACCTCGGGCCTCGGCAACTTCGTCGGGCTCTCCGCCCTCCAGTGGATCGGCTTCCCATCGGGCGACGCTGCCGCGATCGACGCAGTGGCCGAGAAGACGATCCTCGCCCTGGGGCTGATCGCCGGTCCAGGACTGATCCTCTTCTACGTCGCCGCCCTCCTCCTGATCCGGCGCCTCCGACTGACGCGCGAACGCTACGCGGAGATCCAGACCCAGCTCGCCCGGCGAAGCGCCTCCTGACAGGCCGAAGCGCCCCGCCGAGACCGCAACCCTGCATCGATCACGCTGCTCTTCATGGGGAGGCCCGGAAGTCTGGCCCGCTACTCGGATTCGCGCCCGGCCCGCGGATAAGGCGCCGGACCGATGAACGGGCGCGGGAAGTGACCGGTATGCCACTGCTTGGCCGTCTCCCGACGGATGATCTTCCAGTCGTCGCCGTCCCGGACCAGATCGTCCTGATAGCGAAGGCCGAGGACGAGGTGTTCGAGCGGGCTGCCCTCCGCCTCCATGTGGTAACCGACGACCCAGCTCTCGACGAAGCCCTTGTCGCCGTCGATCTCGACGTACTGGTTCCCCACGAAATGCATCGAAGCATCCCAGGCGTGGAGCGCCTCCTCCATGCCGTCGAGGTACTCGTCGAGCTGTCCCGATTCCGCGGTCCCGACGCATACACACTCGGGATGGAAGACCGTCCGCACGAGATCGAAGTCGATCGAGTCGACGCCGTAGGCGTAACGTCGATAGAGGTTCTTGATCACCTCGCGGTCTCGCAGCCAACGTACCGTCGCTTCATGGTCGTCGATCGGCGGTGCCGCGCACTCCCGGAATCGCATGGCGCGTCGCTTCTCGTTTCGGATGTCGTTCTCGGCCATCGTGGTGCTCTCCTTCGCGTCGACGGATCCTATTGCGCTCGCCGCCGCGATGCAGCCTTCGGGCCCAAAGGTCCACTCGTAGGGCCCCGCCGGCGTGGACAGCTTCCTCGCAGGAACCCGGAAGATCAGGCCTCGCGACAGAAATGCGCGAGGCTTGCGGCGGTCTCCCGGCTGACGTCGGGACAGGCCATCTGGAAGATCTCGGTCGCGTGGATCGTCCCCATCACCTGCCGACAGCGCGCCGGCACGCCCGCGCGAAGGAGGAGACGATAGAACTCGATCCCCTCGTCCCGAAGCGGATCGCATTCGTTCACGCTGATCACCGTCGGCGGAAGTCCGCGCACGTCGTCCTCTGACGCGAATGCGGGCCAGGCGAGCGGATTCTCCCGCTCGAACTCTTCGATCCCGTAGGCCATCGCGGGCCGGTTGTTGTGGAGATCGAGCAAGAGCCCGTTGTTCTCGGTCGAAGACGGAAAACGGTCCTGGGGCCATCGGCCGGCGATGTACGGGCAGAGCGCGTAGAGCCCGCGAACGAGCCCGAGCTCACCCGATTGTTTCAATCGCATCCCAGTTGCGAGGGTGAAGTTGCCACCGCCGCTCTCACCGGCGACGACGAGATGGTCGGAATCGATCCCCAGACTCGCCGCCTGCGACGCGACCCACCGCACCGACGACACGCAGTCGTTCAAGCCAGCGGGAAACGGCGCGACCTCCGGGGCCTCCGAAGGAACGAGGCAATTGCGGAAATCGACCATCGCGACGGCGACGCCCTGTGCCGCGATCGTCCGCGCCCAGGCCCGGTAGATCCCGTCGAAGGCCGACTGGGACTGCATCCCGCCGCCATGGAAGTAGACCACCCCAGGATGCGGCTCGGCCCCATCGGGGCGGGTCAGCAGAACGGGGACAGTGTTGCCGTCCAGGTCCGACCTGAACTCGTGCCGCTCGATCACGAGCCCCGTCGACGGCGCGACCTCCTCGGAGTCGAGCCCGTCCATCGAAGCCTTCATGGCTGCCGCCGCAGCGCGCGCCTCGGGGCTATTCGCTTCCGCCAGCAGCGATTCGCGGCTCTCGGCATCGGGTCGAGGCGCCGTCGGGAACGCCCCCATCGCTTCCTTCAAGCGCGGATCGATTCGCGGATCCGCCTGCATTTTCGTCTTCATGCCTTGCCTCCCCTACTCGACGCCGAAGTCGAGTACGCCTCGCGCGAGACGCCCCGCCTCCATGTCTTCGAACACCGTCTGGATTTCGTCCATGGGATAGATCTCCGTGATCAACTCGTCGAGCATGAAACGACCCGATAAATAGATCTCGGCGTAGCGGGGGATGTCGCGCTGCGGTCGGCTCGCACCGTAGCGGCAGCCGAGGATCGACTTGTCCAGGTAGATCGCTTCGGGAAAGAACTCGACGGCCGTGCCGGCCGGAGTCACGCCGAGGATCACGAGACTGCCGGACCAATCGAGATAGGCGAGCGCCTGCTCCATCGCCGCTTTGCTCCCGACACACTCGAAGGCCCAGTCCGCGCCGCCGCCCGTGAGATCCTGAACGGCTTCGACCGCGTTCCCCTCGCTCGCGTCGACGAAATGCGTCGCGCCGAACTGTCTCGCGAGCGCCTCCTTGTCCGGATTCGCTTCGACCGCCACGATCGGGTCGGCGCCCACCAGACGCAGTGCCTGGATCGCGTTCAAGCCGATACCGCCCACGCCGACGACGACCGTGCGCTCGCCCGCCTCGACGCGGGCGCGATTGAAAACCGCTCCCGCGCCAGTCAGGACGCCGCAACCGATCAGGCACACCGAAGCGAGCGGGACTTCCTTCGGGATCGGCACGGCCTGCGTGGCCTTCACGACGGTCGGTTCGGCGAACGAAGAGACGTTCGCGAAGGCATAGTGCGTAACGCCGTCCAGGCTGAAAGGCGTCGGGCGATGACCGAAGGTGTCGCGACACATCGTGGGTCGACTGTGATCACAATGGGCGCACGTGCCGCAGTTGCCGAGGGTCGACAGCACGACGTGGTCTCCCGGCGCGAGATGGGTGCCCCCGGCCCCACCGCCTCCACGCGGCCCGCGCCCTCGTGACCGAGAACGACGGGCGTCTCGAAGGGGATCGTGCCGTTGAGGGCACTCAGGTCACTCCGGCAGACGCCCGAGTGGACGATCCGGACGGCGACCTCCCCGGCGCCGGGCGCCTTGACGTCGACCCCCTCGCGCACCGCGAGCTCCGCGCCGTCGAACACGATTGCCTTCATCCTGCCTCCCGGTCGATGTTTACGATTGATACTCAAAAGTATAATTTGGACATGCGCTCGTTGAACGAGAAGTACCCGCCCCGCGACACCGCCGCCTACCGCCGGCTCCTCGAGGCCGCCGAGAACTGCTTCGGCACCCTGGGCTCCCAGAAAACGACGGTCGTCGAGATCGCGTTCGTGGCTCAGGTCTCCAAGCCCCTCGTCTACTGCTCCTTCGGATCGAAGGAACACCTCTACGAGGTCGTGATCAGCCGCCTCGTCGGAGGCTGGAACGAGGAGCTGGTCGCCGAGCTCTCCTCCGGCGCGCCGGTCGCCGAGGCGCTGCGGCGCATGCACCGCGTCTCCCTCGACTACGCGAGAACCCGCCCCTTGCTCCGTGGCCTGCTCGCCCAGGAGAGTCGACTGCTCCTCGCCGCGTACAGCGACATCGTCGAGCGCACGAACGCCACGCTCAAGACCCAGATCCAGGCCTGCCTCGCGACTGGAGTGGCTTCCGGGGAAGTCCGACTCGACGTCCCCGCCGGCGCGATGGCCGACGCCGTCACCGAAATGCATCTGGCCTACGTCGAACGCATCGTATCCGGCCTCGAGACGCGCGCCGCCGAACGCGTCGCCCTCGACGCTTTCGAGTGTCTCCTCTTCGGAATCTGCATGAGCACCGATGCTTCTCGCGCGGGCTCGCAACGACGGAAACGATCTTGATGAGTTCTTCCCCGAACGAAACGAACGACCTCCCCGACCTCGAAGCCATCCGAGAGAAGTACCGGGTGGAACGCGACAAGCGGCTGCGAAGCGACGGCTCTTCCCAGTTCCACGACCTGGCCCGCGAGGGCTCGCACAACGACATCGATCCCTATGTGGAGCCTGGCTTCACCCGCGAGCCGATCGAGCAGGAGACCGAGGTCGTGGTGATCGGTGGCGGTTTCGGCGGGATGCTCATGAGCGTCCGCCTCCGCGACCAGGGAATCGAAGACTTCCGGATCATCGAGGCCGGCGGCGACTTCGGCGGCACCTGGTACTGGAACCGCTACCCCGGCGTGCAGTGCGACGTCGAGTCCTACATCTACATGCCGCTCCTCGAAGAGCTCGGCGCCATCCCGACCGAGAAATACGCCCACGGGCCCGAGATCTTCGCCCACGCCCAGAAGATCGGTCGGCACTTCGATCTCTATGACCGGGCGCTCTTCCAGACCCAGGTCCGGGCGCTTCGCTGGGACGAAGACGAACAGCGCTGGTTCGTCACGACGAGTCGCGATGACGTCCTGCGCGCGCGCTTCATCTGCATGGCGACCGGCCCCTACTCGACGCCCAAGCTCCCTGGCATCCCGGGCGCCGCCGACTTCGCGGGGCACACCTTCCACACGAGCCGTTGGGACTACGACTACACCGGCGGCGACACGACCGGCGGCCTCACCAAGCTCGCCGACAAGCGCGTCGGCGTGATCGGGACCGGTGCCACCGCGATCCAGGCCGTGCCCCATCTCGGACGCGATGCGGGCGAGGTCTTCGTCTTTCAGCGTACGCCCTCCACGGTCGACGTCCGGGACAACGCCCCGACCGAGCCGGGCTTCGCGGACACCCTCGATCCGGGTTGGCAGCGCAAGCGCATGGACAACTTCAACGCGCTTATGGACGGTCTCGCGCAGGAAGAAGACCTGATCGGCGACCGCTGGACCGAGCTCACCCTCGGGCTCTACGAGGAACTCGAGCGCCACCCGAACCCCGCCGAGCTGAGCGCAGCCGAGATGGGATTGATCGCCGAGCGCGTCGACCTCAAGAAGATGGAGCGCATTCGAGGCCGCGTGGAAGAGGTGGTCGAGGATCCGGTAACCGCCGCAGCCCTCAAGCCCTGGTACCGCTACCTCTGCAAGCGCCCCTGCTTCCACGACGAGTACCTGCCGACCTTCAATCGCCCGAACGTCCACCTGATCGACACCGACGGACGGGGCGTCGACCGCGTCACAGCGAAGGGCGTCGTCGCGAACGGCCAGGAGTACGAGCTCGACTGTCTGATCTTCGCGACCGGCTTCGACGTCACGACCAACTACACGCGCCGCGTCGGCTACGACATCGAAGGCCGCGACGGTCTCAAACTGAGCGAGAAGTGGCGCGACCGGACCTCAAC
Source organism: Deltaproteobacteria bacterium (assembly GCA_002709835.1). Lineage (GTDB taxonomy): Bacteria > Myxococcota_A > UBA9160 > UBA9160 > UBA4427 > UBA4427. Next base: position 44,280 of record PAQX01000004.1, read on the forward strand.
GTTCCAGAGCTTCCACACCCGCGGCTTCCCGAACTGCTTCTTCATGATGGGCTTCCAGGCTGGGCTCACGCCGAACATCCCGCACACGATCGAGGAGCAGAGTCAGCACCTCTCGTGGTTGATCCGGCAGATGAAGGAGCGTGGCCTCACCGCCGTCGAGACGAGCGAAGCCGCCGAGGCGGACTGGTGCGCGATGATCGACGCGGGGAGCGGATTCTCCCAACTTCAGCAGAGCTGCACGCCCGGCTACTTCAACGACGAGGGCAAGGTCGGGGAGACGGCCGGGTGGCTCGCCGGCTTCCATCCGGAGGGGTCCGAAGGCTTCTTCACATGCATCCGCGAATGGCGCGCGAAGGGGGACCTCGAAGGGCTCGAGACTTCCTGAGCGGCCTGCGGCCTCAGCCGACGCCGTCGAGGAATCCGCCGCGTGGGTCAGGCGCGGTCATCGACGGCGATGAGCGGGCTCGGGCCGCTGCACCCTTCGGGCTCTTTTAGCTTTCTGGAAAGCTTCCAGGAAACACAATAGACTCCGCATATGCCGACCGAGCCCGACTCAGATGCTGCCGACGCCCCGCTCTTCGACCTCCTCGTCACGAACGGCCTCGTGATCGACGGCACCGGCCTGCCGCGCCGGCGCGCGGACGTCGCGATCCGCGACGGCCGCATCGTAGGGATTGGCCGCTTCGCGCCAGAGCGCGCCAAGGAGGTCCTCGATGCGAAGGGCCGCATCGTCGCGCCCGGCATCGTCGACCCTCACACCCACTACGACCCGCAGCTCACCTTCGAGCCCTATGGCACGTCGTCCTGCTTTCATGGCGTGACGACCGTCCTCACCGGGAACTGTGGTTTCTCGATTGCCCCCGCCAAACGGAGCGATCGCGACTTCATCACGCAGATCTTCGCCCGCGTGGAGGATATGGCGCCGGGATCCCTCGCCGCGATCCCCTGGTCCTTCGAGTCCTTCCCCGAGTTCATGGCGAGCCGCGAAGGCCAGCTCGGCATCAACGCCGCCTTCTACGTCGGCCACTGCAACCTCCGCCGCTGGGTGATGGGGGACGACTGCACGGAGCGAGAAGCGACGAACGCGGAGATCGAAGCGATGCGCACCCTCGTGCGCGAGGCGATGGACGCCGGAGCCGCGGGACTCTCGTCCACCCATGCCCCCACCCATCTCGACGCGGCCGACCGTCCGGTCCCGAGCCGACTCGCGTCGAAGGCCGAGCTCGACGCATTGGTGACCGAAGTGGGACGCGCGAATCGCGGATCGATTTCATACCTGCCCTACAGCTCGATCGGCGGGCTCGACGAAGAAGACGGGGACTTCCTGATCGAACTCGCGCTGCACAGCCGCCTGCCGGTCATCATCCAGGGGCTCGGCGCCCGCAGCAAGGTCGATGCGCCGACGGCGACCTGGGAGAACACCCGGGCCTATCTGGACAAGGCGCGTGCGGAGGGGGCCGGCGTCTACTCGATGCTGATGTCGCGCCCCTTCAACCGGCGCTTCAGTCTCGCGGAAGGCACGAGCCTCTTCGATGGCGTGCCCGCCTTCGCCCGCCTCTTCACCGAAGCCACCACGATCGACGAACGCTCGGCGATGCTTCGCGACGACGCCTATCGCGATGCGATCCGGCACGCCGTCGAGAACCCGAACCGGGATCCCGAGAAGGGCTCGACGCTTCCGCCCCCCCACCTCGACAAGGTCTTCATCTATCAGGCCGAGACGCCCGAAAACCGGAAGCGCATGGGCCGCTCGATGGCGGAGCTCGCCGCCGAGCGGGGCGTGGCGCCGATGGACATGCTCGTCGAGATCGCCCTCGAGGAATCCCTCGCCGTCGAGTTCATCTGGCGGACCGAGAGCGACGAATGGCGGGAAGGCACCCTGACCGCCTCCCAGCACGCGCACATGATCATCGGCACCTCCGACGGGGGCGCGCATCTCGGACGCGACGATGGCTCGGAGTGGAGCTCCTACTTCTTCCGCTACTGGGTTCGCGAATGGGGCGCCTGGGAGCTCGAGGAGGCGGTTCGCCAGATGACCCAGCAGCCCGCCGCTCTGCTCGGCCTGACCGACCGCGGCATGCTGATCCCGGGCTTCGCGGCGGATATCATGATCTTCGATCCGGACGAGATCGGCCCCGGCTCGAAGGAGTTCATCCATGATTTCCCGAACGGCGAAGGCCGTTGGTGCAGCAAACCCGAAGGCGTCTACGCCACGATCGTGAACGGCGTGCCCATCGTCCTCGACGGCGATCTCGTTCCGGACTGTGGTCTCCCCGGCCAGGTCGTGCGGCCGGGCTGATTCCCCTCTTCTTCGAGCGACCTTCTCGGAGCGCAAGCAAGGAAACGAACATGAGCGACGTCACTCCGCAGGAACATGAGCTGCCCGACATCATCTCGGTCGACGACCACGTAATGGAACCAAAGACGCTCTGGCAGGAGCAGCTCCCTCCGAGCATGCGAGACAAGGGCCCGCGCGTTTCCACCGAGAAGGTGAGACTCGAGTTCTCTGGGGGGCACTACGGCTTCGAACGGGGCGTCGAGGACGGCGAGTGGTGCGACGTCTGGCTCTTCGAAGATCTCGCGACCCCGACCGGCCTGCTTCACGGCCCCGCCGGCGTCCCGAAGAAGGAGCAGCGGAACGTCCCAGCGGTCTACGAGGACTTGCGTCCCGGCACCTACGACCAGGCGGCGCGCCTCGAGGACATGACGCTCAACCACGTCCAGGCGGCGATCAACTACCCGAACATCTTTCCCCGCTTTGCGGGCCAGGGATTCGCCGAGCGGAACGACAAGGCGCTCGCCCTCGCATGCCTCGAGATCTACAACGACTGGATGATCGACGACTGGTGCGGCGGCGCCGGCAAGGGCCGACTCATCCCCCTCACGCTGGTCCCGCTCTGGGATCCCCAACTCGCCGCCGAGGAGGTCCGCCGCTGCGCCGCGAAGGGCAGCCATGCGATCGCGTTCAGCGAGAACCCCTCGAAGCTCGGGTTCGCGACCCTCTACTCCGGGGAGTGGGACGTGCTGTGGCAGGCCTGCCAGGACACCGAGACGACGGTCTCGATGCATATCGGGTCTTCATCGGCGATGCCGACGACGTCGCCGGACGCCCCCTTGGCCACAAGCATGTCACTCTACGCGCACAACGCACAGGCCTCCCTCGCGGACTGGATCTTCTCGAAGACCCTCACCCGCTTCCCGAAGCTCAAGATCGCCTACGCCGAGAGCCAGGCGGGCTGGATGCCCTTCCAGCTCGAGCGCATGGACGCGGTCTGGCGGGACGGCGTCGGCGGCGTCGAGTTCCCGATCGCACCGAGCGAGCAGGTGAGGGGACGCGTCTGGTCCTGCGTGTTCGACGACCTGACGGGCCTCAAGAACCGACATGAGATGGGAACTGAGATGATCCTCTTCGAGACGGATTTTCCCCACTCGGACGGGACCTTCCCGCACTCCCGAAAAGTGGCGCATGAACTTTTCTCGCAGGCGGGCATGAATGCCGAAGAATGCCGCATGGTTCTTCGGACCAACGCGATCAACTGCTACGGGCTCGAGCGATTCGGGCTGACCGAGTAGCGGGCACGGGAAGGCCCGATGGACGCGCTCCAGGAAAAGATCCGGAAGACGATGGTCGGCACGATCGCCGACTACCAACTGCTGGAAGAAGGCGATCGCGTGCTCGTCGCCGTGTCGGGCGGCAAAGACTCGACCATCCTGCTGCTGCAGCTCGAAGAGATTCGTCGCCGCGCGCCCTTCCGCTTCGAGCTCGAGCCGGTCCTGCTCGATCAAAAACAGCCGGGCTTCGACGCAAAGCGCTACGCCGACTGGCTCGCAGCGCGGGGCTTCGACCTTCGGATCCTCGAACAGGACACCTACTCCGTCGTCGTCACGCAGACTGCGCCGGGCAAAAGCTACTGCGGACTCTGCTCGCGAATGCGGCGCGGCGCCCTCTACGCCTTCGCCGCCGAACAGGGCTTCACCAAGATCGCGCTCGGCCACCACCGCGAAGATCTGAACGAGACGCTCCTGCTGAACCTCTTCTTCTCGGGCGTAGTCGGGAGCATGCCCGCCCGGCTCGAGTCCGACGACGGGCGGAACGTCGTGATCCGCCCGATGGCGGAGGTCGCGGAGGCGGACCTGGAGGACTATGCGCGTGCCCTCGCGATTCCGGTCATCCCGTGCAACCTCTGCGGGAACCAGGAGAACGCGCGACGCCAGGAGCTGAAGGCGCTGATCGGCGAACTCGAGGGCCGCTATCCGGGTCTTCGAGGAAGCATGCTCACCGCACAGAAGAACCTGCGGCCGTCGCAACTGATCGACCGCAGCTTCCTCGGCGGTGGCGACGACTGAAGCGATGCCTGGCGTGACCTACCCGGAGTTCGTTCCGCGGTTTCCGTGGCGGGGGCCAGACCTGCAGACTTTGCGCAACGTCCTGCGAGGCCCGGCCCTGCCGGCAGCGCCGATCGAGGGACGGAAGGAACTCTTGTTCTCGATGCGCGACGGTTCGAACGATCGGCTGGCCGGGCTTCACTTCACCGCAGAGGCGGCGCCGGGCTCACCGGGCGACCGCCCCCTCGTCGTAGTCGTTCACGGTCTCGGCGGGTCCTCGGACAGCGCCTACATCCAGGTCACGACCGCCCACCTCCTGGGGCTCGGATACGCCGTGCTCCAGCTGAATCTGCGGGGCGCAGGCGCGAGTCGGCCCCATTGCGAGAGCCAGTATCACGCTGGACGCAGCCGCGACCTGCACGACGTGCTCTCGGCCCTGCCCTCCGACCTCACCCCCAACGGCGTGGTCGTCGTCGGGTACTCCCTCGGCGGCAACATGGTCCTGAAATACACCGCCGAATTCGGAGAGGTCCGGGGGGCCGCCTCCATCTCGGCTCCGATCGACCTGGAGGCCGCCTCCTATCGCTTCCTCGATACACGCAATCGCGTGTACCACGCCCATCTTCTGGTCGGGATGAAGCAGGAGATGCAGTCGACGCCCGGCGGCCTCACCGAAGACGAGCAAAAACGCCTCGAAGCGGCCCGCACGATCCTCGACTTCGACGAGCATATCGTCGCGCCCCGCAACGGCTTCACCGGGGCGAAGGACTACTACGACCAGAACCACGCGCGCCAGTTCCTCGGGGACATCCAGGTGCCGGCGCTCTTGATGCACGCCCTCGACGACCCGTGGATCCCCGCCTCGATGTATACCGACTACGCCTGGTCCCGGAACCCGCGGCTCGAGGCCCTTCTGCCACGGGGTGGTGGGCATGTCGGTTTCCACGGCCGCGGAGATCGGGTTCCGTGGCACGACCGCTGCCTCGAGGTCTTCCTGGCACGGCTCTGACCGCAGGCCCTGCGTCCACGCCGCTCAGGGATCGCCCGCGCTAGGCTCGAGCCATGCATGCGATCCAGTCGGAGTTCGTGGAAGCCAACGGTCTTCGATTCCACGTGAACACCTGCGGCGACCCGGAGAGCGAGAAGCTCGCGCTCTGCCTGCACGGCTTCCCCGAGCTCGGCTACTCGTGGCGAGATCAGCTGCCGCTCCTCGCGGATCTCGGGTACCGCGCCTGGGCCCCGGATCTGCGGGGCTATGGCCAGACGGACCGACCTCCCGAAATGAGGGACTACGCGCTCGAGCCGCTGATGGAGGACGTCGCCGCACTGATCGACGCGTCGGGCGCGAAATCGGTCCTCCTCCTGGCCCACGACTGGGGCGCGATCATCGCGTGGTGCTTCGCGACACGGACGCTCCGCGCGCTCGAGGGCCTCGTCATCATGAACGTGCCCCACCCCGCGGTGATCGCCGAGGGGCCGCCCAATTTTCGGCAGCGACTCCGGTCCTGGTACATCCTCTTTTTTCAACTCCCCTGGTTGCCCGAATGGTTTCTGACGCTCGACCGCGCGCGGGCGATCGGGAACGTCTTCTCCCGGTGGGCGGTGGATAAAGAGCGCTTCCCGCCAGAAGTGGTCGACGTCTACCGTGAGGCAGCACTTCAACCCGGTGCAGTCCGGGCGATGGTCAACTACTACCGCGCCCTCGTTCGCGGCGGCAGCCTTCGTCGCCAGATCGCTCTGGGCTTCCCGCAGATCGAGACACCCACGCTCGTGGTCTGGGGCGAGCAGGACGCCGCCCTCGGTAAGGAGCTCACCTACGACACCGGGCGCCACGTCCGCGATCTGACCCTGCGCTACCTCCCAAACGCGTCGCACTGGGTACAGCAGGACGATCCCGGCACGGTCAACGCGATGCTGACCGCGTGGGTCGGCGGTGACGAAGTACCCCAGGCACCGGACGCTTGAGCTCGGCCGAGAGGGGAATTCGGTGACAGTTTCCTACGAACCCGAACATCACGTGGCCCAGATCCGAATGAGCCGGCCCGAAACCCGCAATGCGTTCAACCGTCAGCTCTTTGCGGAGCTCGATGATGTCTTCTTCCGCTTTCGCAACGACCACGACGCTCCGGTCTGCGTGATGGACGCCGCTGGCCCCGCCTTCAGCGTCGGCTTCGGCATCAAGGACGGCGATCGGGCGATGAGGGAAGAAGGCGACGAAATCCCCGAGGCGAAAATGGCCTCGCCTCCGGGCGTCATGCAGCCAGAGTACGCCCGATACGACTGCACGACCGACGCGCCGAGGAGGTACTCGGGGCCGAGCGTATCGGTGACGCCCGCTCCATCCGAGCGTGAGCCTGCGGATCGCCGCCCGAGCAAAACGGCTAGCTCCCGAAGAAACGCGCCGCATACCGGGTATCGACGTGCTCGCGCAGCTCCGCGATCCGACCGGTCTCAGGGTCGAACTCCGCAACGAACACGTAGTGGTTGTCGTAGGTCTCACCGTCCTGCCGCTCGGCCACGAGATTGGCTTCGAGCATCACCACGTTCCCCTCACCCACCATCAAGCCCGGGCGCCAGTCGACGCTCGTCGCCACGAAGGTCTGGTCGATCGCGCCGACCATCCTCTCTGCGATCCGCGCCGCACCGGTATGCATTCCGGCCACGTCCTCGGGCGCGCCCTTTGGAATCACCCAGCGCCCGTCAGGCAGGAAACGGGCCTCGATGCCCGCGCGATCGCCGGCTTCGATGGATTCCAACAGGCCCCTCAGCATACGCTTGTTCTCCGCGACCGCCATTCGCTTCCCCTCTCCCTTCGCTCGTATCGAGCCCCATTGAAGCACGATCGCAGCACTCGTTCGAAGACGCGGATTCCCGGTCCCCTCGGCGGATCGTCCTCGTTATGATCGAGGCTCGAACCCGAGCCAGACGGAACGACGAACATGACGAAGCCCGCCTCCTGCACCCCCCATTTCGACGCGATCGTCATCGGCGCCGGCGTGAGCGGCATGTACGCGCTCCATCACCTGCGCGAGATGGGTCTGTCCGTCCGCGCCTACGACGGTGCCCCCCGCATCGGCGGCACCTGGTGGCACAACCGCTACCCCGGGGCGCGCGTCGACGGCCCGAGCGCGCCGCTCTACGGATACACGTTCTCCGACGAGCTCGTGAAGGAGTGGACCTGGACCGAGACCCAGTCTTCCCAGCCCGAAGTCCTCTCCTATCTGGATCATTTCGCCGACAAATTCGACCTTCGTCGCGACATCCAACTCGACACCTGGGTCCAGGGCGCCTGCTACGACGAGGCGACCCAGCGCTGGACCGTCGACCTCGGCGACGAGCGCGTGTTGGCGGAGTTCGTCATCTGCGCGGTGGGGGCCCTCTCCGCCCCGAACAAGCCGCCGATTCCTGGGATCGACGACTTCGAAGGCCGGGTCCTCCACACCGGTGACTGGCCGACCGACCCGGTCTCGTTCGAAGGCAAGCGCGTCGGCGTGATCGGCACGGGCTCCTCGGGCATCCAGGCGATTCCCGAGATCGCGAAGCAGGCCGCCCACGTCACGGTCTTCCAGCGCTCTGCCCAGTACACGGTACCCGCGCGCAACCGGCCGCTGGTCCCGGAAGAACTCGCTGCGGTCCGCGAGAACTGGGAAGCCGTCAGGACGGGAATGGTCACTCCCCCGCCGCCCGAGGCGCTGCTTCCGATGATGCCAGGCAACGGCCGATCCGCCTTCGACGAGACGTCCGAGCAGCGACACGCGCTTTACGAAGAGCTCTGGACGAATGGAACCCTCGGCTTCGTCTACGGCAACTACGCCGAACTACTCGTGAACGAGGAGATCAATCGGGAGGTGTGCGCCTTCCTGCAAGGCAAGATCCGCGAGATCGTCGACGATCCGGAGACCGCCGAAAAGCTGATGCCCGACCACTTCTACGGCACGAAGCGCCCGATCCTCGACGATGGCTACTACGCGACCTACAACCGCGACAACGTCTCCCTGGTCGACTTGAGAAGCGATCCGATCGAACGCATGACCGCAAAGGGCGTGCAGACCTCGTCAGGAGAGCACGCCATCGACGTGCTCGTCCTCGCCACGGGCTTCGACGCCATCAGCGGGTCGATGCTCCGGCTGAACCCGGTCGGCCGGGACGGCGTCCGCCTCGACGAGAGGTGGAAGGAGCAGTTCCACAACTACCTGGGGCTGATGGTGAGTGGCTTCCCGAACCTCTTCATGATCCACGGCCCGGGGACCCCCGGCGTCCTCTACCTCATGCCGCTCGGTGCCGAACTCGAAACCGAATGGATCGCGAACTGCGTCGAGCACATGCGCAGCCAAGGCAAGGGCGCCGTCGAGCCGACCGTCGAAGCAGAAGGCTCCTGGGACTCGGAGGTCACCGAGCTCGCCAATCGGACCCTCTTCCCAAAGACGGACTCGTGGTACACCGGCGCCAACATCGAGGGCAAGTCCCGTCACTTCGCAGTCCATCTCGGCGGGCCGGCCTACTTCGAGCGGATCCGACAGATCGCGGATTCGGGCTACGCAGGATTCGTGTTCGAGGACGAGTTCTAGCCCCGACTCGCCTCGCGCAAAGAGTCGTTCGCCCGCGCAATCGCCTCGGCCTCAGCGCAAATCCGATAGCAGCCGACCATCCCACGCACTCTCCTGCGCTCGGGGGGCACGACCTTGAGACAATCGAGAGGGACCTCTAGCTCCGACCACACTTCCATCCGCGGAGCCAGGTGGACGCACGGGGCCGCATCATGGACGGCGAGCGCACCCGGCTCGAGAGCCTCGACTGGACTACCCTTCCAGAGAACACTCCGTACAGTTGGCTCCGTCAGCTGAACGAAGCCCCGCCCGCGGCGGACCAATCCATCGTCCAGTACGTGCCCCCTCGCGCCCGACCAGCGAAGGCGAACGGTGACCGATTTGCGTGGGAAATCAGAATGGATCGCCATGCCGAGCCGCCAGGTCACCATCGCGCGCTTCGCTGGCGGCACCACAGTACTTTGCCAGGAGACCCCTACACTCCGGGCCTAGCGGATGGGCGGCGGTCTCTCTCTCAACCGGGCAGAAGGTGTCCGTGATCCCGCTTCGCCTTCAGGTAGCAGCGATTGTGCGTGGACGTGCCCTCGACGAGCTCGCGTCGACGGAAGCCCTTCACCGCGAAGCGCTCGAGGCTCTTCATCTTCAGGGGATTGTTCGTGAGCAGGTCGAAGGCGTCCCCGCCGAAGAAGTGCCGAACGATCGCCGCCGCGAGACGAAAGTCGCGCTGATCATCCTCGAAGGCCAGCGCGCGGTTCGCCTCGTACGTATCCATTCCTTCCTCTTGGAGTAGATAGGCCGCCGCCTTCGACCAAAGCCCGATCCCGCGCCCTTCGTGGGACGTCATGTAGATCAAGAGGCTGCCCGACGAGGCGTCCGCGATCTGAGCGAGAGCCCCCCGAAGCTGCGGGCCGCAATCGCAGCGAACAGAGCCGAGGGTATCTCCGGTCAGGCAGGCCGAGTGGACCCGCACGAGCGGACGCGCACCGTCCCCGCTCGCCTCGCCGAACTGGAGAACGCTGACCTCTTCGACCGCGGAGTCGTCCCGTTCTGGACGGACGACGCGTCCCACGAACCAGCTCGCAACGTGTTCGTCGCCCGCGAGTTCGAGCGGCAGCGTCACCGGGCCGACGAGATCCAACGCCCCCCCGACGCCGCGTCGGTAGAGCGCGCGGCGTCGGAAGGTTCGGGAACCGTGATTCTTTCTACCCTGCCCGACTCCCGGAGACGATCAAGCTCAGTCGCGGCCGCTCCCGGATCAGGCAAGACCCGAGAAGTCCAGCTGCCCCGTCGTCATGAAGGCGTTAAAGCCCAAATCGACGTTCAGGTTGACCCCGTTCACGTACCCCGACGCGTCGGAACCCAGGAACGCCAGACTCATGGCGATGTCCCGCGGCGTCGCGATCGTCCCGCCGATCTGATCGATGGTCCAGTTCATCGTCTTCTCGGTCATCGTCTTGTTGAAATCGGGGAGGAGCGGCGTGTCGATCGGCGCGGGGCATACACTGTTGGTCCGCACATTCCGGGCGAGCGAGTCCTTGGCGCTCTTCATCGTGTAGACCTGTACGCATTCCTTCGAGAAGGCATACCCGTCCCCCACGAGCTCTGCGTGATCACGGCACCATCCGAAAAGCTCTTCGCTGTCCTCGATCGCGATGCAATCGAGCACCTCCTGCAGATGCCCGGGCCACTGACCGCCGGCAATGGACGCCGTATTCGCGATCGCGCCGCCCTCGCGCATCTTCGGAAGCAGCCCCTCGGAGAGCTGACGCAGACCGAGCCAGTTCACGGCCATGACGTCCTCGACGGGATGCGTCGCGGCAATTCCCGCGTTGTTGAAAAGTACGTCGATCGGCCCCTCGATCCCGTCGATCGCGGCGTCGACCGAGGACGCCTTGCCCATGTTCGTCTCGATGAACGAGCTGATGGGACCCTCGGGCCGCTTGATGTCGAGCGCGATCACCTCCGGAGCGCCCAGCTCGGCGAGCACATCGAGGAGTGCAGCACCGACGCCAGAGAAAGCGCCGGTGATCACGACGCGCTTGTTGCTGTAGTCAAAACAATGAGACATGGGGGATAAAACTCCTTCGTGGGCGCCCAGCGCCCTAGTAGACCCATTCCGAGCGGGCGACGCTCACGATCCGCTCTCCGGCTCGCATTGCACCCGACAGGTTGCGCGAAACCGGCCCGATCTCCAGCTCCGCAAGCGCACCGGTCACCAGCACGCGCGGATGCCATCGCAGGCCATGGTCGACCAACGGATAGCCGCATTCAGCGCAGGGCAGATCGTAGGCCGCGATGGCCTCGTCGAGCCACCCCTCCCCGGGACGGTGCCCGGGAAAACCGGTCGCGAGCAGCAGTCGGTCGACCTCGACCTCTCGCGCCCCGAGATCGAGGGCCACGCGATTTTCCGAAACGAACGCGGAGGCCACTTTGACGCCTTCGAGATGTTCGACCCGGCCGTCGGCCTGCGCGCAGCGAAGCGCCGCGTGGACGTCCGGAGGGATGGAGCCTCGATGACGCGCTTCACGAATGCGGCGCCGGCGTTCACTCGGATCCTCGACTCGGGAGTAGCCCGCCATGTACTTCGGCCCCTGCCAGCCCGGATCGCTGTCGAACTGATGAATGCGAAGCGAGTGGCGTGAAATCAGGAAGATCCGTCGGCCGGCCCGCGCCAGGCGGATCGCCACCTGAGCACCGGAGATGCCCCCGCCGACGACCGCGATGGCCTCGTCATCGGGATCGTCATCGAGGTCGAACCCCGGGTCGAATATGTGACCGACCTTCGAAGCCAGACCCTTCGCTTCGGCATCGACCGCGACGGCCTTCGCCCAGTCGGGCCACGCCGGTTCGCGCGGCGCGCCGAGGGCGAGGATGATCTGTTTCGCTTCGAGGGAATCCGCGTCGTCCGCCCCTTCGAAGTCTACGCGCACGCGGTCGCCTTCCAGCGTGAGCGCGTTCGCGCGCCCGCGAACATGCAGGTCGCGCATCTCGAACTTCTCCAGCACGTCGTCGCAGTGACGATCAAAGAGCTCGAGAGCCGGTCGCGAGTAGGGTCGTGTGAAGGGATGGGCGATTCGCCGGCCCTTTCCGACCTTCACGAATCGCTGGAGCGAAGCGGAAGAGAGGTCGAGGTGGTGGACGGCCGGCGAGCGCAGGAACCGCATCCCCGTATTGCGCGTCGTCCGACGCCACCGGGCCAGAAGGTCAACCTCGTCGTCGAGGATCCGCAGGCCCTCACGCGCCACACCCGCCTCTCCGAGCAGTCGAGCCACGGCGTGCACGCCATGCGGCCCTCCTCCGATCACGAGCCAATCGAGCATCAATGGAGCTCCACCGTCGGTGCAGCGTACGACGGCGTCGAGACCACCGGCGATTCCTCGACGATCGAACCGAGTGCGGCCTCCTCGGACAGGAGACATTCATCCAGCTCGGCCCGGACCTGTGCGGCATCGAGGCCGCGCCCCTGGAACACGAGTTCCTGACGGCGATCCCCGAACTGAGGGTGCCAGCGCTCGAGCAGGCGTCGCCGATGAGCTTCGTCGCTCGGCCAGTGGGAGGCCGGGTAACCCACCCACCAGCGTCCGGCCGGAAAGACGCGGTGAACGTCGCCCGCGCAGGAGTAACCGAAGGCCTGCGTGGGGCGATTCGAGAGCCAGACGTTTCCCTTGCCGCGAACCAGGGCCTCCGGCGGGTCCTCGATCCACTGCCCGAACCGCTCGGGATCGAAGGGCCGCGCGCATCGATACGCGAAGCAGTCTCCGATCTCGGAGACACGAAGGTCGCTCCGGAGCAGCTCCAACCACGGGGGCACGACCAGGGCTTCGCCTCGCTCGAGCGGGCCGGTCACGAAGTCGAGGAGCTCGGCGTCGGTGGACGCGCCCATCGCGAGTCGCTCGGCGGTCGGGTTGAGCACGCGGAGGGTCGGGAGGACGTGGGCCCGGGATCGCTCGCTCCCCACGAGCACGAGATGCGTTGCGGACTCGATGCCCCCAGCCACGATGTCCGCGACCGTCCTTCCGTCGCGCTCGGTCTTCCCCCAGCCATAGGCGGAGATCGGATCCGACGAAGCCAGCTGATCGGCCAGGAAGTCCGTGTCGGCGAGGGTGACGACCTTGCCGAGAGCCACCCCGGATCCGAAACGGAACGAGAGGAAGTCGCTGGCCTGCCAGTCCTCGACGAGTTGCGACGTCTCCACGAAGGGCGGGAGCAGAACGCCGACCTCACCGCGTCGCCTGGACGGATCCGAAACGAACTCGGCCAAGGGCCGGACGCAGAAGGCCTCGCGGATGCGATCCAGTCCGGCAGCCACGGAACCGGTCGGGAGCCCTGCGAACAGGTGGATCCAAGGAGCAGCGGAGCGGAGCTCGGAATGTCGGGGCATGGGTCGGTGCGGCGTCTCGATCGGTTGCGTCTCTAAACCGAATTGCCGGTCGAGCCCGCGGAGTTCCCGCTTTTCTTGCGGTTTCCGCTCCAGGTGCGCCGAACTCCTCCTCAGCCCGCCAAGGCGGCCTGAACCCCCTCTACGGACCGATTGACCTCGACCGTGACGTGGGCGAGCTCCACGGCCGTCTCCATCCGCTTCTTGTAGACAGCGGGCGACTGCGGATCCTCGGTGACCACGACAGCGATCGCTGCGAGGCGCCCGGGACCGACGCGCCACACGTGGAGATCAGCGACGAGATCAGACGACTCCCGCTCAATGGCCTCACGGAGCGCCGCGCGCGTCGACTGCTCGACGTCGCCATCGAGCAGCACACTCGACGTCTGACGGACGAGCCCGTAGGCCCATCGCCCGATCACGAGCGATCCCACGACACCCATCGCCGGGTCCATCCAGCCCCAACCAAAGAATTTGCCGCAGAGCAAGGCGAAGATCGCCGCCACCGAGGTCAACGCGTCCGCCAAGACGTGCAGATAGGCCGCCCGCAGGTTGTGATCGGGGTGGCCTCGCTCAGGGTGGTGATCGTGATGGTGCCCATCTCGCAGCAACCACGCGGAGGCGAGATTCACGACGAGGCCAATGAACGCAACGCCGATCGCCTGATCAAACGAAATCACATGCGGATCGTAGAGGCGGAGGATCGACTCCGCGGCGATCAGCAGTGCGACCATGCCCAGCACCACTGCACTGGTGAAGCCACCCAGGACGCTGACCTTCCAGGTGCCGAAGGAATACTGGGCGCTGTGTCGGTGGCGCCGAGCGAACCAGTAGGCAAAGGCGGTAATGCTGAGCGCGGAAGCGTGGCTGGCCATATGCCAACCGTCGGCAAGGAGCGCCATCGAACCGAAAACCGCGCCAGCCGCAATCTCGATGACCATCGTCGCGGCAGTGAGCGCGATCACCAAACGCGTCTGGCGTTCGTTGTGATCGTACTGGTCGCCAAGATAGTCGTGGTCGTGCTTCCAGGCCTTTGCCTGACTTTGCTGCATGGCCTTCCGGCCTCCTGAGCGTGACGAAGAAGACCCTAGATTGCGCGGATTTGCGATGGGTGTCGATGCTGATCGACATCGATTCGTGCCCCCCTCCCCCGAGTCGGTCGGGACTCGAGGGGCACGTCCCAAAAAGATCGAAATACCGGGAACTCGCCGGCGCCGAGCGGCAAGGCTGACGGCCACCGCCGCCTCGGCCCTCGCGGGCCCAATTCCCGCCTCGATCGCCTACCTGGCCGACGCCTCGACCCACCTCGCACCGCAGAGCTGACGACGGGGCCGACCCGCGCGCCTGGAAGCGGCCGCCCAGGCTAGCCGCAGCACTTCTTGTGCTTGCGT
>PAQX01000005.1 GCA_002709835.1 Deltaproteobacteria bacterium
ATTCCAATCTGGACTTCCACCTCGACGACGTCTTCGCATACGGCGAGCTGATCCTCGACCTCTCGCTCGAATCCGACACGACCCTCACGCTCTACCGCGGGCGGCCGCAGGGCGAGGTCGATGATCCCGAGAACGTCGTGCCTGCCTGCGTGCGCGTGCCCATGCCGGCCCGATCCCTCGTGCTGCTCTTCGGGCCTGCGCGCTATGCGTGGGAACACGCGCTTCTGGCTACGGATCTCCCGCTGCCGCGAACGAGCCTCACGTTCCGCACCGTCAGTGCCGAACTCGCCTCCCTGCCCGAGGGCCGAGACGTACTGGCCCGCGCGCGGCAGATCCTGCCTGACGCCTGAAGCGGACGGGCCCGACGCAGTGAGGTTCAGTCCCCGCTGCCGACGATCGTCGAGGCCTCTTCGTCGAGCCGATCGAAGACCTCGCGCGCGATCCGCATCGACCGAAGCGCCTGGGGCACGCCAGCGTAGACCGCGGTGTGCATGATTACCTCGGCGATCTGCTGGCGGGACAACCCGTTCGAGAGACCCGCCTCGACGTGCACCCGAAGCGTATGCTCGTCTCGGAGGACCGACATGATGGAGATCGTCGAAAGGCTCCGCTGGGCGCGGGTGAGCCCCGGACGGTCCCAGACGGCGCTGCCGTTCCGGTCGATCCACTCATTCCAGTCGGCTTCGATCTCCCGGGGCGCGGGATTCCGGGCGAGGAAATCCTGGGACGCCTCCTCGATCGAGCGCGGATCGCCCGCGCCCTTGGCCCCCCCGGCCACCTAGCGGGCCTCCGCGAGCTTGGCGGCGTCGACCCCGAGCGGCCCGAAGACCTCGTCGTCGTGCTCGCCAAGGGCCGGGGCGCGGCGACTGATCCGCCAGGGGCTCGCCGGCAGCTTATAGGGCGCCCCTGGGTAGCGGACAGGCGCATCGCGCTCCGGATGGTCGACCTCGACCTGGTACCCACGCGCCTTGAAGTGGACGTTCTCGTAGGCCTCTTCCGGCGAGAGGATCGCGCCGACGGTGATGTTGATCTTCTGGGCGCCCTCGAAGAAGCCTTCTGCCGTCGAGTTCTCTGCGAGGAGCTGGAGCGCATCCCGGGCCGCGGAAAAAGCAGCCGTCACTTCGTCGTCGACGCCGATGTCGGCGAAGCCGATCGACTCCCGGTGGCGCGCCATCTCGAGAAAGATCGCCTCCGGGAGCTGATCCTCGAGCCCCGACTCGACGAGCCAGTCGTAAAGCGCACCGAAGCCCGCCGGCGATCGCGGAGGCATCCCGGTCGTCGCGTAGCGTCCGTCCTTGCACTGGACCTGGACTGGCATCGTCATCATCGGCATGGCGTGGCGCCCGGTCTGTCGGATCACCGTCTGCTGCTCGATCAGGTAGAAGTAGGAAGCCATCTCGGTCGTGACATTCGCCGCCGCGTGCATGCTCACGTCGATGAACTGACCTTCGCCGGTCACGCCGTGATGGAAGATCGCCGTGAGCGCTGACATGACCGCGTAGTGGCTCGCCGTCTGGTAGCCCTGGTTGCCGCCGCCGCGGATCGGCGCGATCGAGTGATCGTCGTAGCCGCAGCTCCAGGCGGGCCCTCCACCGGCGAGGATCGTCAGGTCGGTCGCCGGCTCGTCCTTTCGACTCGTCTCACGGCCGAAGGGCGTGACCGAAACGTGGATCAGATCCGGCTTCGCCTTCACTAGGTCGTCGTAGTCGAGGCCAAGCGCGGACAGACGACCGGGCGCCTCGGACTCGATCAAGACGTCGGCGCTCGCGATCAGCGCGAGGAAGGCCTCCTTGCCCGCCGGCTTGTCGAGATCGAGCACGACGCTTCGTTTGCTCGTGTTGTAGTGCCAGAAGTAGAGGCTTTCACCGCCCTCTTCATCGCCGGCGAAGGGCGCGTAGCCCCGGCTCGGCTCGCCCCCGGGCGCTTCGACGAGAATCACGTCCGCACCCATGTCGCCCATCAGTTTGCCGGCCCAGCCGATGCTCTCGTTCGCGAGTTCGACGACCCGCGTCCCCTGGAGCGCGCTCATACGATCCCCTCCTCGTGCAGGCGGGCGATCTCGTCCGCGTCGTACCCGAGCAGCGACGAAAGGACCTCGTCGGTGTGCTGGCCGACGCAGGGACCGCCCTGCTCGATCTTCCAGTCCGTCTTCGAGAAATGCGCAGGCAGTCCGTCGACCCGGACCCGACCCATCTTGGCGTGGTCCACTTCGGGCCAGAGACCGAACTCTTCCGTGCCAGGATCCTGATCGATCCGCTCCGCCGGCTTCTGAACAGCCGCTGCAGGCACGCCCTCGCGGACCGCCCCACGCTGGACGTCGAACTTGTCCCGCGTCCGGGTCCAGGCCGTGACCTTTTCGTCGAGCTCGTCCTGGGCGGCGATCCGACCCTCGAGCGTCTTCCACTTCTCGTCCTTGGCCCAGGGCTCGCCGATCTGATCCGCGAGCAATGCCCAGTCCTCGTCTCCTCGACAAGCGATCGAGACCCACTCGTCCTCGCCGGCGCAGGCGTAGATGCCGTGAGGGGCCATGGGCGGATAGGCGGAGCGGTTGCCGTTCGGACTGTCCGCGCGTCGGCTCGGACGACCGTTCACCGTCCAGTCCAGAATCGCCGGACCATTGAGGGAGAGCCCCGCGTCGGTGCAGGACAGATCGACCCACTGCCCCTCGCCCGTCCGCTGCTTGTGGATCAGGGCGAAGAGGATCGCCAACGCCATGTACATGCCGCCGGTGTGATCCATGTAGGAGTAGCCCCAACCGGCCGGCTCGCGATCCGGCAGACCGGACGTGAAGGTCAATCCGCTCATCGCCTGCACGATCGGCCCCCAGGTCTTGTACTGACCATAGGGACCTTCGTGTCCGAAGCCACAGTTCGAGACGTAGATCATGTCCTCGCGGATCTCGCGGAGCCGGTCCCAGCCGAATCCCCACTTATCGAGGACGCCGGCGGCGAAGTTCTCGGAGACGACGTCCGACTTCGCGATGATCTCGGTCAGAATCTCCTTGCCGCGATCGGTGCGGAGGTTGAGGGTGATCCCGCGCTTCTCGACGTTGTGGTTGTTGAAACCGCCGCCGTAGTCCGGGCCCCGCCGGTCGTCGATGAAGGGCGCC
This sequence comes from Deltaproteobacteria bacterium, assembly GCA_002709835.1. Classification (GTDB taxonomy): domain Bacteria; phylum Myxococcota_A; class UBA9160; order UBA9160; family UBA4427; genus UBA4427. The sequence goes on from PAQX01000005.1 coordinate 3,110, forward strand.
ATATTGCGGAGAACGTCCCACATTCCCTGGTTTACCGGGTCCTCGATCCGGATGACTTCGGCGCCGAAAGCGGCGAGCCACTTGGTTGCGCCGGCGCCGGCGAGCTGTCCGGTGAAGTCGCAGATCCGGACCGTCCCAAGGGCGGTTCCGTTCGGCGCGATGTGACCGCTCCAGTGGGTCGGCGGATCATTTCTGCTCATGGGGCGTTCCTCTCTACTCACGCGACGCCGGGCGAAGGGGCGCCGCGCCTCAATGAAAGACGAGCGGCAAGCGGTCGAAGCCGCGGAAGAATTCGGACCGGATCCGGACGGCATTCGCCTCGTCGACGGCGTATTCGGGCGCGCGCACGAGGAGTTCCTCGAGCAGCACACGTCCTTCCATCTGGGCGATGTGGGCGCCCAGGCAACGGTGGCGCGCGTGGTTGAATGTCAGGATACGCGGCGCGCGGCGATGGATGTCGAAGCGGTCGGGCTCACCGAACTCGCGCTCGTCGCGATTCGCCGAGACCCAGAGATGCATGACCTTCTGATCCTTCGAGATCCGCGTTCCGCCACCGATTTCCGTCTCCTGCTCAGCGCACGCGCCTAGCATCAGCGTCGGCATCTCGAAGCGGAGCATCTCCCAGAACGCATCGGCCGCGAGCGACAGGTCGCCCGCAAGCTCCTTCCTCTGATCGGGGTGCTTCGCGAGCTGGAACAGGCCTCCGGCGAAGACCTTCGGGAGCGTCTCCGTACCGCCCACGACCATCAGATAGACGTTCGACAGGAGCTGAGCGTCCGGGAGCTTCTCCCCTGCGTAGTCGTAAGCGATCAGCGCATCGAGGAGGGTATCGCCGCCGGGCTTCGCCTTCCGCGAATCGATCTGGCCCTTGAGGTAGCGATGGAGCTCCGCCTGCGCGTCGAGCGCCTTCTGGTTCGGCCCTTTCACGTCGGGCGACCGGTCGAATGCGAGACCGACGAGCTCNGCCGCGCGATCCGCGTCGGCTTCCGGNAGACCNATGATCGCGAAGGCCACGCGGACGCTGAGNCGGCGACCGAGCCCGCCGTTCGCNTCGATCGACCCGCGCTCGATCCCNTCGTCGAGGAACCGCGCCGCNTGCTTTCGCGCGAAGGGTTCGAGTGCCCGCGTCCGGCTAGGGGAGAAGTGCGGCCAGAGGACTTTGCGAAGCGCGGTGTGNTGGGGAGGNGTCATGGACGAGAGCGCGAGATTCGGCGGCTTGCCGGCGAGCAGATCCTGGGTGTTCGTCCCTCTTCGATGAGAGAAGTGGCCGCTGCTCACCGCGTCCCAGATGTCCTCGAAGCGCGAAAGGAAGTAGCAATCGAGCTCTTCGTGATAGAAGGCGCGGGCCTCGTCTCGGAGCTGCTTGTAAATGGAGAAGGGGTCATCGAAGTACGACTCGGCGAACGGATCGAACTCCACCATGACCTTTGCCCCTCCCCTACTCCTGCCGCGAAATGGAGCCGATTCATCGCTTGCGAGACCGGTCTTCCGCGGGGCACCATACTCTCAGTCATGCGCGTTCGATTTGCCACCGACCGACTTTGCGCCGCCAGCGACCTTCCCAACGACTCGGAACGGGTCGACGTGGTCGTCGTGGGTGCGGGATCCGCCGGCGCCTGCGCAGCCCTCGAGGCCCACCGCAACGGCGCGCGCGTAGTCGTGCTGGAGAAACAGGTGGCCGCTGGGGGCACCTCCGCCCGGGCCGCCGGCCAGCTCTACCTTGGCGGCGGCACGGCCCTGCAGCGGGCCTGCGGTTTCGAGGACCCGCCCGAAGAGATGCGCAAGTACATGCTGCGCGCCTGTGGCCCCGGCGCCCCCGAAGACAAGATAGACCTTTTCACGCAGGAGTCGGTCGCCCACTACGACTGGCTCGTCGAGCAGGGCGTCCCATTCCGTGCCTCGTTCGTCCCGACCACCGAAGCGACGAACCCGCCCGGGCCAGACGGCCTGACCTACACGGGCAACGAACCCGCGTACCCGTGGCGGGAGGAAGCGCGCCCCGCGCCCCGGGGTCATAACGTCGAGTGCGAAGGCGATTCGGGGCACGTCCTGATGAAGGCTCTGCTCGCTACCGTCGCCCGCGAAGGTATCGAGGTCCGAACCGGCGTCGAGACTACGCGCCTCGCGGTCGATGCCGAAGGGCGGATCGTCGGCGTTGGCGTCCGAGACGACGCAGGTGAGCGATTCGTGCGCGCCGAGCGCGGCGTCATCCTCTGCACCGGCGGCTTCGGCTTCAACCGCGAGATGCTCGAACGTTATGCGCCGACGTTCCTCGAATGCACGCCGGTCGGGACCGCGGCGGAAGATGGCCTAGGCCTCCGTCTCGGGATGGCAGCCGGCGGCGATGCGATCCGGATGTCCGCCGGCTCCGTGATGATCCCGTTCTCGAAGCCCCGCTCGCTCGTGCGGGGAGTTCTCGTGAACGCACGCGGCGAGCGCTATGTGAACGAGGACGTGTACCAGGCAACCCACGGCGCCCTCGCCCTCGACCGGCAGGACGGCATCGGCTTCCTGATCCTCGACGCGGACACTTACGCAGAACCGCAGCTCCCCTACCCCGTGTGCGCCGAGTCGGATTCGATCGAAGGCCTGGAAGCGCAGCTCGAGCTTCCGCCCGGCAAGCTCGTGGAGACGATGCAGCGCTGGAACGAGGGCGCAGCGCGCGGGGAGGACCCGCTCTTCCGGAAAGCGAAGGAGTGGATCACACCGCTCGAAAAGGCGCCCTTCCGGGCACTCGACCTCCGGCGCCAAACCTTCCCCTACCCCTTCTTCACCCTGGGCGGCTTGCGTACGGACCTTGATGGGCGAGTGCTGACGCCGGAAGGGGAGGTAATCACCGGCCTCTACGCCGCGGGACGCGTTGCCTCGGGGATCCCAGCCTCGGGCTATAACAGCGGGATGTCGCTATCGGACTGTACGTTTTTCGGGCGACGCGCCGGGCGGGCAGCCGCTGGGTCGCCCTAGGGCTGTGGGCGTCTCGTGCGGGACACGCGCCGTCAGCGTGTGGGCACCAGCGAGGACGAGGATCGATCATGGAGTTTGACATCAAACTGGGCGCGAGCGTCGGAGTCGTCGTTCGGGACCTCGATCCGGTCCTTGCGCTCTATAGGGAAGGTCTCGGCCTCGGTCCCTTCGACGTCGAGGAGGTCCGCGTCTCCGGCGAGCGGTCCGCGACGCTCCGGATCGCGTCCGCTCCCCTCGGGCCCTGCGAGATGGAACTGATCGAGGTGACCTCAGGACGACCGCCCCACTCGGAGTTCCTCGACGAGCGCGGCGAGGGCATGAACCACTTCAACCTCGACAAGCGGACCCACGAGGGATATCTCGGCACGCTCTCGAATCTATACTGGCGGGGGATCGAGCCCTTCTGGGGTCTCCCCTTCACTTCGTTCTGCTACGTCGACAGCGAGCGGATCGGCGGCGTGACCTTCGAAGTCATGGTCGGCAGCGGCCACGCAGGCAAGGTCGGACACAACCACCTCGGACTCGTCGTCTCGGACACCCAGAAAACAATCGATTTCTACACAAAGACACTGGGCCTTCCGCCCTTTCGGACCGGCGAGTTCCCGATGCCCCGCGCGTTCTACCGCGACGCCCGGATCGAGACGAGCTTCCGCGCGAGCTTCTGCGACCTAGGCGAAACCCGCCTGCGCCTCTACGAGGTCGTCGACGGGGACTCCCCCTTCTCGGACCATCTGGCAGCGGCGGGCGAAGGCATGCATCACCTCTGTCTGAACGTGTCGGATCTCGAGAAGAGCCTCGCGCAGCTCAGCGGAGCAGGCATCGACGCGACTTGGCGCGCCCCTGACCTCGGCGTCGCCCTCCTCGACACGCGCGAAACGGGCGGCATGACCTTTGCCCTGGCGCAGGCGGGCTGAAGTCATGCCGGGACCGCTTCTCGAAGGCCGCGTCGCGATCGTGACGGGCGCCGCTTCCGGAATCGGCCGCGCGAGCGCCCTCCGCCTCGCTCGGGAAGGCGCAAAGGTCGCGATCGGGGACATCGACGTTCACGGAGCGACGGCCGTCGCGGATGAAATCGATTCGGCTGGCGGGGCGGCCTTCGCGCGCGAGACCGACGTGTCCGACGAGATCGCCTTCCGCTCCCTGATCGAAGCCACCTGTGACCGTTTCGGCCAGCTGGACGTGCTCCACAACAATGCAGCCGCGCTCGGCAACGCTCGGGTGGGCGAAGACGAGACCGTCACGACGCTCGACGTCGACGTATGGGACCGCACGATGGCGATCAACACCCGGAGCGTGATGATCGGCTGCAAACACGCGATCCCGAGAATGCTCGAGACGGGCGGTGGTTCGATCGTGAACACCTCGTCCGGGGCCGCGATCCTCGGCGGACTGAGTGGGACCGCATACGCGATCTCGAAGGCCGCGGTCAACGCCTTGACCCAATACGTGGCGACGCAGTACGGCAAGCAGGGCATCCGCTGCAACGCGATCATGCCGGGGCTGATCATGACTCCGGCGGTGGAGGTCGGGCTGACGCCACCGGTCGTCGACATGATCCTCGATCATCACATGACGCCCGAGGCCGGCCGCCCGGAGGACATCGCGGCGATGGTCGCCTTCCTGGCGTCGGACGAGGCGCGTTACGTGACGGGGCAGCTGATCCGGGTCGACGGCGGCATCACGAGCCATGCGCCGACCTACGCTGATCTGCGTAGGATGATGAACGGCGAGCGCTAGCGCGAGGTCCGAGAGGCGCCGGGACTCCACGTCGCCTAACGCGGACGCGGCCCGAACACGGTACATCGGCGCATGATCCGCTCCTGGCCGGCATGATCCGCCGTCCCGGTGTGCTGGGTCGTCCGCTCGTCCCAGACGACGACGTCTCCCGGGCGCCAACGATGGCGGATCTGAAGGCTGACGCGGTTCGGAAGTCGAGTCAGGAACGCGCACACGAATCGCGATTCCGCCGGCGAGAGCCCCTCGATCCGCGTCACGAAGTTCGGTTCGAAATAGATCGACCGGACGCCGCTCTCCGGATGGGTCAGGACGAGTGGATGCGATGCCCCCTCCCCGACCTCTTCCTCAACGTGCGCGACCCGATCCGGCGGCAGATGCGCCCGGACGTAGTCGAGCAGCGCCCCGCTCGTGGCGTGCCATCCCTTCAGTTCCGCCAGAAAAGTCTGGAGCGAAGGCGACAACGTCTCGTGCGCCGCCGTCATGTCCGCCCACAACGTGTGCCCACCGCTCGACGGCGCGACCTCGCATCGGAGGAGACCGTAGGTCGGAGGCGCCGCGAGATACGAGTCGTCGGTATGCCATCCCGGACGCGCCGGGGGACGATCGGCGCGGTCCACGAGAGCATGAATCGATTCGCCGCGCCCCATCGCGCGTTCGAAAGGATGCACGAGCGGCTCGCCCAGCACTCGGGCCAGGGAAAGGTGCGCCGCGTCGTCGATCGCCTGCGAAGGAAAGATGAGGACGTGGAACCGGTCGAGCGCCTCGCGGACCGCGCAAGCGTGGTCGGGACCGATCTCCTCCCGGAGGTCGATCCCGGCGACCGTCGCGCCGAAGCACGCGGTGACCGGTTGAAATCGAAGCGTCGTCACGCGAGGGGCCCTCACGGCTTACAGCCGCCCTGTCCATCGTAGCGCCCCGCCCGATCGGCAGACCGCCGGCCATCGGTGCCCCGCCCCAGATCCTCGGACACGTCCTCACGCCGACCGTTCGCGACCCGAGTCGGATATCCTCTCACGGTCGCCCCCGGAGATCGCCCATGCGCCCTGCCTCGTCCTTCATTCTCTTGCTCCTCGGCCTCGCCATGGCCCCCCCGACGGGTTGTTCGTCGGCGCCACGGACGCTCGCCGACGCCAGCGCCTCGCTTGAGACCGCGACGGACGCATACCGGGCCTACGAGCGGGGAGACTGCAGCCAGGTCGAGGCCACCGCGGGCAACGTCTCCCTCGAAGCCTGGCCGGTCACCGAAGCGCGCTCCTCCTTCCTCCTCGTCGAGGGCTTCTGCGCGGAGCGCGCGCAGGACATCGACCGCGCACGTGAGACCTACCGCCGGCTGCTCCGGGAAGGGCCGCTCTCCTTTGCTTCCGACGATGCTCGCGAGCGGCTGCGGGTCCTTCGGCTCCGGGAGAACGATCCTGGCTATGAAGACTGGATCGAAGATGCGCGAACGCGCGCTCTCCGGGGCAGCACCGACCGGACGCCGATCGAACGCACCCCGGCCACCTATCCGCCACTCGCGCAGGTTGCCCAGATCGGCGGATACGCCGTCGTCGAGTTCGGCGTGACGCCGCGAGGCGACACCGACGCGCCGGTGATCGTCGACTCGACCCCCCCGCTCCTCTTCGATGGCACCGCGCTCCGGGCTGTCAGGGAATGGCGCTACGCGCCGGACGCGGACGGCACGCAGAGCGAGCGCCAAGCGATCCGCATGATCTTCGAGCCGAAACAAGCCGAAGCGCCGGACCTCGAAGCTCCGGTCACCCCCTAGTCGTCGAGGCGACCTCTGGACGCCCCCTCCGGATCAGCGGTCCGGCGCGCCGAAGGCGACGCGCAGCGCTCCGCGGAAACGGGCCGCGCGCGCGGGCAGACCGGCTTCGAGGAGGTGGGTGCGCGCCGCGTGGACCGCCGCTTCGAAGGTCTCGCTCGGGGCGAACCCACCTTCCAGGTTGTCGGCACTCAAATGGAAGGCGAAGTCGCAGGCGTCGGAGAAGATCCACTCCAGCGCCTGAGGGCGCGCTTCGACGCGTTCGAACTCCGACTGCTGATCGGCGGAACGCCCGTCGGGCGCGTACCAGTAGCCATAGTCCTCTCGCGTCCGGCGTTCCGCGCCTGCGAGGCACCAGTGGGCGACTTCGTGGAGCGCGCTCGCGAAGTAGTCCGCGCGGTAGACGATCCGATGGGGCGAGATGTCTGGTCGAGAGGAAGGCACGTAGAGGGGCTCTTCCCCGCCCCCTTCGAGCACCGTCCGAAACTCCTCGCCGAAGCAGTCCGCAAAGACCCGCTCGAGCTCGGCGGACGTCGGTGCGGCGCGTTCAGGCATGTCCGACCTCCCGCGCGCGGGTGGCGACGCTGAAGATCGCCAGAACCCAAAGCGCAACGAGGGGAACCGCTCTGAACGGGACGCGGGGGAACAGGCCCCTCAGGAGGATGAACCCGAGCGCCACGCCGCTCGGCTCCGCCGCGATGGCTGGCCCCTCGCGCTCGATCGTCATCTGGCCCCCCTGACCCGGCAGGTCACCCACGAAGCGCGGATCCTAGCGCTTGCCGGGATAGAAAAGGGTCTTTAGTATTTTCCGACCGGGGTCGACGAGCGACCGCCGGGATCGAGGAACGCCGTGCCCCCCGACGCAGCTCCGCCGACGACTTTCTCGCGCGCGACCTGGGCTTTCGACGTCAGTGACGCCGTGCCCGTGGACGGCCGCTTCGAGATCGTGGCGTCCTGGATCACGCCGGCGGGGCTCCACCCGGACCACCCCATCACGCTGCTCGTCTGCCTCCCCGGAGGCTTCCTCTCGAGACGCTACTTCGACCTCGAGATCGATGGATCNCGCCNCTACAGCTTCGCNGAGGCGATGGCGGCGCACGGCCANNCGGTCCTGACCCTCGATCACGTNGGGACCGGCGACAGCACGAAACCCGATCCGCAGGAAGCGGGACTCNCNATCGGTGTCGACNCCATCGCGGCCGCCAATCAATCCGCCCTCGACCAGGCCCGCTCCCGAATCNCCNCGGGTGACCCGGCGAGCGGCACCCCTCCCCTCGAGGTCCGCTCGAGCATCGGCGTCGGCCACTCGATGGGATCGATGCTGACCGTCGAGCAGCAGGCCGTAGCGCGCCCGCACGACGGGCTCCTTCTCTTCTCTTTCTCGACGAGCGGGACCCCTCGCTTCCTCGACGAGGAGCTGATGGCCTACGCCGACCAGCCCGAGCTGCTCCGCAGGGAGATGCCGACCGTGCTGAGCCGCGCGATGGGCGGCCCCTATCCCCCGCGCGCCAACGGCGTCGAAGAGGATCGCGTGGCCGCCTTCGGCGTCGGGACCGCGCCGCCGGAAGCGGAAGCTGCACTCCAGGCAGCGGCGACCCACCTGCTCGGAGCCGGCGGACTGACGTCGATGATCCCGGGCGGCTACGCGATGGCCGCCCAGAAGATCGACGTCCCGGTCCTGATGATCTTCGGCGATCATGATCTCCACGACGACCGACACACCGCGCGCGAGCTCCCGCTCGTGCGCGATCTCGAAACCTGGCAGCTCGAGGACGCCTGGCATTGCCACTTCGTCGCGAACCGCCGCGAACGACTCTGGGAGCGCGTAGCGCTCTGGCTGGACGCCCACACGGCGAACGCCGACTGACGAATTCAAGACCTCACGAAGGAAGGACGATCCCCATGGCAGGCGTACTCGACGGACTGAAGATCCTCGACCTCACCCGCGGCATCTCGGGCCCGATGGCCACGATGCTCCTCGTCGACCACGGCGCGGATGTCGTCCGGATCGAAGCCCCCGGCGACGACCCCTTCCGCGAACAAGCCGGCTACAAGGTGTGGAACCGCGGCAAGCGGAGCGCGGTCCTAGACCTGACCGACGCCGAAGACAAGTCGACCTTCCTGTCGCTTGCCGCCTCGGCGGACGTCGTGATCGAGAGCTTCGCCCCCGGCAAAGCCGAGGACCTCGGCGTCGACTACGCCACCCTCTCGGCGACGAACCCCCGACTGATCCAGTGTTCCATCACGGGTTACGGCCGCGACAACAGCCACGCAGACCGCCCGGGCTTCGATGCCCTCGTCGCCGCGCGCAGCGGCCTCATGTGGGAGCAGCGCGGCTGGGTCGGCGGCTCTGCGCCGCATCTGGCAGGCAAACCGCCGATCCACCCGGAGTTCGAGGTCGGCTATGAGAAGCTCCAGGGACCGCCCCGGGAAGGTCCCCTCTTCTCGGGCTCGCGCTTCCCTAGCCTCGGCGCCGCCTATGCCGCTGCGGTCGGGATCAGCGCCGCGCTCCGCGCCCGCGAAGTCACCGGCCGCGGTCAGCACGTGGAAACCTCGCTCCTCCAGGGCGCGCTCGCTGCGGGCGTCATGGCCTTCGGCGTCGCCGACGAGCTCGAAGCCCCCTTCTTCCTCTCGTGGATCGGCGACAGCCGTGCGCCCAAGGGTCACTTCGAATGCAGCGACGGACGCTGGGTCCACGCCTGGCCGCCGAACCCGCGCTTCATCCTCTCCGCCGCGGAAGGCGACACGCTGAATGCGACACCCGACCTGACGCTCCGCGAGGACCCCGACCGGATCGGCCTCGGCGTCGAGGAGATCTTCGTCCTCGATCACTACTGGCAGCCGATGGCCGAGGCCGTGAAGAAGTTCACCGCCGACGAGTGGACGGAGGCCGGTGCGCAGGCCGGCGTCTGCATCCAGAAGGTCCACTCGCCCGAGGAGGGTCTGACCGATCCGCTTCTCTTCGCCGACGGGATCGTCGTCGAGCTCGACGACCCCGAGCTCGGCCCCATTCGGGGCGCCGGCGTGATGTTCAATCTGGAGACCTCTCCCGGTGAAATCCGTGGTCCGGCGCCGCTTCTGGGCGCCCACACGGAGGAGGTCCGTGCCGAAGCCGCCGCGGCGACCGCCGCACCGACCGACGTCACGAGCACCGGCGCAACCCTCGCCAAGGGCCCCCTCGACGGCATCCGCGTCCTCGACTTCGGGCTCGCGGTCGCAGGTCCCTACGGAACGCAGGTGCTCTCGGACCTCGGCGCGGAAGTGATCAAGGTCAATGCGCTCTACGACTGGTACTGGCACTCGAGCCAGATCGCGATGTGCTGCAACCGCGGCAAGAAAAGCATCGCCATCGATCTGAAACATGAACGCGCGCGGGAGGTCCTCGACAGGTTGATCGAGAGCGCCGACGTGATCATGCACAACATGCGCTACCCGGCGGCGATCAAGCTCGGCATCGACTACGACACGCTCAAGGAGCGCTACCCGCGCCTCGTGTACTGCCACAGTCGGGGCTTCGAACACGGTCCGCGCGAGGGTCTGCCGGGCAACGACCAGACCGGCGCCTGCCTGGCCGGCGTCGAGTGGGAGGACGGCGCCTGCCACCGCGGCGGCAAGCCGATGTGGTCCCTCACGAACATGGGCGATACGGGCAACGGCTTCCTCGCGGCGATCGCGATCTGCCAGGCGCTCTACGAACGCGAGAAGACCGGCAAGGGGCAGTGGTGCGAGACCGCGATCGTGAACGCGCAGCTCTTCAACACGAGCTACGTGATCGCGAAGCCCGACGGATCGGCCGTCGAGCGGCCGCTGCTCGACCCGATGCACCTGGGCTTCTCGGCCGGCGTGCGGCTCTACGAGACGGCCGACGAGTGGCTCTGCCTCTCTCTCGTGACCGACGCCCACTGGATGGCGCTCGGGGAAGCCCTCGGCATCGACGCCCTCGGCGCAGGCGGGGCCTTCGCGAGCGCCGAGGCGCGCAAGGCAGACGACGAGGGCCTCGCCGCTCTGATCGAAGCGGCGGTCGCGAAGGAGAAGGGCATCGACGTCTTCGCCCGGCTCGACCGCGAGGGCGTTCCCTGCGAACTCGCGACCGGGGATGCCGCCATCGGTCTGTGGCAGGAGAAGGGCCTCATCGAGAGCGAGCTGGTCGCCTCCTACGACCACCGCATGGTCGGCCATCTCGGCCACCCGGGCCTCGCGGTCCAGTTCAGCGAGACGAAGACCCGCGTCCAGGGAGGACCGCTCCTGGTCGGTGAGGACACGCGGGAAATCCTCTCGGACCTGGGCTTCGATGAAGCGACGGCGGATGCGCTCTTCGAGGGCGGCTGCGTAGGCGACGAGACGATCTATCCGGCGCTCGCGAAGGATCCGAGCAAGGTCGCGGCGTCTCCGTGGGCGCCGTCGGAGGACTGATCACCGCCGACGGGCCGCTCGGGCTTCGATCCTCGAGCGCGCCCCCGCAACGGGACGACCTCGAAGCGGCATTCTTCCCAGGCCCGGCCCGCGCTCCCTGCAGCGCTCGGCCGGAAGCCTTCCTCGGTCTTCTTCAGCCTGCGGCGTCTGCGCCCGGCATCGTCGCCGCGAGGTCCTGGCGGTAGGTGCGCATCGCCAGGGCATAGTGGACTCCTGCCCAGACCAGGAAGATCTGCATCACCGCCAGCGAGTAGCGGATGCCCTCCTCGCCCCCGAAGGCATCGCTGATCGCGCCGCTCACGACGGTGCCGCCGCCGTAGCCGAAGAGATTCATCACGAAGAGCATCGCGGCCGCCGTCATCGCCCGACGGCGCGGGGTGACCAGCGACTGGGAGACCGCGTGGCCGGCGCCGGCGTACATGTAGCTCCCGATGGTGCCGAGAGTCAGACCGGCGATCGCGACCGGCAGGCTCTCGGACAGGTAGGCCGTCAGGCTGAACGGAATCGAGACGACCGCTCCAACACCGAGACAACCGATCCGCCAGCGCGGATCCCGGCGCGCGAGCCGATCGCCGAGATCGCCGCCGAGATAGGTGCCGAACGCGCCGGCGACACCGACGATCACGCCGGTGATCAAACCAGCCTCCGCGCCCGACAGGCCGTGGATCCGGATCATGAACGTGAAGTTGAAGGTCGCCGTCGCCGCGAGGGTGAGAGTCTGGATCGACAGCGCGAGGGCGAGCTGTCGGATCGTCGGGATCTTGAGCAGATCTTCGAGGACCACCGTCGCGGGCTCGGGCTGGTCACGCGGGTTTCGCGCCGGCTCCCGGATCACGAAGAAAGCGAGCGTCGCCACAGCGAGCCCCGGAAGGCCGACGATCATGAAGACCTGTCGCCAGGTGAAGTGATCGGAGAGCCAGCCTCCTCCAGAGAGACCGATCAGGATGCCGATCGGGATCGCCATCTGGTAGGTCGAGAGCGCTCGACCCAACCGCTCGGCGGGGAACGTGTCCGCGAGGATCGACTGGGCTGCCGGGGCACAACCGGACTCGCCGATCCCCACTCCCACCCGCGCCGCGAAGAGCGTCCAGTATCCACGGGCAAGCCCGCAGGCAGCGGTCATCAGGCTCCAGAAGCTAAGCACCGCGACGATCATGTTGCGCCGGTTCGTGCGATCCGCGAGCCGTCCGAGCGGCAGCCCGGCGAGGATGTAGAACACCGTGAACGCGAGGCCGGTGATCACCCCCATCTGAGTGTCGGAGAGCGCGAGATCCCGACGGATCGGCTCGATCAGCACGCTCATGATCTGGCGATCGAGCTGGCTCATCACGTTGACGGCGACGAGCATCCCGAGCGAGACGTAGGCGACCCGCCGGCGGTCCCCTACGAAGTCGGATTCCGTGATCATGAGGCTGATTTCAGCGGGAATCGCGCCCCTGCGCAATCCCGCACCCCGCGACGGGCACCTCTCAGCTCTTCAGGAGTTCCTCCGCAATGATCATCTTGCGGACTTCCGTCGTTCCGGCGCCGATCTCGAGGAGCTTGATCCCGCGATAGATCCGGTTGATCTCCGTCTCCCACATGTAGGCCACTCCGCCGTGGATCTGGCTCGCGTGGTCGAGCACCTCGTTGAGTGCGTTCGCGCAGTACATCACGCTCGTCGCCGCGATCTTGTGAACCGGGCCGCGGCCGCCCTCGCCCGGCGCCAGGTCGTTCAGCATCGCGAGGGCGTGATAGTTGTAGATCTTCATCGTCTCGACGAGCGCGACCATGTCCGCGAGCCGCGATTGGATCATCTGGAAATTCCCGATCGGCTCGCCGAACTGCTTGCGCTCCTTGGCGTGCGCCACCGAGAGATCCAGCGCGCGCTCCGCCATGCCCACGCAGATCGGCGAGATCGTCGCGCGCTCGAGATCGAGCCCGCTCATCACGCACTTCACACCCTCGTTCTCCTTGCCGATCACGTTCTCGACGGGCACGCGGCAGTCCTCGAAGACGAGCTCCGCCGTCTGGGAGCCGCGGAAGCCCATCTTGATCATCTTCTGGGCGACGGTCACGCCCGGGCTGTGCATGTCGACGACGAGGGCGGTGATCCCGTGAGCGCCTTTCGCCATGTCGGTCTTCACGTAGAGCAGGCAGATGTCCGCGACCGGCCCGTTCGTGATGTAGAGCTTGCTGCCGTTGACGACGTACTCGTCGCCGTCGCGAACTGCCGTCGTCGCCATCGACCCCAGCGCATCGGAGCCGGCACCCGGCTCCGTCAAACCCAGACAGCCGATCAGCGAGCCGTCGCAGAGCCCCGGCACCCACTTCTCGACCTGCTCCGGCGAACCATTGCGCAGGATGTTGTTCATGCAGAGGTTCTCGTGAGCGATCCACGAGAGGGAGAGCGCGTAGTTCCACCGCGCCATCGCCTGGCAGACGAGACCGCTCGCGAAGAGATCGAGGTTCGCGCCGCCGAGTTCCGCGGGCACGGTGATCCCGAGATAGCCGGCCTTTCCCAGCGCGCGAAATTCCGCATCCGGCCACCACTCCTCCTCGTCCATCTTCGGCGCGAGCGGCAGCAGCTGCTCTCGCGAGTAGAGGTCGGCGGCGTCGAGAATCGCCTGCTGGTCTTCGTTCAACTGGAATCCGGCGGACATACGGGGGCTCCTTCGGTCTCCCGGGCGCGGGGGAACGCCTGCTCCTCCATCATCGATCGATCCCGGCACCCACCTGAGGCGGGGCCGCGTCATCGAGATTGTCTCAATATCAGCGCCTAAAGGCACCAAAGTCCACTCAAATTACTTGACAGAAGGACTTTTTTTATTGAGCCTGTCTCAATAATGAGCTCGAAAGGCGATTGCGGGGCGCTTCCCGTCGCATTCGAGCGGCGCCCGGCGCCCCGAAGAGTCAGGAGAAGCGAATGCCCCCCGCATCCGACCTCGTGCTGGACGTCGTCCGGGACCACGTCCAGACGATCACGCTGAACCGCGAGGAGAAGCGGAACGCGCTGAACGACGAGGTCGCAGGGCGGATCTCGGAAGCACTCGAACGCGGACAGGCGGATCCAGAGGTCCGCGTGATCGTGCTGACCGGCGCCGGAGACAAGGCCTTCTGTGCGGGCGGAGATCTCGCCGCGAATTCGAGTGACTCCCCTTTCGAAGTCGACCCGGCCCATCCCGAGAACCCGATCATCGGCTTGTTCAAGACCTTCGAGAAGACCACGAAGCCGACGATCGCCCGGGTGAACGGCCACGCGCTGGCCGGCGGCATGGGACTCATGTGCGCCTGCGACATCGCCATCGCGGCGGACCATGCCACCTTCGGCGTCCCGGAATCCGGGATCGGCCTCTTTCCGATGATGATCCTGCCCTACATGCTGCGCGCGATGCCGCGAAGGCGCCTGCTCGAGTGGTGCATCACCGGCGCGCGCTGGAGCGCCACGCAGGCGCTCGAAGCAGAGCTGCTCAATCGCGTCGTGGCGAAGGACGAACTCGACGCGGCCGTCGATCAGCTCGTCGGCACGATCGTGACGCGTTCGCCCTCGGCGATCCGCCTCGGAAAGATGGGCTTCCACGCGTTGGAGGACATGACTCTGGCGCAGGCATTCGAGTACGCCCAGCTCGCGCTGCCGAACATGGCGCGGACCGGGGACGCGACCGAAGGGTTCCGCGCCTTCCGCGAAAAGCGCAGCCCGGACTTCCGGGGGAACTGACGCGGTGGCCGCGCCCGCTACACAGCGTCGTCGAACCCGACGCCCCCGCGCCGAGCGCGAGGCGGAGATCCTGGAAGCCGCGCGAACGGTCTTCGCCGAGCAGGGCTACGCCGCGGCCGCGGTCGCGGAGGTCGCCGCACGAGCCGGCGTCGTCGAAGGCACGGTCTACGCCTACTTCGACTCGAAGCGCGCACTCCTGATCGCGGTGATGAAGCAATTCTACGAAGAACTGATCAGCGAGACCGAACGCGGCCTCGATACGGTTCGCGGAACCGAGAACCGGCTCCGCTTCGTGATCCGGCACCACCTGGACACCTTCGCGCGCGAGCTCGGCCTCTGTCGCTTGATCGTGTCGGAGGCACGCCCCGACGTCGCCCTCTACGACGAAGCGATCCTCGACCTGAACCGCCGCTACACCGGCCTCGCCCTCCGTGTCCTCGAAGAAGGCGTTCGCAACGGCTCGCTCCGAAGCGATCTGGTCCCGAGCGTGACCCGCGACCTGCTCTACGGCGGGATCGAACACGCAGTCTGGCGCTCCGTGTTCACCGGCGCGCCCCTGGACGCCGCGGGACTGGCGGACCAGCTGTCCGATGCCCTGCTCGGCGGCATCCTCGCGCGGCCGGTCACGGCCAACGGCGCCGCGGACGCGGCGGTGCTTCGCCTCGAGCGCGCGATCGAGCGCCTGGAATCACGCATGGGCGACGAATGAGCCGGGGGCGGCCCCGGCCTTTCGAAGACATCGAAAGAGGAGTGGACATGACGAGCGTACCCGGGATCGAGAAGGTCCTGATCGCGAACCGCGGTGAGATCGCGCTTCGTGTGGCGAAGGCGCTGCGACGGCTCGGGATCGCAAGCGCCGCCGTGGTGCATGCGGAGGACGCCGGAAGCCCGGCAGCCCTCGCCGTCGACGAAGCCTGCGAGATCGAGGGGGACACGCCGGTGGCGGCGCACCTCGATGCCGATCAGATCATCCGGATCGCGGGCGAGATCGGCGCCGACGCCCTCCATCCGGGCTACGGATTCCTCGCCGAAAACGCGCCCTTCGCGGAAGCGGTCGAGGCAGCCGGAATCACGTGGATCGGCCCGACACCCGAGGCGATCCGCCTGATGGGAGACAAGATCGAGTCGCGCAAGTTCGTGTCCGAGGCCGGCTACCCGCTCACCCCCTCCGCGAGCGAGGAGGAGGATCCCTCGACCTTCGCCGTGCGCGCCGAGACGATCGGCTTTCCGCTGCTCATCAAGGCAAGCGCGGGCGGCGGCGGCAAGGGCATGCAGATCGTCCGGAGCGCGAGCGAGTTGTGCCAGGCGATCGAACTCGCCCGTTCGGAAGCCCTGCGTTATTTCGCGGACGACCGGATCTACGCCGAGCGCTACGTCGAGTCCCCGCGACACGTCGAAGTCCAGATCCTCGCCGACGCGCACGGCAAGGTGCTCCACCTCGGCGAGCGGGACTGTTCGATCCAGCGCCGCTTCCAGAAGCTCGTCGAGGAGACGCCCGCCCCGGCGATGGACGACGACCTGCGCGGCCGGATCTGCGCCCAGGCCGTGGGCATCGCAGAGGCGGCGGGCTACCGCAACGCTGGCACGGTCGAGTTCGTCCTCGCGCCCGATGGCGAATTCTATTTCCTCGAGATGAACACTCGGCTGCAGGTCGAACACCCCGTGACGGAGATGGTGACCGGAATCGACCTCGTGGAAGAGCAGATAAAAGTCGCCGCCGGAATCCCCCTCGCGCTCGAACAGGACGAGATCCAGCCCGAGGGTGCCTCGATCGAATGCCGCCTCTGCGCCGAAGACCCCGACGAGGACTTCCGCCCCGCTGTAGGACCGCTCCTCCTGGTCCAACCGCCCGAAGGTCCGGGCGTCCGTTTCGACGGCGGAATCTCCGCTGGGCAGGAAGTCACGACCGCCTTCGACCCCCTGCTCGCCAAGGTGATCGTCCACGGTCGGGACCGCGCGGAAGCCATCGAACGAATGCGCAAGGCGCTCTCCGAGACCGTGATCCTCGGATGCACCACGAACGCGGCGTATCTGGAGCGGATCCTCGGCCACGCGGACTTCGCCGATGGCCGGGTCGAGACCGGGTTCATTCCCAGCCATGAGGCCGAGCTCGCGAGCCCGCCGCTCTCGGCGGCGGAGCGGGACACGATCCTCGCTGCCGCTGCCCTTTCGAACCGCGACTTCGTGGAGCGCGTCTCCGCCGTCCCCGAGCCTGCCGCCTCCATCGGCGACTGGCAGAACTAGGGAGCGACCATGGGATACGATTTCGAATTTCAGGGCGAGCCTCATGCCGTTCACCCGGTCCACCAGGCGGGGCGCGGTCGACTCTCGATCGAAGGGCGCGCCTTCGCGGCGGAGCTCTTTCCGGGACTCGTCCCCGGCGAACACTTCCTGGAGATCGACGGCCGTCAGGAGAGGATCTTCATCGCCACCCAGGGCGACGTCCACTTCATTCACTGGCGCGGTCGCGTTCACCGTGTCTCTGCGATCAATGCCCTCGAGCGTGCCCGCCGTGCGGCAGACCCGTCCGGAGGCGCCGACGTGCTTCAGGCGCCGATGCCAGGCACGGTCGTGGAAGTCGCGGTCTCGGCGGGAGACGCGGTCACCGCCGGCCAGCTCCTGATGACCATCGAGAGCATGAAGCTCCAGACCGCGATCACCGCCGAGGCCGACGGCGTCGTGGGCGAGGTCTGCGTACGCGCGGGAGACACTTTCGATCAGGGCGATGCCCTGGTGCGACTCGCCTCGGGCGAAGACAGCGACGAAGGGGAGGAAGCGTGATGATGCGACGCATCGAGAGTCGGATCGATCCGCGGAGTGCGGACTTCCAGAAGTTCCGCGAAGCGAACCTGGAGCGGGTCGCCGAGTTCCGCGCGATGCAGGACGCCGCGCGCTTCGAGCGCCCCCAGCGTGACCTCGATCGCCTGGGGCACCATGGCAAGCTCTTCGTCCGCAAGCGGATCGAGCAGCTGATCGACCCCGGCACGCCCTTCCTCGAGCTCTCCTCCCTAGCGGCCAACACCGAGTACGACGGGGACGCAAAGAGCGCGAGCGTCGTGTGCGGAATCGGAATCGTCTCCGGTCGTGAGGTGATCATCCGGGCCGACGATCCGAGCATCAAGGGCGGCGCGTGGTACCCGCTGACCGTCAAGAAGAACGTGCGGATCCTCGACATCGCGATCGAGAACCGCCTGCCCGTCGTCCACATCTGCGACAGCGCCGGCGGCTTCCTCCCGCTCCAGTCCGAGCTCTTCGCGGACAAGGACAACGCGGGGCGGATCTTCCGCAACCAGTCGATCCTGTCGAAGATGGGCGTGCCCCAGCTCGCCCTCGTCTTCGGCCAATGCACCGCCGGCGGCGCCTACATCCCGTCCCTCTCCGACTACTCGATCATCCTGCGCGGCAACGGCGGGATCTTCCTCGGCGGCCCGCCGCTCGTGAAGGCGGCGACCGGCGAGATCGTCGACCACGACACGCTGGGCGGTGCCGACGTCCACACCCGGATCTCCGGCGTCGCGGATTATGCAGCGAACTCGGAGGAAGAAGCGATCCTCCTCGGTCGGGAGATCGTCTCCCAGTGGCACCGACCGGAGAAGGCGGCTATCGAGCGCCGCGAGCCCGAGCCGCCCGCCTACGATCCGAAGGAGCTCTACGGAATCGTCCCCGACGACATCAAGATCCAGTTCGACATGCGCGAGATCATCGCTCGGATCGTCGACGGCAGTTATTTCCACGAATACCAGCCGGACTACGGAAAGACGCTGATCTGCGGCTACGCCTACATCTGGGGCCAGAAGGTCGGCATCCTGGCCAACAACGGCGTGCTCTTCAACGACTCGTCGCTGAAGGGCGCCCACTTCATCGAACTCTGCGACAAGAACCGGACGCCCCTCGTGTTCCTCCAGAACATCACGGGCTTCATGGTCGGTCGCGAGTACGAAGCGCGCGGCATCTGCAAGGACGGCGCGAAGTTCATCATGGTGCAGTCCGGCGCGTCGGTTCCAAAATTCACCGTCATGGTGAACGGCTCCTTCGGCGCCGGGAACTACGGCATGTGTGGACGCGCATACGACGGGCGCTTCATCTTTTCGTGGCCGAACCACCAGATCGGGATCATGGGGGCCGAGCAGGCGGCCAACACGCTGGCGGACGTGAAGGTCCGACAGCTCGAGCGTGCGGGACAGACGCTTTCCGAAGCCGAGATCGAGGCGATCCGGCAGCCGGTCATCGAATCCTACGCCCGCGAGTCGAGTGCCTACTACGCGACGTCGCACCTCTGGGACGATGGCCTGATCGATCCCGTCGACACGCGGAACGCCCTCGGGATGGCGATCAGCGCATCGCTCAACACGCCGGTCGAGGAGCCGCACTACGGGGTGCTGCGGCTTTGAGCGACGGCGCATTCGGCATTCACGACGATGACCTCCTCGACCTCGAGACGGTCTACCGCGACGACCTCTTCCGAGGAAGAACGGTCCTCGTGACCGGCGCAGGGACCGGGATCGGCAAAGCGATCGCGGTGCTCTTCGGGCGGCTCGGCGCCCGGGTAGCCCTCTCGAGCCGAAGCGAAGAGAAGCTCGCGACGACCGCAGCGCTCCTCGAACGGATCGGCGCCGACTACCGGGTCCACCCGACCAACATCCGAGAGCCCGAGGCGATCGACGCTCTCTTCGCCGACCTCGAGGCCGACGCGTTCCTCCCTGATGCGGTCATCAACAACGCGGGCGGTCAGTTCCCCCAGGCGTCGAGCGAGCTCTCGGACAAGGGCTGGCGGGCGGTGATCGACACGAACCTGAACGGCACGTGGACGATGATGCAGCGCGCCGCGCGGGCGTGGCAGCGTCTGGAACGACCGGGCACGATCGTGAACATCATCGCGCCGCATCTCCGCGGCATGTACGGCGTCGCCCACACGATCGCTGCCCGCGCCGGCATCGATCACCTGTCGCGAAACCTGGCCGTCGAATGGGCTCCAGACCGGATCCGCGTGAACTGCGTGCTCCCCGGCCCGATCGATACCGAAGGCATGAACGTCTACCCGCCCGAGGCGCAGGCGAGAATGGGCCGCACGAATCCGATGATGCGGCTCGGAGACGTTCAGGACGTTGCGCAGGCCTGCGTCTATCTCGTCGCTGATTCGGGGAAGTTCATCACGGGCGAGACCCTCGTCGTAGACGGCGGACATCAACAATGGGGCGACCTGTGGCTGGCCGGAAAACCCTCCCACTTCGAGTCCTAGCCGCGAGCGGCCTGGACGCCTAGCCTCGCCTCGATGACACGGCATCGCGAGGAGGGGAACGCGTGACGACGAAGAACGAACAGGCGGACGAGCAGTTCAGCGAAGCCCATGACCGGCCCACTCTCTCGCGTCGTGGCTTCCTGGGCGCGCTCGGCGTCGCGACCGTCGGTCTCGCCGGCTGCGGAACGACCGGCGGTGCCACACTCAAGGTGCCCGAGAACGACCTCCTCGACGGCGATGCCCTCGACCAGGCCGCCCGGATTCGTAGCGGCCAGACCACGGCACAGGAGATGGTCGAGGCCACGATCGAACGCATCGAGGCGCTGAACGGCCCGGTGAACGCGGTGGTCACGACCTTCTACGAGCGCGCGCTCACCCGAGCGGCGGGGCCCCTCTCCGAAGGTCCCTTCCAGGGCGTGCCCTTCCTCCTGAAGGACCTGATCGACCTCGAAGGCACGCCGACATCCATGGGTTCCCACCTCTTCGACGGCTACGTCGCCGAGAAGAGCTCGCCTCACGCGGAAGCGGTCGAGGCTGCGGGGCTCCTCGTGCTCGGCAAGACCAATACGCCCGAGTTCGGCCTCGTCGCCACGACCGAATCCGCGAAGCTCGGTCCCTGCCGCAACCCGTGGAACCTCGACTACTCCGCGGGCGGCTCCTCAGGGGGAGCCGGCGCGGCGATCGCGGCGGGCCTCATGCCGATGACCCAGGGAAGCGACGGCGGCGGCTCGATCCGGATCCCTGCCTCGTGCAACGGCGTCTTCGGGCTCAAGCCGAGCCGCGGACGGAACGTCGCAGCCCCCCAGACCCGCGCGATCGACATCAGCGTGAAGCACAGCCTCTCCCGATCCGTCCGCGACACCGCGGCCTACTCGACGGTCGTCCAGCGAACTGACGCGGCGGCTCCCTTCGCACCCCTGCCCTTCGTCGAGGGCCCCTCGGAACGTCGGCTCAAGATCGGCTTCTTCACGAAGAACGCGCTCGGCGAAGAGGCCCACCCCGAGGTCAAGCGATGCCAGGAAGAAGCGGCCGCGCTCTGTGAAGGGCTCGGACACGAGATCGCCCCGACCGATTTCGACCTCGAGGGCGAGGCGCTCTTCGAGCACTTCCTCAACCTCTGGGCGTCGATCCCGACTGGCCTCGTCGAGATGGCTCAGTCGCGCGGTCTCGATCCCGTGGAGGTACTGGAACCCGTGAGCCTGGGCCTCGCCGATCGCTTTGCGCGCACGCAGGAGGGCGCCCTCCCCGCGGCGGTCTCCTTCTTCGAGGGCTACACCGCCCGAATCGACGAGCGACTCAGCGCCTTCGACGTCCTGCTCTGCCCCGTTCTTCGGGACCCGCCTCCGCTGCTCGGGACCTACGCCGGCACCCTGCCCTACGAGGAGGTCTTCGAGCCGATGGTGGGCTACGTCGGCTACACGCCGGCCTGGAACGCGACGGGGCACCCCGGGATGTCCGTCCCGCTGGGCTGGTCGATGGACGGCCTTCCGATCGGGAGCCAGTTCATCGCGCGCCACGGCGACGAGCAGACTCTCCTCGAGCTGGCCTATGAGCTTGAAATCGCCCAGCCATGGGCCGATCGGCGCCCGGCCTAGCGCCGCGCGGACCGCCTCCTCGCAGCACTCGTTTCCCGGGAAGGCAGATCCTCCAGCAGCACGCGGAAGGACCCCCAAATCCAGCGATTTCGATCGTGATTCGATACGATCCGGCGCGAGAAGGATGTCTTTACGGTGACTTTTGTGGGGGAATGTCCGGACATGAGCAAGCACACGAGCGAGACTTTGCGACCCATAGCGCGCCGCGGCCGACCGTCACTGGTTGTGCTCGCCATTCTCGCCTGTGGGCTTCTCTTTGCCGCACCGGCGCACGCCTACCTCGACCCCGGGACGGGCTCCACGATCCTTCAGCTCCTTCTCGGCGGCGTGGCGGGCTCGATGGTCGTGCTGAATCTCTACTGGACTCGTGTGAAGGCCTTCTTCGGAATCTCCTCGGACGATGAGGCCGGGGCGGAGCGTTCCGAGACCTCCGAGTAGAGATGGCCCGGTCGGAAGCGGGTCGCGTACCGGGGTCGTTCCGCGATCCTGCGGGTCGAGTCCACCTGTTGGACGGTCGTGTCTTCCGTACCGTCACCGCGCGGGCTATCGAGGACTTCGATTTCGTTCGCGACTCGGGCTTCTACGAAGAGATGGTCCAGGCCGGTCGCGTCGTGGCCGCGACGCCGGTCGATCGGGCGACCCATGATCGCATCGCCCCCGAAGCGCGAGCCGTCGTCGAACACCCGCGGCTACCGATCATCTCGCATCCCTACGAGTGGACCTTCGAGCAGCTGAAAGCCGCCGCCCTCCTCCACCTCGATCTGCAGATCGACGGACTCGCCCGCGACGTCATGCTCTCCGACGCGACGGCGTACAACGTCCAGTTCGTCGGCCCCGACCCGATCTTCATCGACACCCTCTCGTTCCGCCGATACCGCGAGGGCGAGTATTGGGCGGGCCACCGGCAATTCATGGAGCAGTTCCTCGTTCCGCTTCTGCTTCGCTCCCTCTTCGGCATCGCCCACAATGCGTGGTACCGCGGTCGTATGGAAGGCATCCCTGCCGCGGACCTCGTCGCGATGCTCTCCTTCCGGCAGAAGCTGTCGCTGCGCGTGCTGACGCATCTCGTCCTGCCTGCGCGCTTCGACCGATCCGCGCGCTCGCGCGGCCTCGAAGTCGACAAGCAGAGCCTCGAGCGCACCGCCCTTCCCCGCCCCGCGCTCGATAACATGTGGAAGAAGCTGCGCACCTGGATCGCGGCGCTCGACCCGAAGGACGCGGACGAAACCACCGTCTGGAAGGACTACGCCGGCCAAACGAGCTACGTGGAGGAAGAGACGCAGCGAAAGCGCGACATCATCGCGGGCTTCGTCCGCGAGTTCTCGCCCGGAATAGTCTGGGATCTGGGCTGCAACAGCGGCGACTACTCGGAGATCGCGCTCGAAAACGGTGCTTCGCACGTCGTCGGCTGGGACTTCGACGAAGGCGCGCTCGCGGCGGCTTTCGACCGTGCCCGTGACAAACAGCTCGCGTACACGACGCTCTATTTCGATGCGGCGAACCCCGCCCCGAACCAGGGCTGGGCCGAGGGCGAGCGACAGGGCATGATCGACCGCGGCCCCGCGGACGCGATCCTGGCTCTCGCGTTCGTCCACCACCTCGCAATCGCGAAGAACGTGCCGCTCGAGGACTGTGCGGAGTGGCTGACCACGATCGGCCGGAGCGGAGTCGTCGAGTTCGTCGACAAGAGCGATCCAATGGTCGAGAAGCTGCTCGTGATGCGCGAAGACATCTTCGAAGACTACTCGCTCGAGAGCTTCCTCGACGCGCTTGGTGCGCGCGCCGAGATCGTCCGCGTCGAGTCGCTCACGACCCGACACCTCATCACGTTTCGCACCAAAGACGGCGCAGCGTGACCGAAGGGCCCGCCTCGAGCGAAGCCTCCCAGACGACCACGCCGGAGCGCTCGGATCTCCTCGGCCGCTTCGCCCTCTGTTTCCTCCTGCTCTGGATCCCGGTCTACTCCCTCGCCTCGATCCACGGCGACGTCTTCTCCGGGCTCCCGCTCGTCTATTCGGCGCTCGTCTTCGCAGCCCCCGCCGGCCTCCTCTCCTTCGCCCTGGGCAGCGCCGGGCGTCGCCGCCGCGCCGGACTGCTCGGGATCCTCGTCGCCTTCTTCCTCGACCTCCAGATCCCCGGGCTCGGCAGTCTTCTCCTGGTGTTCGTCGCCCTGGCGCTCGGCGGTCTCTTCTGGGTACTGCGGGAGAACCTGCTCCGCATCCTCCTCCCGACCTTTGCGACCATCCTCTTGTCGATGGCGGTCTTCCCCGGCGCCCCCGCCCTCCCCGAGGACGACGCCCACGCAGCCTCTCCAGCCGCCTCACCGACCGAGCGCGGTCTCTACGTTCACCTCCTGCTCGATGAGCTCTCGGGCCCGCATGGCTTGCCTCCCGACCTGGCGGCGCCGGCCGCCGGACGCACGCAACTCATCGACTTCATGGAGCGGTACGGGTTCGCGATCGCGGAGGAATCCAGCTCGACCTACTCCTCGTCCGTGGACTCGATCAGCGACCTGCTGAACTTCGGGACCCTCGACCCGGACAAACCGGTCTACACCGGCAAGCACCCCTACCTGCTCGAACGCAACGCCTATTTCGAGCGCCTGGGAAACGCACGCGGCCCCCTTCGCGTCGTCCAGTCCGATTACATGGACTTCTGCAGGGGCGCCCCCACCCCGCTGGCCTCGTGCCGCACCTACCGTCACGACGGATTGTCATGGCTCGCCGAAGAGCCATGGACCGCAGGCCAGAAGACGAAGCTGCTCCTCGGAATCTATGGCAACCGTCCAGGCTGGATCGAGTTCGTGGTGAAGCGAGTACGCCGTGGGCGGCGCTCGCTCTCGAACCAGGGGCTCACATTCCCAACGGTGCTCGACTGGAACGGCACCCTGGCGCCGCTCAACGGAATGCAGGCCCTCGACCGCCTCTCAGAAGAGCTCGTGGCGGGGCCCGCCGATGCAACCTGGTTCGCGCATCTCCTGATTCCCCACTCGCCCTACGTCTTCGACTCACGCTGCGAGCTCCGTCCGGATCCGTTCCGTTGGCTCTCGAACTTCCCGCGCTATCTACGCAGCAACGACGAGGCGGGGCGGCAGACACGCTACGCGCAGTACACAGAACAGCTGACCTGCACGCTCGATCGACTCGCCCATCTCCTCGATCGACTCGACAGTGCAGACCGACTCGAATCCGCCACCATCGTGATCCAGGGCGACCACGGCACGCGGATCTCCCTCCTGGCGCTCCGGGATGTGGACCGCGAGCGATCATCGGCTCAGGAGATCCACGACGTCTACGGCGCGATCTTCGCGCTCCGCAGTCCGGCCGAAGTCGACCTGCCGTCCGGCTCGCAAGCTTCGCTTCCCAATCTGCTCGAGCGCGCGAGCCGGAACGTGATGGAAGCGGCGCACACCGACGCGCTTGAGGCGAAACCGGTGGTTCTCTCGGGCGCCGCCGAGCGCAGCTCGAGCAACGCCGATTTCAGGCGCTAACGACCCACGCCCTGCTCGGGCCTCAATGCCCGGCTTCGACCCAGATCGCCGACGTCCACGCCCGCTCCTGCTGGACCGGCGAGTAGAAGGGTTCCTGGGCCGGATCGAGGCAGCACTTGCCGTAGACGTCGCCCTGGGCGCCTCGCTCGTGGGCCGCGGCGGTCGCGGCTTCCGCCTGCGCCGAACAGTTCGCGTCGAAAGGATTCACGCCTGCCGACTGGCACTGGAGCGTGCTCCAGCGGCAGCTCGGATTCTCGAGGACCCGCACGTAGTAGAAGGCGCTCTCCTCGGCGTTCCAATCGGGATCGGTCCACACGCTGCAGAGGTTCGCAGCGCCGGTGCCCTTCGGCGCGCAGGTTGCCGGATCGACCGAAGCCCCGTTGTCCGCGTTCCCGGCCACGTCGTAGACCCGCTCCTGACTCGAGCCATCGGAACCGACCCAACCCTTGATGATCTGGACGCGCTGGAGATCCGTCCCCGGATGACCGGGCGCGCCGGGATCCTTGAGGGCACTCACCAGGAAGCGCGGAGACGAAGCGCCCGCGGCGACCTCGATCCGACCGCCCATCGGCACCCCGGCTTCGTAGGCCCGTGCGACCATGTCCGGGCTTCCACAGAGATCCTCGGGCAGCGCGTCGCCTGCGAAGAAGCGCACGATCGGTCGCGTGCCGCTGGTGGCGTAGGTCTCCTTGCGCCGCATGCCGTCGAAGATCGCGTCGCGACTGTTCTCCTCTGCCCACACGACGGCGTGGCCGCCCGGATTCGAGAAGAAGTGATCCTGCACGTTGCGGTAGCCCGCGTCGCGACGTCCGAGATGGCCGACGTAGTTGTTCTCCTCGACGCTGCCCGGGGTGGCGCTGTGCGAATCCGTGCTGCCGATGAATCCGAACACGAAGGGGTTCGTCCCGGTGTCACGGCCGAGCTCGAGCCCAGCCTTGAGGGCGTTGCGCGCCATGTTGCGGGGGTGGAACTCGTCGATCGGGACGGGGGCCGCCTGCTCGGTCATGACTTCGCCGTGGACCGAACCGAGCATGCTGAGATTGTCCGCTACGACCTGCTCGTAGGTGCAGAGTTCGTCCTCGGTCAGGACACCCCGCCCTGCCATCCGGTCGAAGCGACATTCGGAGGAGCCCTTGTGCTGGGTCAGTTCGATGACCGGCTCGAACTTGATCCGATCCCTCGCCTCTCGGGCGGTCTGCGGATCGCGGAACATCAGCCCCGCCGCGAGGTTCGGATTGTGCGGAATCGCGAGCACGTCGCAGCCGATCCCCGCATCGAGACAGCGCTCCTGGAGCAGCTCCCAGAGAACCGGAAAATTGTAGGTCCCGGTGTCGTAGGTCGAGACCGGCACCGCCGGTACGTTCGCGTTCCGGAAGATCACGTTGCGGTGCATGTTCGCGGCGTTGGGCGCGTCCGTATACTCGTAGCCGACGAAGGTCGTGAAGCCGCAGTCCTCCGAGCGGTCGTAGTGCGCTTCCGCCGCAGCCTGGATCCGCCCCCAGGCACCCGCGGCCGCTTCGTCGCAGTCGGACAGCGTGCACGCGAAGCTCTCGCTGACCTCTTCGGTCTGGATCCCACCGAGGCTCGTCCACCAACTCGCTGCGAGCAGCTGGGTCCAGTAGTGATTCGCGCGGGTCATCACGCAGTGCGGCCACCAGTAGCCGAGTCGGCCGGCGTCTCGGGTACAGACGTCGATCGGCCCCAGATATTCCGAGTGGTCGGTGATCCCGGCGAAGTCGAGGGGACGCTGGAGCTGAGCCTGGATCTCTTGCTCACCGTCTTCGTTGGGCAGCGTGATCGGCTCGCCCTTCGCGAAGCGGTACGCATCGTCGGGCTCGTTGCGTTGGCTCGAGATGTACGAATCGAACGAGTAGGCCGTGTGGACGTGGAGGTCCCCGAACATCGGCTTCCGCAGCGGATCGTGATCCGCGCACGGCGCGCGCTGCTCCGAATACGCGCGCGGGGCGTCGTCCGCCGCGAGCGGAAGGCTCGGCCAGATCACGAACACGAAGAGCGCGAAGAGAAAGGCGCGCGAGAACAGTCGCGACGAGGAGGAGTCGGGGACGGACATGGCGAGAGTCTAAGCAGCGCCCATCCTCCCGTCACGACCTCGAATCCCCGCGTCTCAGCCCGCCTGCGACGCGTCCTCGGGCAGGATCCAGATCGGCGAGGTCCAGGCGCGCTCCTGAATCGTCTTCGGCACCCGGGGATCCGAGCACCCGTCCGGGCGCTGATCTCCCGGGAGCGAGAGACAGCGTCGAGTCGACCAGCGGCAGCTCGGGTTTTCGAGGACCCGCGCGTAGTAGACGGCAGGCCGCTCCGGATCGAAGTCCGGATCCTGCCAGACCGAACACAGAGCGCTCGCGCCACCCCCAGTCGGTTCGCAGGTGAGCGGATCGACGCCCGCTCCGTTCGCCCCTCCGGCCACGTCGGCGACGTCCTGGCGGAACGCACCGTCGTCGTCGACCCAGCCCTTGACGATCTGGATGCGCTGAAGGGCGGTGCCCGGATGCTCGGGAATTCCCGCGTCCTGCATCGCCGACACGTAGAACCGGGGCGCGCCGCTCGCAGCCCCCGCGATGAGCTCCCCCCCCATCGCGACGCCCGCAGCGTCCGCCTGTGCGACGCCGTCGGCCGCGGCACACAGCCCCTCCGGCAGGTCGAAGCCGGCGAAGAAGCGCGGGGCGATCCGCGGACCACTCGTCGCGAAGGTCTCCCGGCGCTTCATCGCATCGAAGAGCGCATCGCGACTGTTCTCCTCCGCCCAGACCCCCGCGAGCCCGCCCGGGTTCTGGAAGACGGGAGGCCGCTTCGACTCCCCGATCGAGAGCATCTTCTCGGTGCTCGCGGCGTATTTACCCACGAAGTCGAACTCGTCGGTGGCTCCGGGCGTTCCTCGGTGGGTATCGGTGCTGCCGATGAATCCGAAGGCGAGCGGATTCACGCCGAGCCGTTCCTGCTCCGCGAGCCCCTCGATCAGCGCATAGCGCACGTAGTCGAGCTTGGACGTGCAGCCCTCGCCGCGCTGCGCCCCCGAGGAGACGCCGTCTCCGCAGTCTTCGACCGGCGCATTCCAGTCGCGGATCTTCTCGAAGCCGCAGAACTCGTCTTCTCCGCCCAGGATGTCGGCGAAGCCGTTGCGGCACTCGGACTCTCCCTTGACCTGCATCATCTCGACGATGGGCTCGAGGCGGGCGCGAAGGGAAGCTTTCTCGCGCTGCTCTTCGAGGGGTAGCTCGCGATAGGGCAGCGAGAACTGATGGCCGTTCGAAAGGTTCGGGTTGTGCGGGATCGCGATCGCCTCGCAGCCGGTTCCCGTATCGAGACACAGGTCCCGGAGCCGTTCGCGAAGCAGGTCCTCGTTCGGCGTATCGATCCAGGAGAAGGGAAGTTCGGGCCCGATCTCGTTCCGGAGGACGATGTTCCGGTGGATCTTCGTGCTCGCGGTCGAGCGGCTGTACTCCCAGGCGTGGAAGGTCGTGAACGAACACGCTGCGCTTCGATCATAGAAGCGCTCGGCGGCGCGGCCGTTCTCCGCCCAGACCGTTCCCAGGCGCGCGCGACAACGCCCGAGATCCTCGCCGCACACCTCTCGGTTCCGGCCGTCGAAGTCGACCATCCCGAGGATGTTCGAGCGGAAGCCTTTCAGCCCCAGCAGATCGGCGAGGATCGTCTTCTCGTCGCCGCGGCCGATGCGACACGATCGCGTGTCGTACACGTCGGATTCCGGGTCCAGACAGAGAGAGACTTCCGCCATCCACTCGGCGTGGTCGGTCACGGCGGCGAAGTCGAGGGGGCGCCCGAGCCGCGCGACCCGTTCCGGGGTGCCGTCCGCAGCGAAGGGAGAGAGCGCGAGGGCCTCCCCTCGCGCGTATCGATAGGCGTCGTCGGGCGTGGTCGTCGTCCCGAGGCTCCGTGCGTCCATCGACACGCCGGTATGGACATGGAGGTCCCCATAGAAGGGACGCCGGAGCGAGGTCCGGTCAGCGCAGGCCTCGCGCGACGCGATCTTCTGCTCGAAGGCGGGCTCGACCGGCACGGGCCAGTCCTCGAGCCCAGGATCGAAGCTGCAGGCCAAGGTGGCAAGCCCCGCCCCGCAGGCAGCGAAGGCGGGGACGAGGAGACGCTTGCGGTCGATCATTCGAAGAGCACCACCGGTTCGTAGCGGGGAAGTGTGGCGACCTTCAGATCCGGCCGCGCGGCGAACTTCTCCTGAAGGAAGGAAAGCGTGTGGTCCGTCCCGGCGGACAGGAAGGCGGCGGCCTTCAGCTCGCCGGTGAAGGGGCCTTCGATCGGCCCCATCAGACTGTCCCAGTGGATCGGGTAGAGGCGCTTTGCCCCAACGACGTCGACGGTCTCGCGCCAGTAGTTCTCGCGGTAGTCCGCGGTCTGCGTCCCGAGGCCTCCGATGCCCAGGAAGACGGTTTCGGCCGGGTACGCCGTCAGCCCGCCCTCGACGTAGCCGGCACTGGCCTGAATCAGGAAGCCGCCCTTCGGATGGGTCACATGGATCGCGTAGGGCTGGCCCACCTTGTAGGCGAAGGTCTCGACCGGCGGGACGAGCGGCTCGGTGATCAGCTGGTCCTCGAGCGCCTGCGCGCGTACCTGGGGATCGGCGAACTCGAAGTGCCGCGTGTGAATGAGCCGGATCGTGAACGCACCGAAACGATGGGGTTCCCCGTCCGCGGCGACGCGGATCTGATCCTCTCCCAGGCCCCAGCCGCGGCCGATGTTGGCTGTCGACTCGGATCCCAGCAGGATCGCGCCGGTCCGCCTCGCGACCTCCGGCGAATCCATCGCGTGATCGAAATGGGAGTGGACCGGGATCACGGCGGCGAGGTGATCGACCTCGTTCGCTGCGAGTCCTGCGGCGATCGCATTCAGGTCGGGCTCGATCGTCCCGAGGAGCAGCGCGAGCGGCGAGGGGCGCGAGAACCAGCCGTCGACCATCCAGGCGGTCGTGCCGTCGGAGAAGAGCAGCGTCGACGTGCCTGTGAAGCGGACGGTGACGGCCTCAGGCGGGATGTCGGTGTCGCCCGCGATCGCCCAGGCCGGATCGACTGGGGGCGCCTCGTAGCGATCCAGCAGCCAGGCGGCGCTCAGGAGGCCCGTCACCATGACGGTACCGACGATGCTCAGCAGGTTGCGTATGGATCCGTCCATCGGGGGCCTCGAGCCGTTTCCTGGCGACACGGCCCCGAACGCGAAGAAGCGACGCGGCTCTCCCCCTGCTCTCAGTCACGTCCACACGGGAGGCGGATGGGACGTCACGGCCGGGAGGACTAGCGCCGGCCGCTCCCGCCGAAGCCCTTGAAGAGCACCTGGAAGCCCGTCGTGATCTGCGGCGCGTTGTCGTCCATCGTGCTCGTGAACGTGAGGGCGTTCGTGCCGAAGCGGGTTCCGGACTCGAGGTCGGGGTCGTCGAGGAAGAAGACCCAGCGCCCGTTGACGAACATGCTCCAGCGATAGGGCCCGTCTTCGTAGACGTCGACCAGGAAGGTCACCGCGGGGCTGATTCCATGCCAGAGCTCGGGGTCACCGACTACGTTCGCTGTCTCGACGAGGTCGTCCGCAGTAGCGTCACCGGTCGTGGTCCGCTCGAACTCCCCGACACTCTGGACGGACATGCCGTAGTAGCTGATCGAAGGAAGGATGTGGAATTGGTCGTCGAAGAACGGGAGAGTCAGGTCGACCCCGAGACCGACGTACCACATCGCGTCGATCGAGACACGATTCCGGACGCGGAGTGAACAGGTCTCGGATCGAACGAAGCCGCCTCCGATCGCCGGTACCTCGTCAGGGCAGTTCGCCACGAAGGCGGGGTTCAGCTCGCCGGTCTCGGTCCGGTTGAAGCTCTCACCGATCCGCTCCGCGATCAGTCCGTCCGCCAGGGGATAGTGGAAACCACCGGTCAGCACGACCCGAGGCTTGGTGACCGCGTCGTCGAGGCGAAGCGGCGTGTGGACCTGCGTCTCGAAACCGACCGTCGTAGAAATGAACGAGTCGCCGGTCCCCGAGTCGAAAGCCGATTCAGTCGACGTCGTCTGACCGTCGATTCCCTGGGTGTAGGCGCCGGTGTGGAAGCCGAGCGAGACCATCCATGCAGGATCTTCATCGCCTCTCATGTCGTCGGCGAGAACGATTGAGGTCGGGCCGACAAGCAGCAACATGACCAGGACGAAGCCGTTGGCAAGGCGACGTTGAGTTCGGGGGGTCACTGATCTTCTCCGCCCGAGGCATCCGTCTGTCCCNGNACACGGCGTCGTTCGACGTAGACNCCTTGCTTCTTTCGCTGCTCGACCTCACTTCGAAANGCCTCGATCACTTNCGGAGCGATCTCGTTCTCCGCGATGAANGCCTCNACCGTGTCCACGTCCATACTCGCCCAACGCACCAGGATGAAGGGCAGGTTTCGATCCGCGATGGCTTCCTCGGGATACTGCAGCGCGTACTCGGCCGCCTGCCGAACCTGGTTGGAACCCATGAAGCTGCGCACCAGGATCGGTGCAATGAAGGGGCGGATCGCGTCGTTCGAGGAGTTGGCGAGGGCCCAGGCCTGCCCTTCCGCGCGAAGCTCAGGCTCTTCGCGAGACAGCCAGCCGGCCATGATTTCGCGGATCAGGCGATCGCGATCCTCGCTCGTCGGGCGAGCCACGAGCCAGAGCATCGCGTTGCCGGGCTCGCGAACGCCCTGCGCCTTGACCACCGATTCGAGCAGCGAGGGACGCGACCGCTCTCGCTCGATCTCCTCGTACCAGGCCTGAGAAACCGCATAGTCCTTGCGAGAACGCCAGTCGAGCGCACGTTTGAGCACCGAAAGCTTTAGATTGTTCGGCTCTTCCCACGAAATCGAGTCGATCCATTCGCGGACCTGCTCGGTGCCATTCACCCGGTTCATCTCGATCATCACACGGGTGATCCAGAACTCGCGGTCCTCGGCGCTCTCGATCGTCGCGAAGAGCTCCGTCAGATTCTTCCAGTCGCCGGCGACGGCCAGCGCCTTGAGCACAGCGAGGCGCATGAACTTTGTCGGCGAGCGCGGCGTCGCGATCGGCCCATCGAAGGACGGGTCGACGTAGGCTCGTGCCGCATCGCCATCCCCAGAAGCCGCCCAGACGTAGACGATCTCTTCCACGGCATTGTTGCTGACACGGGGATAGCGCCACTCTTCGAGGATGTGATCGAGCGCGCCCTTGGGATCCACGTCGGCCCAAGCATGAGTGATCAGCCGGACTTCGTACGGGTCGATCTTGTCGATGTGCTCGTCGAGCGCCGCGATGTAACCCGGGAGATTGTCCTCATCGAGCGCCTCGCCCAGGGCAATCATGCGGCGGTGGCGATCGATCGTATCCGCGGTCGAGAGCATCTCAAGAACTGCGGATTCCATACCGGCAGAATCGAGATCGGCGACGCCCGCCCCGCAGTCGCAGTCCGCCGAGCCGCCGCTGCAGGCGGCGGCCAGGAGGGCAAAAAGGGGAAAGAAGCTGCGAAACGGAGTGAGGCGCTGCATCAGAAGTTCACCCGGAAGGTCAGGCCGTACGTCCGTGGATCGCCGATCGCGTGAAGGATCGCGCTCCGCAGGCGAGCGAGGTTGAAGACGTCGAGCGTGTACTGCTGGTCGGTGATGTTCTCCACCCACGCGGACAGCTCGAACGTATCACTCGGGCTTTTGTAGGTCACGCGAGCGTTGAACAGCCAGAGCGGCTTCTGCTTCGCCCAGTCCGTGTTCGACGCATTGAAGTAGACCTTGTCCTTGAACGACCAGTCGAAGCGTGGGATCACCTTGCCCCACTCTCCACCGAAGGGCCACGTCACGAATCCGATAAAGGAGAGCTCTGGAGAGTTGACCAGCTGGTTTCCCGTGAAGTCCTCGGTCACCGTAGAGAACGTCGACGGCAGGCCTCCGTCAGCCGGATTTTGAACGGTGAACGTGTTTACAAAGTCGGTGTACTTGCTGTCCAGCCAGGCGAAGGTCAGCCGGAACCACAGGCCTTCGAGGAGCGGGTGGGCCCAGCCTTCGAAGGGCTTCACGTCGAACTCAGCCTCGAAGCCGAGGACGTCCGCGTCCTCCGAGTTGATGAGTTCCTGGACCGGAACGCCACCGCCGATGTTCTTCAGCTGGAACACTTGGATGTTCTGGTAGTCGTAGTAGAAGAGCGCCCAGTTCCACCGGATCCGGTTCGCCCAGAACTCCCCCTTAAGCCCCAGCTCGATCGAGTCGAGGATCTCGGGCTCGACCGGCGTGGTAAGCCCACGGGCATCTTCCGACTCTTCCTGGCCGGGGTTGAGCACGCCGCCGTTGATGTGCGGGCCCTTCCAACCTCGCGCGTATCGCGCGTAGATATTGACGTCCGCGAGGGGGCTGTATGTCGCGGTTACGTCGCCGGCCCAACCGAAGGCCTTGCCGGCGGAGGAGACATAGCGCTCGGTTCCGATTCCAGTCTCCTGGCCACTGCCCTGAGATACGGTGAAGCGCTGCGTCCGGAGGTTGAGTTCCTTGTCCTCGTAGTTGAGTCGGGCACCCGCCTGGAGCTTGAAGGTCTCTGCCGGATCCCACTCTGCCTTCACCCACCACGCGGTGTAGCGGGTAAAGAAGGTGTAACGCTGGCGGGTTCGGGGCTGGACGAGCGCGAGACTGAAGCTGTTGTCTACGAAAAGGCTCTCGTAGAGGAACATACCACCGAGCTGCCAGGCGAATCCGTTGCCGTCGTCCCAGTTCAGGCGGAGCTCGTTCGTGATCTGGTAGGCCTCGTTCGCGAGGGTCGGCTCGAGGGAAACGTACGGATTCCCGTCGAGGTTGAGGATCGTCGAGCGCTTATTCCACTCGTACCCGGTGATCACGTCGAGGGTGAAGTCCCCGAAGACCAGCTTGCCCGTCAAGCTCGACCCATAGAGATCGATCTTCTCCTTCTCAACCGTGTTGTAGTCACCTTCGTATGGGTTGCCCTGAAAGGGGCTGTAGATTCTGCCACGAGCACGGCGGTTCTGGAACGCGAAGCGGTTGTCGTTGTCGTAGTAGACGTCAAAATCGGTGTTGCCAACGGCTGGGCGCGGCCGGTTCTCGATCTGCTGCTGATCGGCGGCGACCAACTGGAACTGGCGTGCATCGCCTCGGTTCTGGCCGCCGTGGAGGTTCAGCTTCCAGTCCATGTCGAGGAACTCGTGCTGGAAGCGGATGATCGTTCGCGCCGCCCAGTTCCGGGTGTCATTCACCCATTCCTTGACCGGCGGCACTTCGCCTCTGCGCCAACCGTTGCCGGGAGGCGAGTTGTCGAACTCGACGCCGCCCACGATAGGGAGGAACTGGGCCTCGTTCTGGCAGTGATCCTTCACGCCATTGAGGAGGATGTTCTGCCGCCCTTCGCTCGTCCGGCCATCGGTCGTCGACCCCGGCGGCGGTCGCGGCTGCTGATAGGAGATGTCTGCGCAGCGGTTCTTCGTCGTTCCCCGGCGCTGGTTCCAGCGGGCCGCGGTTCGCATCGTCAGCATGTCGGGAACGATGACGTTCTCGACGGCCGCTTCGAATTCGAGCTGCTGGAAGCGGCCGTAGGTGACGGTGCCCGACATGCCGGGGGTGCCCGTCGGCTCGCGCGCGATCACCCGAATCGTGCCTGCATTCGCGTTCCGACCGTACATGGTGGTCTGGGGACCGCGAAGAACGTCGATGTTGGAGACGTCGAAAAGCTGTGCCAGCTGACCGGCCGGCGAGTTCATGTAGATCTCACCGTTGTAGACGGCCACGGAGGAAGACGAATTGGCGTTGAAGTCACGGATGCCGACGCCACGAATGAAGAGGGTCGGGTTCGAGGCCGCGAAAGGCGTCCGAATCTCGAGGTTCGGCGTGAACGTCGCGACGTCGGAGATGTCACTTGCACCGATTGCCTCGAGGTAGTCCTCGTCGAATGCGATGGCCGACACTTCCTGGTTCTGGAAGAGGCTCGACGCAGCGGTGCCGACGACCACCATCTCCTCGATGCCGGCGAAGGGGTCGTTCTGCGCGAGGGCGAGGCCGGAACCGAAGACCCCTGTGACGAGGGAGACGACAAACAGCATCACTGAGCGATCCGGACGGAGTACTCGGAGAGCGGGCAAACGAGACTCGTCGGCGCTCGTCGAGCGACGTTGAGTGAGGGGCGCGTTCACAGAACTGTGGTCTCCAGGAGGACGGGCGGGATCAGTCCTCGATCGAGTAGCCTAGCGCTCGAAGCTGGCGCAGCGACATTTCGTCCAGCTCGATCTCCGGAGCCCCCCCCTCGAAAGCGGGGGGCTGTTCGAGGTACTCGGCTGCCGTCGCCCGGAGAGTATTTAGGATACCGGGCGAAGCCTTCGCAATGTTCACGCTTTCCACCCGGTCTGACTCCACGTCATAGAGCAGGTCGAGCTCGGGTTTATTCACATCATGAAGTAGGCGGTATCGACCGTCCCGTACCGCGACGATCGGGTCGGGGTCCTGGCTCGCCTGCCCCCAGGTCCGGTCGAGCTGAGCGAAGTCCCGGTCGGGGAAATCTGGCGCGAATTCCCCGCGCAACCACGCTGCCCTGGACTTCCCGTCCGACGGGTCCTGCGCGGGAAGCCCCACGAGTTCGAGCAGGGTCGGGAAGACGTCGATGTTCTGCGTGGGCTGCTCGAAGACCGTCCCGGACTCCACTTTGAAAGGGAAGGCGATGATCCAGGGCGTGAACGTGGTCTCGTGGTGGAGATCGCGGGCATGCCCCTCCAGGCCATGCTCACCGAAAGCCTCACCGTGGTCGGCGACCACGAAGACGACGGTCTTCCTCGCCAGATCCAGCCGGAAGAGCTGCGCGAAGATCTCGCCGATCTGCTGGTCCTCCCATCGGATCGAGTTGTCGTACGCGTCCTCGAACGACGTCCCGAAGATCGCTGTCTCTTCGTTCGAGATGTACTGATGAACATCCATCAGATGCACATATAGAAAGAAGCGTCGATCCTGATTCACCCGCAGGAATTCGGTCGCCGCGAAGATGGCGTCGATGTCGGTGCCGTCGATTCGCCCCGCGATCGGGCGGCTGCGCATCTCGGCGGGCGCCTGCCGGGGATTCGGCGTCATGTAGATGTCGAACCCCTGGCGGAAGCCGAAGTTCGGCGCGACCCAGCCGTTCCGCCAGATGCCTGCGGTGTAGAAGCCGCCCTCCGCGAAGATCTCGGCCGGCAGCGTCGCGTGCCCCGTGACCGTGTCCTTGTGAGTCAGCACGTCGATCCGCTGGGGGTAGAGGCTCGTCCAGAGCGAGGCCATCGACGCCTTCGTCCACGTCGATTGGGCGCGATGGCGCGCGAAGCGGACGCCCGTCGCCGCGAAGTAGTCGAGGGCCGGACTCGTGTCTCGCTCGTAGCCGTAGCTCCCGAGATGATCCGCGCGAAGCGTGTCGATCAGGATGACGATGACGTTCAGATCGTCGCGATTCTTGAGCGTCGCGGAATCCTCGAGCACACCCACCGGGCGATTGTCGAAGGCGTAGTCATCGGCGTTCGTTCCGCCGTCGCAAGCGATCGCCGCCGCGGCCATCGCGCACAGGAGCAGGACACGGAGGACCTGCCTGGGGCGGTTCTCCGCCACGCCCCGGAAAAATCCGATCATCCCTACCCCTTCTGCGCGTCCGCGCGAAGTTCGTCGAGCAACGCGGTCGCTTCCGCGACCGCCTCGAGGTCTTCGGTGTTCAGCGCCGCTTCGAGGTCGGTCATCGCCTCGGCCCCGCGGCCCAGCCCGACCAGCGCGCGGGCGCGCCCATAGAGAGCATTCGCGAGGTCGTAGTTCTTCGACACCGCGGCCCCGTACGCGAGCAGTGCGTCCTCGAACGCATCGCGCTCGAGCGCCCGCTCACCGAACTCGAAGTGGGAAGAGGGGCCCGCGTGCATATGGTAGCGGTTGGCCCGCCGCGCCATCGAGTAGACCTCTTCGGGATCCGCATCCGCCTGCTCCGAGGCGATCTGCACGAAGAGCAGCGCCGAGGCGCCGTGGAAGGGCCGATCGATCAGGATCGTACGCAGCCGATCGATCGCCTCCTCGCCCCGCCCGCCTTCGTGCAGTGCACGCACCGCGCCATAGGCCGCGCGACCGTCGATGTCTTCGAATTCCGCTGCCCGGTCGAACCCGGCGACGGCTTCGTCGGTTCGCCCGAGCTTCGCCAGGACCTGCCCGAGTTCGTAGTGAGGCACGTTCGAGGTGTCGCTGAGCTCGATGGACTTCTGGTAGGCGGCGACGGCGCCCTCGAGATCGTCGTCGTCGGCGAGCGCGCGCGCCTCGACTATCCGGGCTCCGGCGTCCTCGGGATGGGCTGCCAGGAGCCCTTCGAGCCGCTTCCGGGCTTCGTGTTCTCGATCGACCTGAAAGGCCAGCCGATACCACGCGGAAAACGCCTCGTGATAGCCGGGATCCTCGAGCTCTTTGACTCCGTCGAGATAGTCGATCGCGGCCTGCACCCCGAGGACCATCTCTACGTCGTGCGCCTGGTCGGCCATCGCGAACCCGACCCACGCGAGATTCTCCGACAGCAGGGCGCGGAGACCCTCCGCGTACTTGTGGGACGAAGCCGCGGCGGCGAGTCGTGCGAGCATGCGCAAGGCGAGCGGGTCCCCGTTCGACGAACGGGCGCTCCTGAACGAGAGCGCGTCCATCGCCCAGCCGTAGCGTCCTTCGGCGGCCAGCATCTGCGCGAGCACGAAGCCCGCATCGGTCCCGGTCGGCTCGGACCGAAGGGCGTCCTGGTACATCTCGAGGGCGAGGTCGAACTCACCGACCTCGACGGCGGCGCGTCCCGCGAGATACCGCGCAACCGCGTTCGAGGGGAAGGTTTTGAAGGACTCCTGGTAATCCTCGAGCGCCCCCTGCGGGTCGCCCTGTTCGAGCTTGATCCGGGCGCGGAGTAGCCCCGCCATCGCCGGTTCGTCGGTGAGCGAATCGATGATCCGAGCGGCCGTTTCGAGGCGCCCCGCGCGGATGTAGACGTCGCCGATTCCGAATCGGCTCTCTGGCAGCATGCGCGACCAATCGAGGTCGGGGTCCGAGGACGGCTGCCCGAGCAGGATCTCGATCGCCTTGTCGAGGGCCTCGCCGGTCCCGTCGACGTCATCGGCCGCGAGTCGCATGTTCGCGATCGCCAGCCACGTGGCGTGGTCCGTCGCCGTCTTGGCGGACTTCAACAGCAGCGCCTCGGCGTCCTCGCGGCGCCCCAGCGAGACGAGGCGCTGCCCGTATCCGTGAACGATGGCCTGGCGTTTGGGGAAGCGTTCCACCAGGTCGGCGAGGAACTCGGTGGCCTCCTCGCTCCGCCCGTCGGCGTCGAGGATCCCTGTGAGCGTAAAGGCGAGATTCGCTTCGGCCGGGTAGTCCTCGAGGCAACCGCGGATCTTGGCCTCCGCCGCCTCGATCTCACCGCGCTGCTGCTCGAAGGTCGCAGCCGTCGCGCAGAAGATCGTGCGCGCGTCCTTGTCGACGCCGGCCCGGGCGAGCAGCGACTCGAGCTCCGCGATCCGCTCGCGCGCGCCGTCCCAGTCCTCGATCTGGATGTGCAGATTCAGGAGCCGCTCGATCAGGATCGGCGTCTCCGGGTTTTCGTCCCCCACGATCTCTAGATCCGCGAGCGCATTCTCGTAATCCATGGAGGCATCGTACGCCTGGGCCCGCAGATCGAGGACCGCGATGTCGTCCGGCTCGGCTTCGAGGAGCTCAGTCGCGCGGTCGATCGCCGCGAGCGGGTCGCCGCCACTGATCAGTGCCCGGAGGAAAGCGAGCTGCACATTTCGCGGCGCATCCTCGCGCTCGGCCGCCCGGCCGAGCGCCCACATGCCCAGGCTGGCCCTTCGGTTCGCAATCAGCGAACTGCCGTACATCGTAAGGACCCGGGTCTCCGGCGTGGGCACCGAGGCGTGCGCCTCCAGGAGGGCGGTCGCTCCCTGGTAGTCCTTGGCCTGTGCCAGCGCTGCGGCTTCCTCGACGGAGCCCTTGATTTCGAGCTGCTCGAGCCCCAGATCGTCGGCCTGTTCCGTGCAACCCGCGGCACAAAGGGTCAGGCAAAGGCCCACCACGCCCAGGAATTTCGAGACGCCGCAGCACGCCCCCGAAGGGAGCCAAGAGGCGCATCCGAGACCCTTTCCCCCCGGGCGCCGAATGTAGGGAACCTGACGCAGAGTTCGGCAATGCCACTCCGGGCGGGCGAAGTTTTCGGTAGACAATTCGAGAACGCCCCTCGTAGAATGCGCGCAATATAACGGGGTCAGCCCAACGATGTCCACGTCACGTCGGAAGGGGAATCTGCCACTCAAATTGGGGTCTTTTAGCCCTGACGAGTGCGTAGCTTTCCTCTTTTACGGCGGGCACACACTGAGCCAGGGGGATGCGAATCGACGACAGTCGAGTTCGTATCCGGAACCCGAGCCGGAGTGGGTCCTCGGCACCGGGCCTGAGGTTCGAATCGAGCGGGATCGAAGTTGATGCCGAGCGAAGCGCACCCCAGGGGATTCCAAATCGAAACTGGAGAATCAACAAGATGCGAACGATGACGATCAAAGTCGCCCTGCTTGCAGGACTCGCTGTCGTCTTAGGTGCCGGCACGAGCTCGGCGCAGGCGCTGCAGTACGCGGGTAGCCTCCACATGGGCCTCAGTGATCTCAACAACGAGGTCACCGGTAACCCGCCGACGAACAACGCGCTCCCGATCTGCGCAGGCAAGGGTCCCCTGGTCAACACGGACCCGGCGGGTACGACGGAAGGTACGCTCCTCATCAACGCGGTCGGTAGCGGTTCTGCTTCCGTCGGCGGCACCCTGACCTTCAACGCGGTCGGCGGCGGCAACGGTGGTGCGCAAGAGAAGGAAAACGCGACGTGCAACGTGGCCATTCCCCCCTTCGCCAACCCCCGCCTTCGCTCCCGAACCCAGGTCGGTGCTGCGCACTTCCCGGGTCGAAAGGGCGACTGGACCCCGAACCTCTCGACGGCCGCGACGCCGGCGACCCCCACCGCGACCTACATGCTGTCGGCGGGCGGTGGTAACAACCAGACGGCGATGGCGGCCAACTTCACCACCGTCTGGACGATCACCGACGAGGCCGGCGCGGTCGGTCCTGGTGGTACCCCCGCCCCGGTCACCACGTACACCGTGATGGGCTCTGCGCACTCCGCTTCGGTGCCCTTCCTCGCGGCGGCCGGTGGTGGTGCGTTCCGCGTCCAGCAGGGGGCTGGCCAGTACGGCGGCGGCGTCCCGTTCTCGGGTGGCGGCGGCGTTCAGCTCGGCGTCAACACCACGAACATGACCCCCGGCGGCGCGCCGATCACCGACTTCGGTGTCGTGCCCTACGCGAACGGCTTCCTCCCGACCTCCCCGCAGCTCTTCGGTACGGACGCCAAGGGTGTCAACATCGCCCCGGCCATCACCGCGGCGGTCTACGGCGCGTCCCCGGCGGCCTACCCGTTCACCCTCGGCCTGATCAACGGTCGCCAGAACCTCACCTACGCGTTCCGAACGCCGGGTGGTTCCACGCAGAACCAGCACGGCGCAGTCGCCACCGCATTCGGTGGCAACACCGCCTCGCCGGTCGGTCAGGGCGGACCGGCGATCGTGACCCCGGTCGCGTTCACCGGTCTCTTCGGAGAGTGGACGACGGGTAAGGTGACGCACACGGATCAGGTCGGCGACTTCCGGACGGTTCGCATCGCGTCCGGTACCGACGTCGCCGTGGCCCCGTCGGCGGGCAACGGCTTCGCGTCTCGCCGTCTCCAGGTCGTTTCGCCCTGGGCCGCGGTCATCCGCACGGTCGGTCCCTTCGGCGTACCGCTGCCGGTCCTCGGCTTCGGTGGTACCGCCCGCATGGACATCAACATCATTCCCGCGCCCGAGCCGGGAACGATTGCCATGCTCGGCTTCGGTGTGATGGGCCTGGTTGGCCTCGGTGCCAGCCGCCGTCGCAACGGCTGATCCCGCTTGAAGTGAGAGTCCCGGCCTGCCGCGCGTAGGCCGGGACGATCGCGACGAACGGATCGGCATCCTGGCTTCGCCCAGGAA
Source organism: Deltaproteobacteria bacterium (assembly GCA_002709835.1). Taxonomy (GTDB): domain Bacteria; phylum Myxococcota_A; class UBA9160; order UBA9160; family UBA4427; genus UBA4427. The sequence goes on from PAQX01000005.1 coordinate 44,023, forward strand.
CGACCGACGATAAAACGAACGGCCGGTGATCCCGAGGATCACCGGCCGTTTCGCTTTCCAGCCCACCGATCGAGCGAGGCGCAAGCCGGAGGACGCCGAACTCCGAGCGCCATGCGGGTGAGCGTTAGAGACCGGGCGCGACGGTCTTCTATATATAAGAAGCAAGACTGCCGAATCCGTCGTAACGATCGCCCTGGCGGAGGCGGCAAGCGCCGGCAAATTGGGGCCATATTCAGCTCAGGCGAGAGCTTCGCGAGCCGCCGGGTGGCTTCATCAGCCGCGCACTCGGGTCGCAGATTCTGCGCGGGATCGTCACACGCGCGGAAGCGCGCAACGATCTGCTCAGCGACGGTCAGAGACCGGTGAGGTCCTTGCCGACGCGGCGGACGAACACGTACTCGTAAGGCTCGACCACGAAGCGGTCCCAGTCTTCCGCGAAGATCCCCGTCTCCTGGCCGATCGGCAGCATGAGGGTGTTCAGAGTCGATGAGAGCGGCATCCCGACGAACGTGCCTAGGGCGAGCCGCCCCGCGCCGAGCGGGCGCAGCAGAGCAATGTCGACCATGCCAGTCCAGACCGAGCTCACCACACCCAGGGTCCGCATGACGAGATTCTCCTCCTCTTCAGCGAGCGCCGGAGTGGCGGCCATCGCGATCGAGGTCGCGAGGGCAGCGGCGAGAAGTCGGGGGCGCATCATGGGGGCTCTACCTTCCTGATTCGGGTCGAGCGTTCGCGCAGTCGCGAACGCGAAAGCGAGCGGCAGCATACCCCATTCGTGAGGGAAGAAGGCGCGAACGCGAGTCCGGCCTCGCCGAACCCCCACGGCCCGCGCAGGGACGCCACCCCGCTAAGATGGCGTTCCCGCCGCTACGGGGTCCCGAACAGGCCCTCGGCCCGGAGGAGGATACGTTGAGCGAGATCGGCCTCTACGAAGCCATGAGCACCCTGAGGGCCGTCCGGCGTCTTAGGCCGGAACCCGTTCCGGAAGACGTGCTTCGCCGGGTCCTCGAAGCCGCGAGCTGGGCGCCCACGGGCGGCAACGTCCAGCCCTTTCGCGTGGTCGTGGTCCGCGACCGCGACAAGGTGGCCCGTCTGGGCAGGCTCTACGACGCACGCTGGCGCCCCTATGTGAAAGAACGAATCGCCGCGATGGCGGGCGCGCCGGACGAGGTGCTCGAGAAGAACCGGAAGATGTTCGATGCGGGCAACTATCTGGCGGATCATTTTCACGAGGTCCCCGCCCTCCTCCTCTTCTGCTTCAATCCGAAGCTCATGGCCATCACCGACGCCCAGCTCGACCGGATCTCGGTCGTCGGTGGCGGCTCCGTCTACACCGCCGTCCAGAACACACTGCTCGCCTGCCGCGCCGAGGGCCTGGGCTGCGTACTGACCACGTTGCTCTGTATGGACGAGGCCGAGATCAAGGAACTGCTGGAGATTCCGGATCCGTGGGGGACGGCCGCGGCGATCCCGATCGGTTATCCCGTCCTCGGCGGCCACGGCCCGATCTCTCGCCGCCCGCTTTCGAAACTCGCCTTCGGTGACACCTGGGGCGAAGCCCTCTTCGAGGAGTCGACCTGATGACGCCCACCCCCGAGAACGATCTGCGCGCTGCTGCGACCGCGATCGTCCCAGAGCTTCGCGCCCGGGCGGAAGCCGTGGAAGAGGCAAGGCGCCTCCCCGACGATCTGTCCACGCGCCTCGCCACCGAGGGCTTCTACCGCATGTATGCCCCGGTCACGTACGGGGGACTGGAAACACCGCCGGCGATCGCGATGGAAACCGTCGAGACCCTGGCGACCGGAGACGGCGCCCCGGCCTGGGTGACCTTCATCGCGATCACGAGTACGACCGCCCTCTCGATTCTCCCGGAGGCGACCTGCCGAAAGGTCTTCTCCCATCCCGAGACCACGATGGCTGGCGTCTTCGCCCCACGCGGCAAGGCGATCGTCGTCGACGGGGGGTTTCAGGTAGAAGGCCAGTGGCCGTGGGGCAGCGGCACCCAGAACGCCGACTGGGTTCTCGCAGGTTGTCAGATCATCCGGGACGGCGAGCTCGAGACCCACGCGAACGGTGCACCGCGCGGACGGATGATGTGCGTCCCGCGATCCGAGATCGAGTTCGTCGACACCTGGTACGTCTCGGGGCTCGCGGGAACGGGGTCGACGGACTTCGCCATCCGCGACCGGTTCGTGCCGGAGGCATTCGCCGCCGGTCTCGGCGTCGATGCCCCCCTCGACCGACCGCTCTACCGCTTCCCGCAGTTCGGCCTGCTCGCAATGGGCATCGCCGCCGTCGCGCTCGGCCTCGGCCGCGCCGCCATCGACGAGATGATCGAAGTCGCCGGGGGCAAGATCCCGGACGCGAGCCGTCGTTCCCTGGCCCAGCGACCCAACGCCCAGACCGAAGTCGCCCTCGCGGAGGCCGGCCTCCGGTCCGCGCGCGCGTTCTACTACGAGGCGATCGAGAGGGCCTGGGCGGAGGCCCTCGATGGCCGGATCTCGATCGACAGCAAGCGGGACATCCGCCTCGCCACGACCCACGCGACGCGCGCCGCCGCAGAAGCAGTCGACCGGATGTATACCCTCGCTGGCGGGACGAGCGTCTATCGTCGCTCGCCGCTCCAGCGGATCTTCCGCGACGTCCACGTCGCGACCCAACACATGATGGTCGGCCCGGCGACCCTCGAGCTGACCGGGCGACTCCTGCTCGGACTCGAGACGAGCGAGGTCGGCCTGTGAGCGAACGTGCGCCGCTCCGTGTCGGCACGAACGCGAACAACGAAATGACGACCGGCCCGCTCGCCGATCGCCGCGCACTTCTCGAGCGTGTCCACGGCGCGGGCATCGATCACGTCTTCACCGCCGACCACGTGAGTTTCCACACCGGCCGTGGCATGGACGGCATGATCCAGGCCGCAACCCTCACCGCGAGCGTTCCGGACCTCGGCGTCCACATCGGCGTCTACCTGCTCGCGCTACGACATCCGGTCCCTGTCGCGCGCCAGATCGCCCAGATCGCCGAGTCGGCTCCGGGCCGCCTCCACCTAGGGATCGGAATCGGCGGCGAGGACCGACACGAAGTCGAGATCTGCGGCGTCGACCCGAAGACGCGCGGGCGACGGACGAACGCTTCGCTCGATGCGCTACGCGGGCTTCTATCCGGCGAACCCACGAGCCACGAGGACGAGTTCTTCTCCTTCGAAGAAGCAAAGATCCTTCCGGCCCCGGATCCGGCGGTGCCGATCGTGATCGGGGGACGCGTCGATGCGGCCGTTCGACGCGCCGCGCTCCTGGGCGACGGCTGGCTCGGTGTCTGGTGCTCGCCGCGACGCTTCGCGGCGGTCCTCGAGGAGATCGAGGCGATCGCGCGCCTGGAGCGAAGCTGGCCGCGGCCCGGCGCTTGGGACCACGGACTCCAGGTCTGGGTCGGGATCGACGGCGACCGCGATCGCGCGCGGGAACGTCTCGCTCGCGAGATGCAGGACTTCTACCGAATCCCCTTCGAGCCCTTCGAGAAGTACAGCCCCTACGGCACAGCCGAAGAGGTCGCGAACTTCCTCGCCGCCTATGCCGAGGCCGGCTGCCGTCACTTCAACGTGATGCCGATCGCCCCGTCGGTCGAAGCCGGCATCGAAGGCGTCGCCGAGATCCGCGAGCGTCTTCGCGACGACTTCGCCTGAGCCGAAGCCTCAGTTCACGCGACGGGCCTGCCCCTTCCAGTAGGGCTCGCGCAGCTCCGTCTTCAAGATCTTGCCGGACGGGTTTCGGGGGAGCGCATCGATCCGGTCGACCGAGGTCGGGCACTTGTAGTGGGCGAGCCGCTCACGGCACCACTCGACCAACTCCTCGTCGGTCGCGCCTCCACCGGGCGCATCGACGATGATCGCCTTGACCGTCTCGCCCCACTTCTCGGACGGTACGCCGATCACCGCGGCGTCCGCGACGGCGTCGTGAGCCATGAGCACGTTTTGGATCTCCGCGGGGTACACGTTTTCCGCGCCGGACACGATCATGTCTTTCACGCGATCGTGGATGTAGAGGTAGCCCTCGCGCAGGTAGCCGGCGTCACCGGTCCGGAACCAGCCGATCCCGTCCGCGTCGCGTCCCTCCGGAAACACCTCCGCGGTCGCCTCGTCGTTCCGCCAATAGGCCTTCATGTTCTGATCGGTGGCGCACCAGATCTCGCCGACCTCGCCATCCCGCAGATCCTCGCCCGTCTCCTGATCGACGATCCGGATCTTCACGTCGCCCCAGGGTCGCCCCGCTGAACGAAGCAAATGGGCCTTCGAACCGCCGGGATCGTGCTCCTCGGGCTGGAGCGTGGTGATCCCCCCGGTCGTCTCCGTCAGGCCGTAGGTCTGGATGAACCCGCATCCGAAGACCTTCATCGAGCGGACGAGAATCTCCTCCGAGATCGGGGACGCGCCATACACGATCGCGCGCATCGAGCTGAAGTCGGTCTTCTCGACGCCGGGGAACCCCGACAGGACCTGAAGCACGGCGGGGACGAAGAGCGTGTTCGTGACCCCGTGGACCTCGATCAGGCGGAGCACCTCGGTCGGATCCATCTCGTACACGAGCACCTGCTCGGCCCCCTGCACGAAGCCGCCGACGCCCCAACCGCTCCCGGCGATGTGGAAGAGCGGCATGGCGACCATGACGACGCTGTCGGGATCGATCTTCCAGTCGATCGCGCCCTGGTGGAGAGCGGTCATCAGATTGCGATGGGTGAGCTCGACCCCCTTCGGCAGCCCCGTCGTCCCCGAGGTGTAGAGCTGGTAGCAGACGTCCTCGGTCGCGCAGCCGACGGCCGGGTCTTCGGTCGACCGGTCGGCGATCCAGTCTTCGTAGGCGGCGTATTCACCGGCCTCACCGGTCATCACCACGATCTGCTCGACCGTCTCGAGGTTCATCTGGGCGAGATGGCCGAGGAACTCCGCGCCGATGAACAGGACGCGCGCCTGTGCGTGGTTCAGGATGTACTCCATCTCCGGCGCCGCCAGACGCCAGTTCACGGCGAGCGTGACCGCGTTGACCATCGCAGCACCGAAGAGCAGCGTGAAGTACTCCGGGACGTTCCGGTCGAGGAAAGCGACCCGCTGCTGGGGCTCCACGCCGGAAGCGAGCAGGCCGTGCGCGACCTGGGCAGATTCCGCCTCCAACTCGCGGTAGGTCCAGAGGCGGTTCCCGGCGCGCAGGGCGACCTTGTCCGGGATCTCGGCGGCATGAGTGCGCAGGACGAGGTCGAGGGTCTCGAGGGGCACGGGCGACTCCTGGAGTGGGCGCGAGCCCGGTCCGCCCGCGCTCGAAGTGACGAGGGGTCAGGCTAACATGCGGCCGTGCCCAACCCCACACCCGAGCCGAGTGACACACAGAGTCTCGACCAGGTCATCGATCGCGCCTTCCAGGGCGTCGCCGACGTCGCGGATGCGATCGTCATGTTCGAAGCCCCGATCGCGGGGGTCGACGTCCCGTTGATCGTGGTCTGGCTGATCGCGGGCGCCGCCTTTTTCACGGCCTATCTCCGGCTGATCAACGTTCGCGGCTTCGCTCACGCGATTCGAATCGTTCGCGGCCTCGAGGACGAGGACGACGAACCTGGCGACGTCAACCATTTCCAGGCGCTGACGACCGCGGTCTCCGGAACGGTCGGCGTCGGCAACATCGCCCACGTCGCCGTCGCGGTCTCCGTCGGCGGCGCGGGCGCGGCGTTCTGGCTGGTGGTCGCGGGCTTCCTCGGCATGGCGTCGAAGTTCGCCGAGTGCACCCTCGGTGTGAAGTACCGACGCGAGAATCCGGACGGGACCGTCTCCGGCGGCCCGATGTACTTTCTGGAACGAGGGCTCGCGGAGCGCGGCTGGGGACGACTCGGCCGGGGCCTCGCCCTCTACTACGGCGTATGCGTGATCTTCGGCAGCGTCGGCGTCGGCATGTTCCAGGCCAACCAGGCCTTCGTGCAGTTCGTCGCGGCGACCGGCGAGTCCGAGAGCTTCGCTCATGGGCAGGGCGCGGTCTTCGGGCTCTTTCTGGCGATCACCGTCGCCGCCGTGATCCTCGGCGGGATCAAGGTGATCGCGCGCGTGACCTCGGGCCTCGTCCCGGCCATGGCCTTCCTCTACATCACCACCGGCCTCTACGTGATCGGCAGCAACATCGATCGCCTGCCCGACGCGATCGTCCGGATCGTGACTGAAGCCTTCTCGCCAGCGGGCGCGGTCGGCGGCGTCCTCGGGGTCGTGGTCCTCGGCTTCCGCCGGGCGGCCTTCTCGAACGAAGCCGGGATCGGGTCGTCCTCGATCGCCCATTCCGCCGTCCGTACGAGCGAGCCCCTGACCCAGGGCTTCGTTGCGATGCTCGAGCCCTTCATCGACACGGTGATCGTCTGCTCGATCACCGCGCTCGTCATCACCACGGGCCTCGATCCAGAGGTCCTCGGCACCGGCGCGGTGAGTGGCGTCGAGCTCACCTCAAAGGCCTTCGCGCAGGTCGTTTCCTGGTTCCCGCCGGTCCTCTCGGTCGTCGTCTTCCTCTTCGCCTACTCGACCTTGATCTCCTGGTCGTATTACGGCCTCGAGGGGTGCGTGTATCTCTTCGGGCCTTCGCGGCGGGTGCGACTGGTATTCAACCTCTTCTACTGCGTCTGCGCGATCGTCGGCTGCGCGACGACGCTCGCCGCGATCCTCAAATTCTCAGACGCGATGATCTTCGCGATGTCCTTCGCGAACCTGATCGGCCTCTACTTTCTGGCGCCCGGGCTCCGGGCGGACCTCGATGCCTACTGGGCACGGGTCCGCGCTCGCAAGACCGCAGCCTGATCCGATTCCTTCAGAAGGCGGCTCTTCTACCTGGGAGATGCGGCAGCCCGCCGCGATCTCGACCTCCTATGCGCCTTCGCGATCCCGGACGCGGCGGTCACTTCGGTGCCGCCGTAGGAATGCTCGGTCCGGGACGGTACTGCCCCGGATCACGACGACCCCCGCCTGATCCGGCAGCGCCGAAGCCCTCTCGCTCATGGGTGCGCCCTCAGTCTCCGGAGGGCGTCACGCGGACGGCGCAGAACTTGAACTCGGGGATCTTTCCGTCCGGATCGAGCTCGTCGAGGGTCAGCAGGTTCGCTGCCGCCTCCCGGAAGTGGAAGGGGACGAATACCGCCCCGCGACTCTCCCGGGTCGTGAGCCGGGCCGCGAGCTGGATCCGCCCGCGACGACTCTCGATCGTCACGCGATCCCCGTCGGTGATCCCGATCGCAGCCCCGTCGTCGGGATGCATCGCCACGAACGCCTCCGGCGCAATCGCATCGAGCGCGCTCGCCCGGCGCGTCATGGCGCCGGTATGCCAGTGCTCCAGCAGCCGGCCGGTGTTGAGCACGAAGGGGTAGTCCTCGTCGGGAAGTTCGGGGGCCGCGGTCCATTCCGCAGGGACGAGTCTCGCGCGGCCAGTCGGCGTCGGGAAGGTCTCGTCGAAGAGCACGACGGGCCCTTCCTGGGTCGCGGGATCCGGGTTCGGCCAGAGCTTGCCGTGGGGCCCGAGATTTTCGTGGCTGAGCGTCGCGTAGCTGTTCGTCAGCCCCGCCATCTCGTCGAAGATCTCCGACGAACTCTGATAGTCCATCGGGTATCCGAGCCGGTTCGAGATCCCTTGGACGATCTGCCAGTCGAGCCGCGCCTCGCCGGGCAGGTGGAGCGCCGGCAGCCCGAGCTGAACCCGGCGATCGGTGTTCGTGTAGGTGCCTTCCTTCTCGAGGTACGCGCTCGCCGGCAGGATCACGTCGGCGAATTCGGCGGTCTCGGTCAGGAAGATGTCCTGCACCACGAGGAACTCGAGATTCGCCAGCGCCTTCCGGACCTTGTTCACGTTCGGATCCGAGAGGAAGGGATTCTCGCCCATGATGTACATGCCGCGGATCCCGCCCTCGAGGGCGGCGCGGGTGATCTCGACGACGGTGAGTCCCGGGTCGGGCGACAGCTCGCGTCCCCAGGCGGTTTCGAACTTGGCTCGGATCTCCGGATCTCCGACCGGCTGGTAGTCGGGGTAGACCATCGGGATGAGCCCCGCGTCGCTCGCACCCTGGACGTTGTTCTGTCCGCGGAGCGGGTGGAGCCCGGCGCCGGACTTGCCCACGTTGCCCGTGAGCAGCGCGAGCGAGATCAGGCAGCGCGCGTTGTTCGTCCCGTAGACGTGCTGCGAGATTCCCATGCCCCAGAAGAGGATCGCATTGTCCGCCTCGCCGAAGACCCGTGCGACCTCCCGGATCGCCTCGGCCTCGACGCCGCAGATCTTGGCCGCGCGCTCCGGGTCGTACGCGGCGACCCGCTCACGAAGCGCCTCGAAGTTCTCGGTCCGGTCCGCGACGAACGCCTCGTCGACGAGCCCTTCGGCGATGATCACGTGCATCATCGCGTTGTAGAAGGCGACGTCGGTCCCCGGCTTGATGCGGCAGTGGTAGTCCGCGTGGTCAGCGATCGTCTCACGACGCGGGTCGACGACGATCAGCTTCGTTCCGTTCTTTCGCGCCTGCTTGAAGAAGGTCGCAGCGACCGGGTGGTTCGCCGTCGTATTCGAACCCGCGATCAGCGCGGCACCGGCATTCTCGATATCCCCGTACGTCGTCGTGACCGCGCCACTTCCGATCGACTCTAGAAGAGCTGCGACACTCGACGCGTGACAAAGGCGGGTGCAGTGGTCGACGTTGTTCGTACCGAAGCCGGCCCGCACGAGCTTCTGGAAGAGATAGGCCTCCTCGTTCGAGCACTTCGCGCTCCCGAAGCCGGCCAGAGCGTCACCGCCGTCGCGATCACGGATCCCTGCGAGCTTCGACGCGACGAGATCGAGGGCTTCCTCCCAGCTCGCTTCGCGGAACGCCGGCAGGACCTCGGCATCGTCGACGATCCCGCCCGGCTTGCGACGGCCGTCGTGCTCGCCCCGCACGTCCTTCGAGAGCGCGCCCTTCGGGTAGGCGGTCTCGCGCCGGATCAGCGGCTTCGTGAGTCGCTGCGGGTGGGAGGAATAGTCCCAGCCGTATCGCCCCTTCACGCAGAGGCGCCCCTGATTACCGGGGCTCTCTCTTCCTTCGGCGAAGACGATCTCGTTCGCCCCGCGGTCGACGTGGTAGGTCAGCGCGCAGCCGACCCCGCAGTAGGGACATACGCTGTCGACCTGCTCGAGCTCCGCACGCGGGCGGAGCGGCGAATGAAGCGCACGATCCACGAGGGCGCCGGTCGGACAGGCCGCGGCGCACTCGCCGCAGGACACGCACGTGCTCTCGCCCATCGGCTGATCGAGGTCGAAGGCGATCCGGGCGCCGTACCCCTTCCCCGTCCGGCCGAGAACTTCGTTGCTCTGGACGTCGTCGCAGGCCCGGATGCATCGGTCACAGAGGATGCAGGCCTGGTGGTCGACGTCGATCACCCGGGAGCTCGTGTCCTGAGTGCGCGCCGGTGCGTCAGGGGAAGCCGGAAAGCGGGAGCCATCGACGTCGTAGCGGCGCGCGAGGGCAACCAGCTCATTGTCTTCCAGGGCGGCCTCGCGACGATCCTCCGCAGGCGCGTTCGGCTGATCGCTCATCAGAAGATCGGTCAGCATGGCACGGTGGCGCTCGAGCTCGGGCGAATCCGTGGTCACCGTCATTCCCGGCCGGCACTCGCGCACGCAGGCCGCGGCCTTGACCCGCTCGCCGACGTCGACGACGCACATCCGGCAGACGCCGACCGGGTCGAGCCCCGGTGTGTGGCACAGCGTCGGGATTTCGATCCCGGCCGCCGCCGCGGCTTCGATGATCGTCTGCCCCTCGTCTGCTTCGATCTCGACTCCGTCGATCGTGAGCTTCATGCGTCGTCTGCTCCGCCCGAAGCGGGACCCGTGAGATCCAGGCCCAGCTCGCTTTCGAACGCCGTGCGGCGGTCGCTCGAGATACGGCCCGACTCGTCGTAGCCGCGTTCGAGATAGTAGCTCCGGATCAGGTCGCGGAGCCGCTCTGCCGGAAGGCGCGCACCAACGGCCGGCCCACCCGGAATGGGTTCTTCGAGGAAGCGCTTCGGCAGTGAATCGTCGGCGGGCTGCCAGCCTTCGCGCTCGTTCCCGAGCCGGCGAAGGTCGACGATGCGCTTGGCGACGGTCTCGACACCGTCGGCCGACCACGCCTCCCCCGTCAGGTCCGAGAGGATCGCGGCGGACTCCTCGAAGAGGTCGCCCATCGCCCCCCGGACGAACTTGCAGAGCACCAGCGAATCCAGGATCGCCGCGCGCTCTTCGGCCGCGACGGCCGCCGCGACCGAGCGTGCGTCCCCGTGCATCCGGTCGACCTCCTCCGAAAAATCCGCCTCGTAGGCGCTGCTCCGATTGTGATCGGCCCCGCGGCTCGAGACCGCCAGACCGAGCGCCATCGTCTGGAGCGCTCGCGGCTCGTAGCCGGGCATCTCGAGCCCCTTCACCTGAGGCGCGATCCCGACCGCTTCGTCCCCGATTTCGCGCGCGAGCCGGAGCGACCCTTCGGCGAGCCGATCTCCCAGCCCATCCCGGGTCGCAATCCGGTCGAGCCAGGGCAGGAGATCGTCTCCGAAAGCGGGCGCGCCCTCGAGCCACCCCCGCTCGCCGCACTCCATCGAGAAAGCGAGCGTGGCGCCCGCCGAGATCGTGTCGAGCCCGAGCGCGTCGCAACGCGCCGAAGACGCCAGCACCGCGTCTGGATCCGCGACGCCGACGAGCGGACCGAGCGCGAACTGGCTCTCGTATTCGATGCGAACGTCCGCGGCGCCGCCCGGTCGGCTCGCATAGCGTTGCTCGCATCCGATGGTGCAGTGCGCGCAGGCCGCGCGACGATGGGCGCGCTCGCCCCGCCATCGTTCGGCGGCGAGCTTCTCCGCCCCTTCGAAATGGCTCGTCTGGAAGTTGCGGGTCGGCAGGGCGCCCACGCGATCGAAGGCCAGCAGATTCCCAACGGTCCCGAGCTCCCGGTACTTCGCCGTCTCCGGCCCCGCAGCACGCGCCCGCAATCGATCCGCACGTGCCTCGAGGGCCGTGCGATCTGCGATCGGCGTCTCGAGTTCGCCGGCGACGACGATCGCCTTCAGTCGCTTCGCTCCCATCACCGCGCCCAGACCGCCGCGACCCGCGTGTCGCCCGTCCGCGGAGATCGTCGCGAAGCGAACGAGTTGCTCGCCGGCGACGCCGATCGCCGCGACTCGCCCTTCCCCCCCGAGCACTGAGGTCGTCTCCGCCGCCGACCGTCCCCACGAAGCGGTCGGACGGAGCACACCTCTCACCCACTCCGACGGCGTTTCACACGCCCCCTTGACCACGATCGCGTCGATGCCCATCCGCTTGCCCGCGATCGCGAAGTGACTGCTTGCCAGAGCGTCGCAAACGAAGCCCGTCAGCGGCGACTTCGCGACGACCGCGAACTTCGCGCTGGTCGTGAGCCCCGTTCCCACGAGGGGAGAGAAGGCGAAGACCAGCGGCGCCTCGGCGCTGAGCGGATCGAAACCCGGCGTCGACTCGCGCAGCAGCAGCCAGGTTCCGAGGCCGACGCCGCCGAGCAGGCGGCGCGAGACGGACTCCGGAATCGCGACGTGTTCGGACGTTCCGCGAGAGAGGTCGATGCGGAGGTAGCGACCGTGGATGCCCGACACGCTCAGCCCCCGGCCTGCGCGTCGAGGACAGAGATCCGTTCGTCTGGCCCCACCGGCAGCGACAGATCGCGCACGAGATCCCGACCCCCGAGCGAGACGAGGTGACCGCGAGCGACCTGCTCCCCCTCGACGAGATCGAGATCGAGATCGCAGGCTCGCGCCGCCTGGGCGAGGACGTCGCCCAGCGTCCCGACCGGAACTTCGAGGTTCGGCGACTTGCTCGCGAGCGCGGCCCGCCCGAGGAACTCGATCCGACAGCGCGCGTCCGGGTCCTCGCCGCGCACCGCATCGAGGTAGGCGTCGGGCGTGTTGAACCCTTTCCACGGCGCTGAGGCCAGCGCGGGGTCGTTGGCGTCGAGGGCTTCGTAGTCGAGCGCTTCCAGCAGATCGCGCGGACGGCCCCGCCCCTCCTCGAGCAGTCGTTCGGCGACCGCCGCACCTTCGCCGGGATAGACCGCGGACAGCACCTGGACGTGCCCCTCTTCGACCGGAGCGCAGGCCGCCCGCCGGCTCAACATCCCGTCCACGTACTCCGTCGTCAGGAAAGGCGCATCGGTCGCCGTCACGAACGCGTGCGCCGCCGACGTCGCCGCCAGACCGTCACGCAGTCCCGCGAGGGGCCCCCGCTCGGGCTCCCGGTCGCGCACGACGCGCGCATCGAGGGCCGGCAGATCGAGCGCCACCGAAGTCACGACCAGCACTTCGTCCACCGCCGGTCGGATCCGCTCGACGACGTGCTCGATCAGCGTGCGTCCATCGAACCAGGGAAGCCAGGCTTTCGCACGCCCCATCCGGGACGACCGTCCGCCACAGAGCACGATGCCTGCCCGCGCGACCGACATGATCGACCGCGCCGTCTCAGTCCCCGTCGGTCGCGTTCGCGACGTCCGGGAAGCGATCGAGGATCGAGAGCAGTGGCCCGAGGGCCACCTGCCCGAGGCCGCAGATGCTCGTCTGCTGCATCGTCTCGTGAATCGACCGTACCAGCGCCTCGTCTTCGCTGGACACGCCGCGCCCCTGCGAGAGAAGCGCGACCGCCTTCTCCGAGCCGACCCGGCACGGGACGCACTTGCCGCAGGACTCGTTCCGGAAGAATTTCGTGATCGAGATGCCTACGTCGAGCAGGTTGCGTCCTTCTGCGACGAAGACAGCGGCCCCCGATCCGAGCATCGTCCCCGCCGCCGCGAGCGCGTCGAAGTCCAGGGCGAGATCGAGCGCCTCCGGTCCGAGAAAGTTGCTCGAAGCCCCACCCGGCGCGACCGCCTGGAGCGCGGCACCGTCCTTCATCCCGCCGTGTGCCTGCAGCACGTCTTCGAGGCGCGTGCCGACCGGGAAGAGCGAAACGCCGGGCTCTGCAATGTCGCCGCTCACCGACAGGAACTTGTGGCCGGCGAAGTCCCCGAGCCCGAGCCCCTTCCACCAATCGACGCCGCGATGGATGATCGAAACGGCGTGCACGAGGGTCTCGACGTTGTTGATCAAGGTCGGCAGGCCATCGAGGCCAGCGTTTCCCGGAAACGGCGGCTTGTTCCGCGGCTCGCCCCGCCGGTCCTCCATGCATTCGAGGAGGGCGGTCTCTTCTCCGAGGATGTAGCCGCCGGGCGAGACGAAGATCTCGACGTCGAAGGAGAAGCCGGACCCGAAGAGGTCTCTTCCCAGCACGCCGGCGTCGCGGGCCGCTTCGAGAGCGGTTTCCAGTCGTGCGCGCTCCGCGCCGTACTCGTGTCGGATGAAGACGATGCCGCGCTCGGCGCCTACGCACCACGCCGCGAGCGCCATTCCTTCGAGGACGAGGTGAGGCACGTCGTGGAGCAGCTCGCGATCCTTGAACGTCCCCGGCTCGCTCTCGTCCGCGTTGCAGACGACGACCTTCTGATCAGCGGCTTCCGCGGCGACCAGCGACCACTTGCGGCCCGTCGGAAAGCCGGCGCCTCCCATCCCGCGCAGTCCGGCGCCTTCGAGTCGTTCCACGGGCTCCGTCTTCGAGTCGGCTTCGACGACGGCCCGGAGAACGGAGAAGGGGGCGAGATCGCCCGTCCTATACGGATCTGCAGCAGGCCAGGGCCGGACCGGTCGTTCGATGGAAGTCGACGCCTGCTCGGCCACGGCCTCGAGGACCGCGTCCTCGTCCGCTGCGTCGAGCACCCGATCTCCGAGTGCCGCCGCGGGCGCCCCATCGCAGCGCCCGAGACACGAGACTTCGTGGACCTCGAAGGGCGGTGCGCCCTCCCCGCCCGCGCCGCGTGCCGCGGCGAGGTCCTCGAGCCGAGTGCAGGCGCGCTCCGCCCCCGCCAGCCGGCAGGACAGGTCGCGACAGACCTCGACGATCGCCCCCGCCGGTCGCTCCCGGCGGAAGTGGGTATAGAACGTCGAGACACTCTCGATCCGGTGGAGCGGAACGCCGAGCTTGCCCGCCAGCGCCTCGAGGCGCTCCGGCGGCAGCCAGCCCTCCTCCGCCTGGAGGCGGAGAAGCGCGCGCACGATGCCATGCGGTTCGGGGCTCAAGCGGGGACTCCGGATTCGCGCAGAGCGCGGTGGGACGCGATGCAGTCTACCCCATCGACCGGCGCGATTGAGGCCGTCCGAACCCACCCGCGCGGGGACTCGCAGTGCTTCGAGACGCGCTCCGCGAGCGCGCCGAACGCCCTACCGTCTGGCCGCCATGAAAAAAGCCGGAAATGACGACGCCCTGTTCGAACGCAAGGGTACCGAGACGCGCGACGACGCCGAGACCCTCGAGATCCACTGCACGCCCTACGCGGGCGGCCCCTGGAATCCCGTTCACCAGCACGGCGGCGCCGTCTCGGCGCTGGTGGCCTACGCCGTCGACCGCATGCCGAGCCCGGTCCCGATGCGCCTGGCCCGATTCTCCGTCGACATGTTTCGCGGGGTCCCGCTCACACCGCTCCGGGTGGAGACCCGGATCATCCGCGGCGGACGACGCATTCAGGGACTGGAGACGACGATCTACGATGGCGACACCCCGGTCACACGGGCGACCGCGCTCCGCGTCCGCACGACCGACGCCCTGACTGAGCTCGAAGCGCCGATTGACTCGGCCGAGGATCTGGGCGCCCCTCCCGAGGTCGTACCCGAGTTCGAGATGCGCAGCGGCTTCGGCCGGATCCCGCCTTTCGTGATGGCCTGCGATCTCGTGCCGGGCCACGCTGCGGTCTGCGGCGAGCCCTCGTCCACGTGGGCCCGACTTCGCGCACGGGTCGTCGCCGGCGAGGAGACGACCCCGGTCGTCGGCCTCGCTGCGGTCGTGGATTTCGCGAGTGGGACCGGCAACGCGATGGACTACGAGCGGTACACGTCGATCAACCCTGACCTCTCGGTCCACATCGTCCGCGAGCCGTGCTCCGACTGGATCGGCCTCCGCGGCGTCACGACCCGTTCCGCAGACGGCATCGGCCTGAGCAGCGCGACGATCAACGACGCCGAGGGCGTGATCGGTCGCGCAAACGCGACGCTCCTCCTCGACCGACGTTAGGCCGCCGCGTCAGAAGCGGAAGCGT